>NZ_LWGM01000272.1 GCF_001750215.1 Isoptericola variabilis | reverse complement strand
CGTCGCGCCCACCGGCGCGGCGGCGGGCGGGGCGGCCACGCCGGACGCCGGCGTGGCGCCGGCCCGGGACGACGCCGTGACGGTCGTCGTCTACCGCACCGGCGCCGACGACAACGCCGTGCTGACCGGCGCCCTCCACCTCGGCGGCGCGGCCCCGCGGCTCGACCGCCTCGCCACCGTGCTCGACGGCATCCCGGAGGCCGCCAACCACGACGGCGGGCAGGTGGCGTTCGGCCCCGACGGGCACCTGTGGGTCACCACCGGCGACGCCGGCGAGCGCGGCGCCGCGCAGGACCCGGGCTCGCTCGCGGGCAAGGTGCTGCGCGTGACGCTCGACGGGGAGCCCGCCCCGGGCAACCCGACGGCCGGGTCGCCCGTGTGGAGCCACGGGCACCGCAACGTCCAGGGCATCGGCTGGGACCCGGCCGGGCGGGCGTTCGCCAGGAGTTCGGGCAGAACGCCTGGGACGAGCTCAACCTGCTCGTGCCCGGCGGCGACCACGGCTGGCCCGACGTCGAGGGCCGGGCCGAGGGGTCGGCGAGCCCGGCGGTGCCGGGCACCACGCTCCCGGAGGCGGTCGACGGGCGCGTGCAGCCGCTCGCCACCTGGGCCACGGACGAGGCGTCGCCGTCGGGCCTGGTGGTGACGCCCGACGCCGTCTACCTCGCCGGCCTGCGCGGCGAGCGGCTGTGGCGGGTGCCGTTCGACGTCGAGCCCGGCCGGGCGCCGTCGACGGACCCGGCGGCCGCGCCGGGCCTCGGCGAGCCGCAGGCGCTGCTCGACGGCGAGCACGGCCGGCTGCGCGCCGTCGCGCCGGCCGGCGACGGAGCGCTGTGGGTGCTGACGAACAACACCGACGGGCGCGGCGACCCGCGCGCCGGCGACGACCGGCTGCTGCGCGTGACCCTCGGGCCGGCCGGCTGAGAACGCCGTCGACGCGCTCCGCGACGTCACTACGATGGACCCCATGCCCGAGGCCGCGAAGTCCTTCTACCTGACGACCCCGATCTACTACGTCAACGACGCCCCGCACATCGGGCACGCGTACACGACGGTGGCCGCCGACGTCGTCACCCGCTGGCACCGCCAGCGCCTGGAGGACGTGTGGTTCCTCACGGGCACGGACGAGCACGGCGAGAAGGTGCTGCGCACCGCCGAGAAGAACGGCGTCTCGCCGCAGGAGTGGGCCGACCGGCTCGTGGAGTCGGCGTGGCAGCCGGTGCTCGAGACGATCGACGCCCGCAACGACGACTTCATCCGCACCACCCAGGAGCGCCACGTCGTCGCGGTGCAGAAGTTCCTGCAGGGCCTGTACGACGCCGGCGAGATCTACAAGGGCGCCTACGAGGGCCCGTACTGCGTGGGTTGCGAGGAGTACAAGCTCCCCGGCGAGCTGCTGGACGGCACCGGCGAGTACGAGGGCCAGAAGGTCTGCCCGATCCACCTGCGCCCCGTCGAGATGCTCGCGGAGGAGAACTACTTCTTCCGCATGAGCGCCTACGCCGACCGGCTGCTGGCCCTGTACGAGGAGCACCCGGAGTTCGTGCAGCCGGCCAGCGCCCGCAACGAGGTCGTCGGGTTCGTCAAGCAGGGCCTGCAGGACCTGTCGATCTCGCGTTCCACGTTCGACTGGGGCATCCCGATCCCGTGGGACGACAAGCACGTGCTGTACGTGTGGTTCGACGCGCTGCTCAACTACATGACGGCGGTGGGCTACGGGTCCGACGACGCGGCGGAGCGCGAGCGGTTCGCCCGCACGTGGCCCGCGGACGTGCACCTGGTGGGCAAGGACATCCTGCGCTTCCACGCCGTCATCTGGCCGGCCATGCTCATGGCGGCGGGGCTGCCGCTGCCGAAGCAGGTCTTCGCGCACGGCTGGCTGCTGGTCGGCGGCGAGAAGATGAGCAAGTCGCGCCTGACCGGCATCGCGCCGAGCGACATCATCGACACCTTCGGCTCGGACGCGTTCCGCTACTACTTCATGCGGACCATCGGGTTCGGCGGCGACGGCTCGTTCTCCTGGGAGGACATGGTCGCGCGGTACAACGGCGAGCTCGCGAACGGGTTCGGCAACCTCGCCTCGCGCACGGCCGCGATGATCGGCAAGTACTTCGGCGGCGCGCTGCCGGCGCCGGGCGCCCGCACGGAGCTGGAGACCGACCTCGAGGCCGTGGCGGCCAAGGCCGTGGCCGACGCCGAGGCCGCGATCGACCGCCTGGCGATCCACG
The DNA here is from genome assembly GCF_001750215.1 of Isoptericola variabilis. Classification (GTDB taxonomy): domain Bacteria; phylum Actinomycetota; class Actinomycetes; order Actinomycetales; family Cellulomonadaceae; genus Puerhibacterium; species Puerhibacterium variabilis_A. The sequence continues at coordinate 1,459 of NZ_LWGM01000272.1, read as the reverse complement.
ACGCCGTCGCGGCGGTGTGGACGCTGGTCGACGCCACCAACGGGTACCTCACCGAGACCCAGCCGTGGAAGGTGGCCAAGGAGCCGGGCGAGACCGACGCCGACGGCAAGGGCGTGGACGGCGGGCGCCTCGCGACGTCGCTGGTCACGGCCGCCGAGGCGCTGCGCGCGCTGGCGGTGCTGCTGCACCCGGTGACGCCCAGGGCCGCGGCCCGGCTGTGGGAGGCGCTCGGTGCCGAGCCGGTGCTGGGCCCGGTCGCGGCCCAGCCGGTCGCCTCGGCGGCGTCGTTCGGCGTGCTGCCGGCCGGCACCCCGGTCACCAAGGGCGCCGCCCTGTTCCCGCGCCTGGACGAGGACGCCTGACAGGTGGCCCGCACGCGCGAGCGCGGCTTCCCGGCCGACCCGGAGCCGCTGCCGGTCCCGGTCGCGGACAACCACACCCACCTGGACGCGATCGCCGCGGTCTACCTGGACCGGACGGGCGGCCACCCCGGCCCGGACGGCGGCCCCGCCGCCGCGCCGACGGTGGCCGAGCACGTCGCCCGGGCCGCGCGGGCCGGCGTCGACCGCATGGTCCAGGTCGGCTGCGACCTGGACGCGGTGCGCTGGACCGACGCGCTCCTGCGCGAGCGCACCGCCGACGGCGCGCTCGCGCACCCCGCGCTCGTGGGGGCCGTGGCCATCCACCCCAACGAGGCCACGCTGCACGCCGGCGTCGACGAGGTCGGCCCGGACGGGCTGGAGCCGGCGCCGGAGCGCCGGCACGCCAAGTCGCTCGACGAGGCGGTCGCCGAGGTCGCGGCCGTGGCGCGGGCCAACGACCGCGTGCGGGCGATCGGCGAGACGGGCATGGACCTGTTCCGCACCGGCCCGCGGGGCGCGCAGGTGCAGCGCGAGTCGTTCCGCGCGCACGTCGCGCTGGCCAAGGAGCTCGGGCTGGCGCTGCAGATCCACGACCGGGACGCGCACGCCGAGGTGATCGAGGTGCTGCTCGCCGACGGCGCCCCGGAGCGCACGGTCTTCCACTGCTACTCGGGCGACGCGGAGATGGCGCGCGTGTGCGCCGAGCACGGGTGGTACCTGTCCTTCGCCGGGCCGGTCACCTACAAGGCCAACGAGCACCTGCGCGCCGCACTGCGCGCCGTGCCGCTCGAGCTGGTCCTCGCCGAGACCGACGCGCCCTACCTCACCCCGCACCCGTACCGCGGGCAGCCCAACGCCCCGTTCGCCGTCGCGCACACCGTGCGCGCCATGGCCGCGGTGCTCGAGCGGCCCCTGGAGGAGGTGTGCGCCGCCGTGTCCGCGAGCACGGCGCGCGTGTACGGCACGTGGTGACCCGCTCTTCGTCGGCGCGGCCGACGACGAGCACCCGCTCGGCGTCGAGCACCTCCTTGACGGTGACCAGCTCGCCGACGCGCTCGAAGCCGCCGGCCTCCACCACGGTCATCGCCTCGTTGAGC
>NZ_LWGM01000271.1 GCF_001750215.1 Isoptericola variabilis | reverse complement strand
CGACGTGCCCGGGCGCGCGGCGGGGCCCGACGGCGCCGGCCGGCTCGGGTCGTCCGTGAGCAGCGACGGGTGCGCCGACGCGCGCTGCAGCCGGAAGCCGCGGGCGTCCGACAGCGGGTCCTCGTCGTCGTAGTCCCACCGGGCGGCGGGCCGCTCGCCCTGGCGCGCCACGAGGGCGCGGTACGTCGTCACCACCAGGCTGGACAGGAGCATGGGGTTCGCTCCCGGCCGGCCGGGCTGCAGCACGCCGTACTCGGTCTCGATGCCCATCACTCGACGCACGCTCACGCTGCCACCCTAGTCCGCCCCGGTGACGTCACGACGGGCCGGCGGAGCCTCCCGGGGCGCCCCGCGGGCACGGCGAGCGCCCCGCTGCGTCGTCGTCCCCGGTGGGGTGCGCGACGTCGCGGGACGCTCGCCGTGTGGGCCGGCCCGCCGGCCGGCAGGGATCGTCAGAGGTACTGGCCGGTGCTGGTGATCTGCTCGATGGTGCGCGGCGTGGCGCCCTCGCCCTTCTTCTGGACGATCGAGCGGATGAAGACGATGCGCTCGCCCTTCTTGCCGCTGATCCGCGCCCAGTCGTCGGGGTTGGTGGTGTTCGGCAGGTCCTCGTTCTCCTTGAACTCGTCGACGCAGGCCGACAGCAGGTGGTCCACCCGGATGCCGCGCTGGCCGGTGGCCAGGAGGTCCTTGATGGCCATCTTCTTGGCCCGGTCGACGACGTTCTGGATCATCGCGCCGGAGTTGAAGTCCTTGAAGTACAGGACCTCCTTGTCGCCCGAGGCGTAGGTGACCTCGAGGAACTGGTTGTCCTCGTCCTCGGCGTACATCCGCTCGACCACGGACCGGATCATCGCGTCCACGGCCGCGGCCGGCTCGCCGCCGTGCTCGGCCAGGTCGTCGGGGTGGATCGGCAGGGCCGGCGTGAGGTACTTGCCGAAGATCTCGCGGGCGCCCTCGGCGTCGGGCCGCTCGATCTTGATCTTCACGTCGAGGCGCCCGGGCCGCAGGATCGCGGGGTCGATCATGTCCTCGCGGTTCGAGGCCCCGATGACGATGACGTTGTCGAGGCGCTCGACGCCGTCGATCTCGGCGAGCAGCTGCGGCACGATCGTCGTCTCGACGTCGGACGACAGGCCGGTGCCGCGCGTGCGGAACAGCGACTCCATCTCGTCGAAGAACACCACGACCGGCATGCCCTGGGAGGCCTTCTCCCGGGCCCGGGCGAAGATCAGGCGGATGTGCCGCTCGGTCTCCCCGACGTACTTGTTGAGCAGCTCGGGGCCCTTGACGTTGAGGAAGTAGCTGCGCACGTTCGGGTCGTCGGCGGAGCCCGTGACCATGGTGGCCAGCGACGCGGCGACGGCCTTGGCGATGAGCGTCTTGCCGCAGCCGGGCGGCCCGTACAGCAGCACGCCCTTGGGCGGCCGCAGGCCGTGCTCGCGGAACAGGTCCGGGTGGGCGAACGGCAGCTCGACCGCGTCGCGGATCGCCTCGATCTGCGTGCCCAGGCCGCCGATGTCCTCGTAGCGGATGTCGGGCACCTCCTCGAGGACGAGCTCCTCGACCTCCGACTTGGGCACGATCTCGAAGACGAACCCGCTGCGCACGTCCACGGTGAGGGAGTCGCCGACGCGCAGCGTGCGGCCCAGGACGGACCCGGCCAGGCGCACGACCCGCTCTTCGTCGGCGCGGCCGACGACGAGCACCCGCTCGGCGTCGAGCACCTCCTTGACGGTGACCAGCTCGCCGACGCGCTCGAAGCCGCCGGCCTCCACCACGGTCATCGCCTCGTTGAGCTTCACCTCCTGGCCCGGCTGCAGCGCGGCGACGTCGAGGTTGGGGCTCGCGCCGACGTGCATCTTGCGCCCGGCCGCCGAGACGTCGACGGACCCGTCGGAGTGGGCCTGCAGGAACGTCGCGTACGTCCCCGGCGGCTTGGCGAGGTCGTCGATCTGCTTCTTCAGCTCGACGATCTGGTCGCGGGCCGCGCGCAGCGCCTCGGCGAGGCGCTCGTTCTTGGCGGCGAGCATCGCGAGCTGGGCGTCCCGGCTCGGGCCCTGGTAGTCGGAGCGGACAGGGTTGACAGGGTTCTCGGCCATGCAGGTCCCCTCTCGTGCGGCTCCGGGTCCGGCCTCCCGGGGCGGGAGGCTGTCCCGAATACAGCACCCTACGCAGCATCCCCACCGCGCGGGAGGTGGCACGCGGTCGAAACCGCGCGCACCGGCCGAGCCTTCACACGCCCGCCGCACGGCGGGCACGCGCCGTCTCAGTCCGCGGCGGGCCGCTCCGGGGCCGCGTCGGGGCCCGGCACAGGACCCGGCTCGAGGCCGCGCTCGACGCCGGGCTCGACGTCTCGCTGCACGTCGGGGCCGGCGTCCGGCAGCCGGGACGCCTCGGCGGCCGACGCCGCGGCGGCCGACGCCGCGGCGGCCTGGGCCGACTCGGCGACGTCGCGCCGCACGCGGCGCAGCTTCTTGTCCGACACCGGGCGCTGGCCGAGCTCCTCCTCGCCCCACGCGGCGTCGGCGTCGGCGTCGGGCTTGGTGCCCTGGGGGCGCCGCTTCCGCTCGGGCGGCACGACGCCGTCGGCGAGCCGGCGGGAGGTCAGCAGGAACCCGGTGTGGCCCACCATGCGGTGCTGCGGGCGCACCGCGAGGCCCTCGAGGTGCCAGCCGCGCACCATCGACTCCCACGCGACGGGCTCGGCGAACCGGCCGTGCACGCGCAGGTCCTCCGCGAGGCGGGACAGCTGCGTGGCGGTGGCGACGTAGGCGAGGAAGACGCCGCCGGGCACGAGCGCCTCGGCCACGGCGTCGAGGTTCTCCCACGGCGCGAGCATGTCGAGCACCACGCGGTCGACGGAGCCCGGCTCCGCGACGGTGGGCAGCACGTCGGACAGGTCGCCGATGCTCAGCCGCCAGGCCGGGTGCGGGCCGCCGAAGAACGTCTCGACGTTGCCCCGCGCGATGTCGGCGAAGTCCTCGCGCCGCTCGATCGAGTGCAGCTCGCCCTGGTCGCCGACGGCGCGCAGGAGCGACATGGTCAGGGCGCCGGAGCCCACGCCGGCCTCCACGACGCGGGCGCCGGGGAAGATGTCCGCCATCTGCACGATCTGCCCGGCGTCCTTGGGGTAGACGACGGCCGCGCCGCGCGGCATCGACAGCACGTAGTCGCTCAGCAGCGGGCGCAGCGCCAGGTACTCGACGTCGGCGGTGTTGGTGACGACCCAGCCCTCCGGCCGCCCGATGAGCTCCTCGTGGCGGAAGAAGCCCTTGTGGGTGTGGAACGTGGCGCCCGGCTTCAGCACGATGGTGTGCATCCGACCGCGGGGGTCGGTGAGCTGGACCTTGTCGCCGACCCGGAAGGGGCCACGGCGGATGTCGGCGCCCGTGGGGCGGTCAGCGGAGGAAGTCACGGCGGGCCAGTCTAGTGGCGCGCGGTCGGGCCCGGGTCAGCGCCGGCGGACGGCGCGCGCCACGTGCGCGACGTCCAGGACGCCGCCCACGCGGCCGTGCTCGAGGACCGGCACGACGCGCGCGCCGGCGGACGTGGCCGCCACGTGCTGCAGCAGGTCGGCGCCCGCGAGGTCCGCGTCGACGGCCGAGCCCGCGGGGAACGGCACGACGACGGCGTCCACCGGCGTCGTCGCCGCAGCCCCCGGCGGGACCGCGGAGGCCGCGGCGGGGTCGACCCAGCCG
>NZ_LWGM01000270.1 GCF_001750215.1 Isoptericola variabilis | reverse complement strand
GCGGTGGCCGGGCCCACGCCCGGCAGGGCGTCGAGCTCCTGCGGGCCGACGCCGAGCAGGTCCGCCGCCGTCGCGTACCCGGCGGCCCGGACGGCCGCGAGGCGCAGGTTGCGGTCGGTGGTCTCCCCCAGGCGCTCGACCGGCACCAGCGCGAGCTCCGCGCGCACGCGGCGCCGCTCGTCGTCGGCCACCCACGCGGCCACGGCGACGACGGTGGCGTCGAGGTGGTCGAGCACCCCGCGAGCCGCCGCGACGAGGGCGGCGTGCCGGTCGACGAACTCCCGCGCCGCCCGGCCGGCCGGGACGGCCGCGGGAGCCGGACCGTCAGGAGCCGGACCGTCAGGAGCCGGACCGTCGGGAACCGGACCGTCGGGAACCGGACCGTCGGGAGCGGCAGCGGCAGGGCGGGCGGCGGGCACGGGCCGCAGCCTAGGGGCGGCGGCACCGGACGTCCTGCCGGCCTCGACCGTCTGTTCGGTGATTCGTTGGCTGATCGGCGATCCGGATCGCCGATCAGCCGACGAATCACCGAACGGACCGGCCATGGTCAGTGCTCCGGCACGCGGGCCGGTGCCGTGCGCGGCACGCCGGACGCCCGGCCCTGGCGCCGGGCCTGCCGGAGTGGCTAGGTTGTCCGTAGGAAGCAGCAGGTCACGCGGCCCGGCCCCGAGCCGAGCCGGCTGCAGCACCGACCCGTACCGGTCACGCACGGAGGGAGCCGAGCATGCGCACGCGCACCGTCGTCGTCCGCGCCGCCCTCCCCGCCCGCAGCGCGCCGGCCGTCCACCCCGTGACGACGCGCGCCTGTCGCTGTCTCTAGGGCGTCCACCCCGCGCCTGACCCGCCGCCGGAACCGGCGCGGGTCGCGGCGCCCGTGCGACGCCCGCCGCGCCCGACCGCTCGGAGACACCGAGGGATGGACACCCCGGGATGCTCCGGTGGCGCGACGCCCCGCCCGTCACCAGGCTGGCCACGTCACCCCTCGCGACACGGTCGCCGCACGCCCGGCCGCTCGTCCGCAGCGCTCACCCGACCCGAGACCCGACCGAGACCCGACCCGAGACCCACCCGAGACCCACCCGAGACCCCGCTCGAGACAAGGACTGACTCACGATGGCCCGCATCTACGACGACGCGACCAAGCTCATCGGCGGCACCCCGCTGGTGCGCCTCAACAAGCTCACCGAGGGCCTCGGCGCCACGGTGCTCGCCAAGCTGGAGTTCTACAACCCCGCCAACTCGGTGAAGGACCGCATCGGCGTCGCGGTCATCGACGCCGCCGAGGCCTCCGGCGCGCTGCAGCCGGGCGGCACGATCGTCGAGGGCACCTCGGGCAACACGGGCATCGCCCTCGCCTGGGTGGGCGCGGCGCGCGGCTACAACGTGGTGCTGGCCATGCCGGAGACCATGTCCAAGGAGCGCCGCGCCCTGCTGCGCGCGTACGGCGCCGAGCTGGTGCTGACCCCGGGCTCCGAGGGCATGAAGGGCGCCGTCGCCGCGGCGGAGCGCATCGCCGCCGAGCGCCCCGGCGCCATCCTCGCGCGCCAGTTCGCCAACGCCGCCAACCCGGAGATCCACCGCCGCACCACCGCCGAGGAGATCTGGGCGGACACCGACGGCGCCGTGGACGTCGTCGTGGCGGGCATCGGCACCGGCGGCACCATCACCGGCGTCGGCCAGGTGCTCAAGGAGCGCAAGCCCGAGGTCAAGATGGTCGCCGTCGAGCCGAAGGAGTCGCCGATCCTCAACGGCGGCGCGCCCGGCCCGCACAAGATCCAGGGCATCGGCGCCAACTTCATCCCGGAGATCCTGGACACGGAGATCTACGACGAGGTGATCGACGTCGACGCCGACACGTCGGTCGAGTGGGCGCGGCGCGCGGCCAAGGAGGAGGGCCTGCTCGTGGGCATCTCCTCGGGCGCGGCGCTTGCGGCGGCCGTCGAGCTGGCGGGCCGCCCCGAGCACGCGGGCAAGACCATCGTCGTCGTCGTGCCCGACTTCGGCGAGCGCTACCTGTCCACCGTCCTGTACTCCGACCTGATGGACTGACGTGACCGACCTGCGCGCCGTGCGGGAGGCGACCGTCGACGGTCGCCCCTCCGCCGAGCCCGAGCACCCCATGCCGCCGGGACACCGCCCGGGGCTGCGCCACCTGTGGGAGATCCTCCAGGAGGACCTCGCGGCGGCGCACGCCCACGACCCGGCGGCGCGCACTCGCCTCGAGGTGGCCCTCGGCTACCCCGGCGTGCACGCGCTGTGGGTGCACCGGCTCTCGCACCGGATGTGGCACCACCTGCCGCTGCGGCTGGCGGCCCGCCTGCTGTCGCAGGTCGCGCGGTTCGTCACGGGCATCGAGATCCACCCCGGCGCGGTGATCGGCCGCCGGCTGTTCATCGACCACGGCATGGGCGTGGTGATCGGCGAGACCGCCGTGATCGGCTCCGACTGCATCCTGTTCCACGGCTCCACGCTGGGCGGGCGGTCGATGACGCGCGGCAAGCGGCACCCCACGCTCGGCGACCGGGTCATGATCGGCGCGGGCGCCAAGGTGCTCGGGCCCGTGACGCTCGGCGACGACGTGCAGGTCGGCGCGAACGCCGTCGTGGTCAAGGACGTGCCCGCCGGCGCGGTGGCGCTCGGCGTCCCGGCGCAGGTGCGCATGCCTCGGCAGCCCGCCGCCGAGCGGGACAACCACTCCGACCCGGCGCTGCTCATCGAGTACATGATCTGACCGCCCGCCCCGGGCTCCGGGGTGGACGACGACGGGGGTGCGGCCGCGCGGCCGCACCCCCGTCGTCGTCTCCCGGCGCGGCGGGTTGTTCGCCTTGGGCTAGAACAAGTAGCCTTGCGCCATGCTCTGGACCGTCGACCCTGCCGCCGAGGAGCCGCTGTACGCGCAGCTCGTGGCGCAGGTGCACCTGGCGCTCGCCCGCGGCGAGCTCGGCCCGGGCGACCGCCTGCCCGCCGCGCGGGAGCTGGCGGCCTCGCTCGAGGTCAACGTGCACACGGTGCTGCACGCCTACCAGCAGCTGCGCGACGACGGCGTGCTCGAGCTGCGCCGGGGGCGCGGCGCCGTCGTGGTCCAGGGCGCCGGGACGGCGGGCCGCGACCTGTCCGCCGTCGAGCGCGCCCTCGCGGCGTTCGTCGACGCGGCCCGGGGCGCCGGCCTGCCCCCCGAGGCCACCACCACCCTGCTCAAGGAGGCGCTGAAGGGATGACCCCGACGACGACGGACCACCGGTGGCGCGCGCGCCGCGGCACCCCCGCCCTCTATCCCGCGCTCGTCGCCGGCGCCGCGGGCCTGGCCCTGCCCCTCGCCGCCGCGGCGGTCGCCTGGGGCTGGCGGGACGAGCTGCCCGATCCCGTGGCGAGCCACTGGTCCGGCGCGCGCGCCGACGGCTTCATGAGCCTGGAGGCCGACCTCGCCGTGATGGTCGGCACCGCCGCGCTGCTCGTCGCGCTGTTCACCGCCATGGGCGTGCGCGCGGGGCAGGCCGCCGCCACGCGGCGCCTCACCGCGGCCCTGTCGGTCGGGACCGGCGCGATGCTCGCCGTGCTCGTGACCGGAAGCCTCGCCGCGCAGCGCGGCCTCGCGGACGCCGCGGCCGCGCCGTCGCCCGGCACCCCGATGGCTCTCGGCGTCGCCGCGATGGTCGCGCTCGGCGCGGTGACGTGGTTCCTGGTGCCGGGCGACGCGCCCAGCC
>NZ_LWGM01000269.1 GCF_001750215.1 Isoptericola variabilis | reverse complement strand
CGCGGCCGGGCGCCTCGCCGCCGTCACCGAGCCGGCGATCTTCAAGGGCCGCCGCTACGGCAACGTGGTGCTCGCGGCCGTGCGGCCAGGCGGCGAGGACGCGCCCGACCTCACCGCCCCGGTGCTCGCCCGCGCGCTGCGCAGCCTGCCCGTGCCGGCCCAGGTGCTCGCCGGCGACGAGCTGGCCCGGTTCGTGCGCGGGTTCTCGCCGTTCGAGGACGACGACGCCGAGCAGGAGGCCGGGCTCGCGGGCTGAGGCGCGCGCCGCGGACGCAGCGAGGGCCGCGACCCCGTGGTCGCGGCCCTCGCGGTGGTCGGGCGGCCCGTCAGAGCGGGACGACCTGCTCCGCCTGCGGGCCCTTCGGCCCCTGCGTGATCTCGAACTCGACCCGCTGGGCCTCCTCGAGCGTGCGGTACCCCTGCGTCTGGATCGCGGAGTAGTGCACGAAGACGTCGGCACCGCCGTCGTCCTGCGCGATGAAGCCGAAGCCCTTCTCCGCGTTGAACCACTTCACAGAACCCTGCGCCATGCTGATCCTTCTTCTCAGTCCACGGGCGGGCCGGGCGGCTCCCCCCGTCGCTGCACTGCCGCCGACGCCGATCCGTGCTGGTCACGCGAAGGAGCGAGGCTCGTCACTGCAACGGCGCCAGTGTGGCACGGACCACTTTCGAGCGCCACGGTCCCTTCGCGGGCCCGCGCGGTCCGCCCCGCGCGGGCTCAGCCTTCGCCGTCCTGCTGGGCGAGGAACCGCTCGAACTCGGCGCCGAGCTCCTCGGCCGTCGGCAGGGGCGCCGCCTCCGCCAGCAGGGACTGGCGGCCCAGCGAGCGGGCGAACCGGTCGTACTGCTCCTCGAGCGCCGTCACGACCGCCCGCACCTCGGGCGACTCCTCGAGCTGCTTCTCGACCTCGAGCGTCGCGTCGGCCGCCGCGGCGGCCATGCGTCCCGTGGCGAGGTCGAGGCCGGTCGCGCGCTCCACGTGCTGCAGCGCCGCGACCGCGGCCGGCGTGTACCGCGACTGCGCCAGGTAGTGGGGCACGTGGACGACGTAGCCCAGCGCGTCGTGGCCCGCCTGCCCCAGCCGGTACTCGAGCAGCGCCGCCATCGAGCCCGGCACCTTCACCGTGCCGAAGAACGAGGTGTAGTCCTCGGTCAGCCCGTCGCGGGTGGCGTGCGCCGTCAGCGTCAGGGGGCGCGTGTGCGGCACGCCCATGGGGATGCCGTGGAAGCCGACGGTCAGGGACACGCCGAACCGTTCGACCAGGCCCTTGACCGCCGCCACGACCCGCTCCCACTGCAGGTCCGGCTCGGCGCCGTGCAGCAGCAGGAAGCCGGTGCCCTCGGCGTCCCGGACGTGGTCGAGCGCCAGGAACGGCTCCTCGTAGTCGGTCCAGCGGTCGGCGTCGAAGGTCATCACCGCGCGCTTGGAGCGGTAGTCGAGCAGCTGGTCGACGTCGAACGTCGCCAGCCGCGTGGTCTCCAGCTCGTCCACGAGGTGCGCCGCGGCGATCTCGCCGGTCGCGCCGGCGTCGACGAACCCGCGCAGGGCGTGCAGCATCACCGGCCCCGAGGCGCGCCCCGAGGCCGCCTGACCGGTCGACAGCCCGGCCGACAGCCCGGTGCGGGCGTCGAGGGCCGCCACGGCCGCCTCGTCCACCTGCACGATGCTCTGCGGGTCCAGCACGTCCACTCCCTCCGTCGACGAGCGGCGCCGTGCCGCCCTGACTCACGTTCACAACCCCGGGCGGCCGGAGAACCTTCCCGGCGCCCGCTGGGCGGGACGGCTGACCGCTCCCCGCCGCGTCCGCCATAATGGTCGGCCGACCGACGCGACGGTCGCACGAGCGTGGGGAGGACACGTGGCGGGCAGGCACGACGAGCTGGCGCACGAGCAGGACGTCGTCGACACGCTCTACGGCCGGTTGGACGAGCTGCGCCGGCGGGCACGACGCCGCCTGGGCGACGTGCGCCGCGCGGGGCCGTCGGGGTCGCCGCAGAACCGGTCCGAGCGCGACGCGTTCGCCACGCTCTACGAGGACCGCGCCGCCCAGCTCGACGCCGTCGAGGACCGGCTGGCGTTCGGCCGCCTCGACCTCGAGGACGGCGCGGCACGGTACGTGGGGCGCATCGGGCTGGCCGACGACGAGCAGCGCTCGCTGCTCACGGACTGGCGCGCCCCCGCCGCCGAGGCGTTCTACCGCGCCACCGCGCTCGAGCCCGCCGGCGTCCGGCGCCGCCGGCACCTGGTGACCGCCGGCCGGCGGGTGGTCGGCCTCGAGGACGAGCTGCTCGACCTCGACCACGTCGACCCCGAGAACGCGGCGTCGCTGTCCGGCGAGGGCGCGCTGCTCGCGGCGCTCGCCACGCGCCGCACGGGACGGATGGGCGACATCGTCGCCACCATCCAGGCCGAGCAGGACCGCATCATCCGCTCCGGGCTCACCGGCGCACTGGTCGTCCAGGGCGGCCCGGGCACGGGCAAGACCGCGGTCGCGCTGCACCGCGCCGCCTACCTGCTGTACGCCCACCGCCGCGTCCTGGAGCGCTCCGGCGTGCTGCTCGTGGGGCCGTCCCGGTCGTTCCTGCGCTACATCGACCAGGTGCTGCCCTCCCTCGGCGAGACGGGCGTCGTGTCCACCACGGTCGCCGAGATCCTGCCCGGGATCCGCGCCACGGCGGTCGACGACGGCGCCGTCGCCGAGATCAAGGGACGGCTGCTGTGGGCGGACGCGATCCGGCGCGCCGTGCGGGCGCGCGAGCGCATCCCGGCGCGCGACGTGCGCTTCCGCCTCGACGGGCGCGACCTGACCGTCCGCCGGCGCGACGTGCGCGAGGCCATCTCCCGCGCCCGCCGCACGCACAAGCCGCACAACGAGGCCCGCGCGGCCTTCGTGCGCGACATGCTGTCGCGCCTCGCCGACCAGTACGCCCGCGTCGACGGCGGCGAGCTGACCCCCGAGGACCGCGCGGTGGTGCTCGAGGACCTGCGCTCCCACCGGGACGTGCGCGTGGCCCTGAACCTGGCGTGGTTCCCCATCACCCCCGAGAAGCTCGTGGCGGACCTCTTCGCCAAGCCGCACCGGCTCGCCGAGGCGGCCCCGGAGCTCACGGAGGACGAGCGCGCGCTGCTGCGCCGCGACCCCGGCGCGCCGTGGACAGAGTCCGACGTGCCGCTGCTCGACGAGGCCGCCGAGCTGCTCGGCGAGGACGACACCCTCGCGAAGGCCGAGGCCCGGGCGCGCGCGGCCGAGCGCGCCGCCGAGCTCGAGTACGCGCGGTCGGTCCTCGAGTCGACCGGCGCGGGCGGCGGGCTCGTCGACGCCGAGACGCTGGCCGCGCGCTTCGAGTCGGGCGGGCCGGTGCTCACCACGGCCGAGCGCGCCGCCGCGGACCGGTCGTGGACCTACGGCCACGTCGTGGTCGACGAGGCGCAGGAGCTGTCGCTCATGGCCTGGCGGATGCTGGTGCGCCGGGTCCCGACGCGCTCGATGACGATCGTGGGCGACGTCGCGCAGACCTCCTCGGCCGCAGGGGCCCGGTCGTGGTCGGCCGCGCTGACGCCCGTGCTGCGCGACGGCTGGCGCCTGGAGGAGCTGACCGTCAGCTACCGCACGCCGGCGGAGGTGGCGGACACCGCCCAGCGCGTCGCCAAGGCGGCCGGGCTGCCCGTGTCGCCGCTGACGGCCGCGCGCGAGCTGCCGGACGCCCTGGTCGCCATGCCGGTCGGCGCCGGGGCCGGCGACGCGGGCCC
>NZ_LWGM01000027.1 GCF_001750215.1 Isoptericola variabilis | reverse complement strand
CGGTGAGCGCCGCGGTCGCGCCCGCCGTCCCGCTCGCCGCGCTCGGCCGCGTCCACCTCGTGGGCGTCGGCGGCGCGGGCATGAGCGTCGTCGCGCGGCTGCTCGCCGCGAACGGCGTGCCGGTCCAGGGGTCCGACGCCGCCGAGGGCCCGGCGCTCGCCGCCCTGCGCGCGGACGGCGCGAGCGTGTGGGTCGGGCACGACGCGGCCCACGTGGTCGGAGCCGACGGCACGCCGCGGGTCGACACCGTCGTGGTGTCCTCGGCCGTCCGCGAGACCAACCCCGAGCTCGCCGCGGCCCGCGCCGCCGGCCTGCGCGTGCTGCACCGCTCCCAGGCGCTCGCCTCGCTCATGCTCGGGCGCCGGGCCGTGGCCGTCGCCGGCGCGCACGGCAAGACCACCACCTCGGCGATGATCGCCACGGTGCTGCGCTCGTGCGGGCTCGACCCGTCGTTCGCCATCGGCGGCACCGTGCGCACGCGCTCGGCCGACGGCGTCGAGGCGGCCGTGCCGGGCGGCCACCTCGGGGCCAGCGACGTGCTGGTGGCCGAGGCCGACGAGTCCGACGGCTCGTTCCTCAACTACGCGCCCACGGTCGCCGTGGTCACCAACGTCGAGCCCGACCACCTCGACCACTACGGCACCCGCGAGGCCTTCGACCAGGCGTTCGTCGACTTCGCCGCCCGCCTGCAGCCCGGCGGCACGCTCGTCGCGTGCGCCGACGACGCCGGGTCGGCCGCGCTCGCGGCGGCTCACCGCGCCCGCTCCGCCATCGTGTTGAGCAGCGCGGCGGCGGTGGCGGCGTCGTCGACCGTGACCACCAGCGACCGTCCGCCGGTGCGCTCCACGAGCAGCGCCTCGCCCGCGCGCAGCACGACGCCGACCCGGCCGCCGCGGCGCTCGCCGCCGACGGCTGGGTGGCCGGCGCCGAGTCGTGGGGCGCCCGGCTGCGCGTGACGCCGTCCGTGCTGGGCCGGTGCGCCGCGGCTGTCGCCGCGGCCACCGACGCCGGCTGGGAGGTGCTCGTCCTCGGCCCGCGGGACGCCGAGGCCGTCGTGGCCCTCGACGCGGCCTGCGCGGCCGACTACCCGGACACCGTGGCGACCCGGCACGACGTGCCGGACGCCGCGACGCTGGCCGAGGACCTGCGCTCCGGTGCCCGGTGGGCCTACGGGGCCACCGCCGCGGACGGCCGGCTCGACGCCGTCACCGTGCTCTACCCGTCGCTCGGCCGGGAGGCGCCCATGGTCGAGACCGACTTCACCGTGACCCGGGCCGCGGTCCGCGGCCGGGGGCTGGCGACGGCCGTGAAGGCGGCGGCGGTGCTCGACCTGGCGGCGCAGGGCCACGAGCTGTTCGGCACCGGCGGGGCGGGCGTCAACGCGGCGTCCCGCCGGGCGAACGAGGCCCTCGGCTACGTGGTGACGGAGCGCTGGCTCCACCTGCGGCCCGCGCGCTGACCGCCCGCCGCCGGCGCGTCCGACGGTGTCGGCGGGGCGGCTTAGGGTGGACGGCATGGCCGACCCCGCCACCTATCGCCCTGCGCCCGGGGAGATCCCCACGTCGCCGGGCGTGTACCGCTTCCGGGACGCCCACGGCCGCGTGATCTACGTCGGCAAGGCCAAGAACCTGCGCTCCCGGCTGTCCAGCTACTTCCAGGACATCGCCAACCTGCACCACCGCACCCAGACGATGGTGACCACCGCCGCCTCGGTCGAGTGGACGGTCGTGGGCACCGAGGTCGAGGCGCTCGCGCTCGAGTACACCTGGATCAAGCAGTACGACCCGCGGTTCAACGTCAAGTACCGCGACGACAAGTCGTACCCGTACCTCGCCGTCACGATGTCCGAGGCGGTGCCCCGCGCCCAGGTGATGCGCGGCGCCAAGCGCCCCGGCACCCGGTACTTCGGCCCCTACGGCCACGCCTGGGCGATCCGCGAGACGCTCGACCTGCTGCTGCGCGTCTTCCCGATCCGCACCTGCTCCGCGGGCGTGTACAAGCGCGCCCAGGCCAGCGGGCGCCCGTGCCTGCTCGGCTACATCGACAAGTGCTCGGCGCCCTGCGTGGAGCGCATCTCGCAGGAGGACCACAAGCAGCTCGCCCAGGACTTCTGCGACTTCATGGCGGGCGACACCCAGCGGTTCGTGCGCCGGCTCGAGAAGCAGATGCAGGAGGCCGCGGCCGACATGGAGTACGAGCGCGCCGCCCGGCTGCGCGACGACGTCCAGGCCCTGCAGCGGGCGCTCGAGAAGAACGCGGTGGTGCTCGGGGACGCCACGGACGCCGACGTCTTCGCGCTCGTCGGCGACGAGCTCGAGGCGGCCGTGCAGGTGTTCCACGTGCGCGGCGGGCGGATCCGCGGCCAGCGCGGCTGGGTCGTGGAGAAGGTCGAGGACGTCACGGACGGCGAGCTCGTCGAGCACCTGCTGCAGCAGGTGTACGGCTCGGCCGACGAGGGGCTCGAGGCCGGCGCCGACGAGGCGTCGCGCGCGGCCGCGCGCGACGCGGTGCCTCGCGAGGTGCTGGTGCCGGTGCTGCCGCCCGACCTGGAGCAGGTCACCGCCTGGCTCACCGGGCTGCGCGGCGCGCGGGTCGACGTGCGCGTGCCGCAGCGCGGCGAGAAGCGCGAGCTGGCCGAGACGGTGCGCAAGAACGCCGAGCACGCCCTCGCCCTGCACCGCACCCGGCGCGCGGGCGACCTCACCACCCGCAGCCAGGCCCTGCGCGAGATCCAGGAGGCGCTCGGCCTCGACTCGGCACCCCTGCGCATCGAGTGCTACGACGTCTCGCACACCCAGGGGACCTACCAGTCGGCCTCGATGGTCGTGTTCGAGGACGGCCTGGCCCGCAAGAGCGAGTACCGGTCCTTCAGCGTCCGCGGCGCGGACGGCACCGGCGCGCGGGACGACACGGAGGCGATGCACGAGGTCATCACCCGGCGGTTCCGTCGGTACCTGGCCGACCGGTCGCGCGCCGGCGAGGTGGAGATCGACCTCGAGGACGAGGACGCCCCGGCCCCCACCGGGCCGGGTGGCGCGCAGCGCTCCGGCGAGGTGACCGCCGACGCGCCCGCCGACCGCCCCTCGCGGTTCGCCTACCCGCCCAACCTCGTGGTGGTCGACGGCGGCCCGCCGCAGGTGGAGGCCGCGCGCCGGGCGCTCGACGAGCTCGGCGTCACCGACGTCGCGCTGTGCGGCCTGGCCAAGCGCCTGGAGGAGGTGTGGCTGCCGGGGGAGGACTACCCCGTGATCCTGCAGCGCTCCTCCGAGGGCCTGTACCTGCTGCAGCGCGTCCGCGACGAGGCGCACCGGTTCGCCATCAGCCAGCACCGCCGTCGGCGCAGCAAGGGCATGACGGCCTCGGCGCTCGACGAGGTGCCGGGCCTGGGCCCCGCGCGCACCAAGGCGCTGCTGACCCACTTCGGCTCGGTCAAGCGGCTGAGGGCGGCGAGCGTCGAGGAGATCGCGGCCGTCCGCGGGATGGGGCCTGCTACGGCCAAGGCGGTGCTGACCGCCCTCGGCGCGGCGGGGTCCGCCGCGACGGCGGACTCCGCGGACTCCGCGGCGTCCGCGGACGACGCCCCCGCCGGTGCGGCACCCGACGCCCCTGCCGACGCCCCTGCGGACGACGCCGCGACCGGCGGGGACACGGCCGGCGCGGGGGCCCCGGGGACCGCCGGGGCTGGCATGCTGGGGGCATGAGCGACACGTCGGCCGACGCCGCCTCCCGTGCCGCGGAGGCGGCCGTCCAGGAGCCCGAGCCCCTGACCCTGCCCACCGGCATCCCGGCCATCGAGGCGGCCACGCGCGGGCCCGGGCACAGCAGCCCCGAGGTCCTGATCATCACGGGCATGTCGGGCGCCGGGCGCAGCCGCGCGGCGGGCGTCCTGGAGGACCTCGACTGGTTCGTCGTCGACAACCTGCCGCCCGCCATGATCGTGCCGCTCGTGGACCTCATGACGCGCAGCGGGTCCTCGGTCGAGCGGCTCGCGGTGGTCGCCGACGTGCGCGGCCGGGAGTACTTCAACGACCTGCGCGGCGCGCTCGGGCACATGCGCCAGCGCGGCGTGGACTACCGGATCCTGTTCCTCGACGCCACGGACGAGACGCTCGTGCGCCGCTTCGAGAGCGTGCGGCGCCCGCACCCGCTGCAGGGCGACGGCCGCATCCTCGACGGCATCGCCGACGAGCGCCGGGCGCTCGCCTCGATCGCCGAGCGCGCCGACACCGTCATCGACACCTCCGACCTGTCGGTGCACGACCTCGCACGCGAGGTCCGTGCCGCCGTCGCCGGCGGCGGGCCGGACACCCTGCGCGTCAACGTCGTCGCCTTCGGCTTCAAGTACGGCCTGCCGCTGGACGCCGACCACGTCGTCGACGTGCGCTTCCTGTCCAACCCGTACTGGGTGACCGAGCTGCGCCACCTCACCGGCCGCGACGCCCCGGTGCGCGACTACGTCCTCGGCCGCCCGGGCGCGCAGGAGTTCGTCGAGCGCTACGTCACCGCGCTCGAGCCCGTGCTGGCCGGCTACCTGCACGAGGAGAAGCGGTACGTGACCATCGCGGTCGGCTGCACCGGCGGCAAGCACCGCTCCGTGGCGATCGCCGAGGAGATCGCCCGGCGGCTGCGGGCCACGGGGCAGCGGGTCACCGTGACGGCGCGCGACCTCGGGAAGGAGTGAGGTGGCGTTTAGCTCGACCCGGCCGGCCGTGACCGCCCTGGGCGGCGGGCACGGCCTGTCGGCCAGCCTCGCGGCGCTGCGGCACGTCAGCGACCGCCTCACGGCCGTCGTGACCGTCGCCGACGACGGCGGCTCGTCCGGCCGCCTGCGCTCCGAGCTCGGCGTGCTGCCGCCGGGGGACCTGCGCATGGCGCTCGCGGCGCTGTGCGACGACTCCGAGTGGGGCCGCACGTGGAGCGCCGTGCTCCAGCACCGCTTCGACTCCGCCGGACCGCTGGACCGGCACGCGACCGGCAACCTGCTCATCGTCGCCCTGTGGGAGCTGCTCGGCGACGAGGTCGCCGGCCTCGACTGGGTCGGTCGGCTGCTCGGCGCGCGGGGGCGCGTGCTGCCCATGTCGGCCGTGCCGCTCGCCGTCGAGGCGGACGTGCGGGTGGACGACGGCGCCGGCGGTCACCTCGAGACGGTGGCCGGCCAGAGCCGCGTGGCCACGGCGCCCGGGCGCATCGAGCAGCTGCGGCTCGTGCCCTCCGACCCGCCGGCCCACGAGGAGGCCGTCGAGGCGGTCCGCGCGGCCGACTGGGTCGTGCTCGGGCCCGGCTCCTGGTACTCGTCCGTGCTGGTCCACCTGCTCGTGCCGGAGCTGGCCGCCGCGCTGCACGAGACGTCCGCGCGCCGGTGCGTCACGCTCAACCTCTCGCCCGACGGCGAGACGTCCGGCCTCACCGCCGTCGACCACCTCGACGCGCTGCACAAGCACGCCCCCGGCCTGCGGGTCGACGTCGTGCTGGCGGACCCCACGGCCGTCGAGGACGTGGCGGCGGCCGAGGAGGCGGCCGCCGCCATGGGGGCCCGGCTGCTCATGCGGCAGGTGGCGCTGGGCGACGGCAGCGCACGCCACGACGCCCTGCGGCTCGCCGCGGCCTACCGCGACGTCTTCGACGGCGTGCTGGGCGACGTCCGGGCGCCCGAGCCGGGCGCGGGTCCGCGGGCCTGAGACCGCCGTCACGCCCGCCGCGCGTGGCGCGACACGCCCGGGCGCGACACGCCGTGGCAGGATGACCGCCATGGCGCTCACGGCAGAGGTGAAGGACGAGCTTGCGCGACTGCGGGTCACCCGCACGTCGTGCCGCAAGGCGGAGGTCTCGTCGACCCTGCGCTTCTCCGGGGGGCTGCACATCATCTCCGGGCGCGTGGTCATCGAGGCCGAGCTCGACACGGAGTCCGTCGCGGCCCGGCTGCGCACCGCGATCGCCGACCTCTACGGCCACGCGAGCGACCTCATCGTCGTCCAGGCCGGGGGCCTGCGGAAGAACAACCGGTACGTGGTGCGGGTCGTGCGCGAGGGGGAGTCGCTCGCGCGGCAGACCGGCCTGCTCGACCAGCGCGGGAGGCCCGTGCGGGGCCTGGCGCCCGAGGTGGTCTCCGCGGGCGTGCCCGAGGCCGAGGCCGTCTGGCGCGGGGCGTTCCTGGCGCACGGCTCGCTCACCGAGCCGGGCCGCTCGATGGCGCTCGAGGTGACCTGCCCGGGCCCGGAGTCCGCGCTCGCGCTCGTGGGCGCCGCCCGCCGGCTGGGGGTGCAGGCGAAGTCGCGCGAGGTGCGGGGCGTCGACCGGGTGGTGATCCGCGACGGCGACGCGATCGGCGAGATGCTGCGGCGCATGGGCGCCTCGGCCTCCCTCGCGGTGTGGGAGGAGCGCCGCGCGCGCCGGGAGGTGCGCGGCACCGCGAACCGGCTGGCGAACTTCGACGACGCGAACCTGCGCCGCTCGGCGCGGGCCGCCGTCGCCGCCGGCGCCCGCGTCCAGCGCGCCTTCGAGATCCTCGCCGACGAGGTGCCCGAGCACCTGCGCGAGGCCGGCGAGCTGCGCCTCAAGCACAAGGAGGCGTCGCTCGAGGAGCTCGGCCAGCTCGCCGACCCGCCGCTGTCCAAGGACGCCGTGGCCGGCCGCATCCGCCGGCTGCTGTCCACGGCCGACAAGCGCGCCCTCGAGCTCGGCATCCCGGACACCGAGGCGGGGCTCAGCCCGGACCTGCTCGACCTCTGAGCGCGTGGTCAGACCTCACACGCCGGAATGCGGGCCCCGTCACACACCGGGGCCCGCTGGGGTATAGGCTCGAGGGCGTCAGGTGACGACGACGTGACCTTCTCGAGAGGTCCAGCAGGCCGTGCGCCTGAGGTCCCTCGACCGAAGGTCCGCGCCGTCACGGACGCGCGCCACCGCGCGCTGTCAGGCAACAACGTGTGCGTCGGGAGGCCCCGGCGCGCCCCTGAGGAGGGCACTGTGACCATCCGCGTCGGGATCAACGGCTTCGGCCGCATCGGACGGAACTTCTACCGGGCTCTGGTCGAGTCGGGTGCGGACATCGAGGTCGTCGGCGTCAACGACCTGACCGACAACAAGACCCTGGCCCACCTGCTCAAGTACGACACGGTGCTGGGCCGCCTGGGCTCGTCGGTCGAGTACGACGACGACAACATCATCGTCGACGGCAAGAAGATCCGCGCGCTCGCGGAGCGCGACCCCGCCAACCTGCCCTGGGCCGAGCTCGGTGCCGACATCGTCATCGAGTCCACCGGCTTCTTCACGGACGCCACCAAGGCCAAGGCGCACATCGACGCCGGCGCCAAGAAGGTCATCATCTCGGCGCCCGCGAAGAACGAGGACGCCACCTTCGTGATGGGCGTCAACCACGAGCAGTACGACGCCGCCGCGCACAACATCATCTCGAACGCGTCGTGCACGACGAACTGCCTCGCGCCGCTCGCCAAGGCCCTCAACGACTCGATCGGCATCGAGCGCGGCCTCATGACGACGATCCACGCCTACACGGGCGACCAGAACCTCCAGGACGGCCCGCACCGCGACCTGCGTCGCGCCCGCGCCGCCGCGCAGAACATCGTGCCGACCTCGACCGGTGCCGCCAAGGCCATCGGCCTGGTGCTGCCGGAGCTCAAGGGCAAGCTCGACGGCTTCGCCCTGCGCGTGCCGGTCATCACCGGCTCCGCCACGGACCTCACCTTCGAGGCCTCGCGCGAGGTCACGGTCGACGAGGTCAACGCCGCGGTGAAGGCCGCCGCCGAGGGTGCGCTCAAGGGCCACCTCGCGTACGTGGACGACGAGATCGTCTCGTCGGACATCGTCACCGACCCGCACCAGTCGATCTTCGACGCGAAGCTGACCAAGGTGATCGGCAACCAGGTCAAGGTCGTCTCCTGGTACGACAACGAGTGGGGCTACTCCAACTCGCTCGTCGCGCTCACCACCTACGTGGGCGAGCGTCTCTGACGCCTGCGCGCAGAGCGTGAACCGACACGTCCGCGTGCGCGCCGCCCGACCGCTCGGCTCAGTCCCCGGCGGGCGCCGCGCACGCGGACGTCGTCGTGTCCGGCCCCTGCGGCCCGGACGCCGTCCCTGACCCTCCCCGAGACCCGGCAACAGGTGGAGTGCCCATGAAGACCATCGACTCCCTGGGGGACCTGCGCGGCAAGCGCGTCCTCGTCCGCTCCGACTTCAACGTGCCGCTGGACGGCACGACGATCACCGACGACGGCCGCATCCGCGCCGCCCTGCCGACGCTGACGCGCCTGCGCGACGCCGGCGCCCGCGTCGTCGTCACCGCGCACCTGGGCCGCCCCAAGGGCGAGCCCGACGCGAAGTACTCGCTCGCGCCCGTGGCGGCCCGCCTGGGCGAGCTCCTGGGCGCCGAGGTGCGGCTCGCCGAGGACGTCACCGGCCCGTCCGCCCGCGCCACCGTCGAGGCCCTGGCCGACGGCGACGTCGCGCTGCTGGAGAACGTCCGCTTCGACGCCCGCGAGACCTCGAAGACCGACGCCGAGCGCGAGGAGCTGGCCCGCGAGCTGGCCGAGCTCGCCGACGCGTTCGTCTCCGACGGCTTCGGCGTGGTGCACCGCAAGCAGGCCTCGGTCTACGACGTCGCCAAGCTCCTGCCGTCCGCGGCCGGCGACCTGGTCCTGCGCGAGGTGGAGTCCCTGTCGAAGGCCACGACCGACCCGGCCCGCCCGTACGCCGTCGTGCTCGGCGGCTCGAAGGTCTCGGACAAGCTCGGCGTCATCGCCAACCTGCTGACCAAGGCCGACCGCCTGCTCGTGGGCGGCGGCATGGTGTTCACCTTCCTCGCCGCGAAGGGGTACGGCGTCGGCGCCTCCCTGCTCGAGGAGGACCAGGTCGAGACGGTCAAGGGCTACCTGGCCACGGCCGAGGAGAACGGCGTCGAGATCGTGCTGCCGACCGACGTCGTCGTGGCCGACGGCTTCGCCGCCGACTCGCCGCACGACGTCGTGCCCGCCGAGGGCATCCCCGAGGGCCGGATGGGCCTCGACATCGGCCCGGCCTCCGGCGCCGCCTTCGCCGCGAAGCTCGCCGACGCCAAGACGATCGCGTGGAACGGCCCGATGGGCGTGTTCGAGTTCGACGCGTTCGCCGGCGGCACCCGCACGGTCGCCCAGGGCATCGTCGACGCGACCGCGAGCGGCGCGTTCTCGATCGTCGGCGGCGGCGACTCCGCCGCGGCCGTGCGCCGGCTCGGCTTCGACGAGGCCGGCTTCAGCCACATCTCCACCGGTGGCGGCGCCTCCCTCGAGCTGCTCGAGGGCAAGATCCTGCCCGGCATCCAGGTCCTGGAGGACTGAGCGCGATGACGACGAACCGCACCCCGCTCATGGCGGGCAACTGGAAGATGAACCTGGACCACCAGGAGGCCATCGCCACGGTCCAGAAGCTGGCGTGGACCCTCAAGGACGCCAAGCACGACCCGGCGGCCGTCGAGGCGGTCGTGCTGCCGCCGTTCACCGACCTGCGCTCGGTGCAGACCCTCGTCGACGGCGACAAGCTCGACGTCGGCTACGGCGCGCAGGACGTCTCGCAGCACGCGAGCGGCGCGTACACCGGCGAGGTCTCGGCGCAGATGCTCGCCAAGCTGGGCGTGCGCTACTGCACCGTGGGCCACTCCGAGCGCCGCGAGTACCACGGCGAGTCCGACGAGCTGGTCAACGCGAAGATCCGCGCGCTCGACGCGCACGGCATCGCCGCGATCCTGTGCGTGGGGGAGGGCCTCGACGTCCGCAAGGCCGGCGAGCACGTCGCCTACACCCTCCGCCAGCTCGAGGCCGGCCTCGCCGGGCTCGACAAGGAGCAGGTCAGCAAGGTCGTCGTCGCGTACGAGCCCGTCTGGGCCATCGGCACCGGCGAGGTCGCCACGCCCGACGACGCGCAGGAGGTGTGCGGCGCGATCCGCCGCAAGCTGGCCGACCTCTACGACGAGGACGTGGCCCAGACGGTCCGCGTGCTGTACGGCGGCTCGGTGAAGTCGGGCAACGTCGCGCAGATCATGGCGCAGCCGGACATCGACGGCGCGCTCGTGGGCGGCGCGAGCCTCGACCCCGAGGAGTTCGCCAAGATCGTGCGCTTCCAGGCGCACGCCGCCTGAGGCGCCGCGCCTCCCGACGCGCGCCCCGGGGAGCGGACCCCGTGCCCCGCGGCACGGGGTTCGCTCCCCGGGGCGCGCGTCACATACTCTTGACCCGGCCGGGCGACCGGCCGGGGGTCCCGGCACCGCCGGGGCCCGTCGACGACGAGACCGAGGACCCATGGACGCGCTGCGCATCATCCTCCAGGTCCTGCTGGTGATCACCAGCGGGTTCCTGACCCTGCTGATCCTGCTGCACAAGGGCAAGGGCGGCGGCCTGTCCGACATGTTCGGCGGCGGCGTCACGGCCAGCGCGGGCAGCTCGGGCGTCGCCGAGCGCAACCTCAACCGCATCACGATCAGCTTCGCCGTGGTCTGGGCGCTGGTCATCGTCCTGCTGGGGCTGATCCAGAAGGTCGCCTGAGACCACCCGGTCGGGGCCGCGACGACGCCGGCCCGGACCGCCCGGCGGGGCCGTGCCCCCGCCGGACCCCGCGGCGGCGCGACGGGGCGCCGCCACCCGATCAGGAGCGACCGTCCGCGCGGTGAGCCGCGGGCGCGAAGGTGAGGTCGACGCAACGTGGCATCTGCCGGACAGGCGATCCGAGGCTCGCGCGTGGGCGCGGGCCCCCTGGGGGAGGCCGAGCGCGGCGACGTCGCGCCCCGCGCCCAGGTGTCCTACTGGTGCGCGAACGGGCACGAGACGCGCCCGAGCTTCGCCGTCGGGCACGACGTCGAGCTGCCGGTGAGCTGGGACTGCCCCCGCTGCGGGTACCCCGCCGGGCTGGACCCGACGGCGCCGCCGGCGCCGGTGCGCACCGAGGTCTACAAGACGCACCTGGCCTACGTGAAGGAGCGCCGCTCCGAGGAGGACGGCGCCGCGCTGCTCGAGGAGGCGCTCGCCACGCTGCGCCGCCGCCGCGGCGACGGCGCCTGACGGTACCCTCCCGCCGCCGGGACGACCCGTACACGGCGAAGGCCCTGGACCGCAGCAGCGGTCCAGGGCCTTCGTGCGCCGGGCGGGCGCGGGTCAGGCGTCCGTCACGGGGCGTCTTACGGGGCGTCCGCCGCCGCGGTGTCCAGCAGCCAGAGCGTGCGCTCGGTGCCGTGCACGCCCGCGGCGGGGACCTCCTCGACGGGCTGGTCCGCCAGCGCGGCGGCGGCCCGCTCGGCCTTCTCGGCGCCGGCGGCCACGACCCACACCTCGCGGGCGGCCCGGACGGCGTCGAACGTGAGCGAGACCCGCTCCGGCGGCGGCTTGGGGGAGCCATGCACGCCCACCGTCGCACCGCCCGCCGCCAGGGCGGCGTGCCCGGGGAAGAGCGACGCGACGTGGCCGTCGGGTCCCATGCCGAGCAGGAGCACGTCGAAGGCGGGCACTCGCAGGTCGCCCGTGGCCGGGTCGGCCACGGCGGCGAGCTCGGCCGCGTAGGCGGCCGCGGACTCCTCGGGGGAGCCGGCCCCGTCGGGGCCGGCCATCGGGTGCACGTTGGCCTCGGGCAGGCCGTGCTCCGCGACCAGGGCGTCCAGCAGCGCCTCGCGCGCCTGCGTCTCGTTGCGGTCGGCGTGCCCGGTGGGCACGAACCGCTCGTCGCCCCACCACAGGTGGACGCCGGACCAGTCGATCGCGGCGACGAGCGGGCTCGCCGCCGCCGCCGCGAGCGTGCGGATGCCGACGGTCCCCCCGGTGAGGACCACGTGCACGGGCCGGCGCACCGACTGCACGTCGAGGACGCGCGTCAGCAGCCGCGCCGCGGCCGCCTGGGCGAGCACCTCGGCGTCCGGGTGGACGACGACGAGCCGGCGGCCCGCCGCGGTCGGGGCCACGGCGGCGCCGGTCATGCCGGCACCGTCTCGGCCTGCTCCCCGGCGTCGAGCAGCGGGAGGCCCTTGGTGAGGACCTCCTCGAAGATCTCGTCCGGGTCGAGGCGCCGCAGCTCCTCGATGAGGGCCTCGTCGAGCTTGCGGATCGGCAGCGCGATGCGCCGGTCGGGCGCCCCCGTCTGGCGGATCGTCACGACCCGGCCGTCCGGGCGGTCGAGCACGACCGTGCCGGCCTTGCGCTGGAGCGTCACCTTGGTGATCGCCTTGGCGCCCTCGTGGTGCACGATGCGCGCCGGGCAGTGCAGGCGGCTGCCGAGCCACGCGGCCAGCAGGTCGAGCGAGGTGTGGCCCCGCTCGCCCTCGACGACCACCTCGGTGACCGGCTCGTACGGCGGCTGCTCCAGCGCCGCGGCGAGCAGCCCCCGCCACAGGGTCACGCGGGCCCAGGCCAGGTCCGTGTCGCCCTCGGCGTAGTTCTGCGCCAGGCGGCGGATCATCGCCTCCGGGTCGGCGGACATGATCGAGTCGGTGACGCGGCGCTGGGCCATGCGGCCCACGCGGTCGGCCGAGGGCACCTCGGGCGCCTCGCGCGGCCACCACACGACGATCGGGGCGTCGGGCAGCAGCAGCGGCATCACCACGGAGTCCGGCTCGTCCTGCAGCGGGCCGGACGTGCGCAGGACGACCACCTCGGAGGCGCCGGCGTCGCCGCCGACGCGGATCTGCGCGTCGAGCCGCGGCTCGTCGTCCGGACCGCCCGCGGCGGCCAGGACGATGACGCGGCAGGGGTGCTCCCGGCTGGCGTCGTTGGCCGCGTCCACGGCCATCTCGACGTCGTCGGCGTCCGCGACCACGACGAGCGTGAGCACGCGGCCCAGCGCCACGGCGCCACCCTCGTCCCGCAGCCGCACGAGGCGCTTGTCGACCGCCGTCGTGGTGGTCTCGGGCATGTCGATGATCACGGTCGCCTCCAGGCACGGCCGTCACGGGCCATCATCTCGTTCGCGGACGCCGGCCCCCAGGTGCCGGCGGGGTACGGCTCGGGCTTGCCGTGCTGGGCCCAGTACGCGGTGATCGGGTCGAGGATCTTCCAGGACAGCTCGACCTCCTCGCGCGTCGGGAACAGCGGCGGGTCGCCGAGCAGCACGTCGAGGATGAGTCGCTCGTACGCCTCGGGGGAGGACTCGGTGAAGGCGTGGCCGTAGCCGAAGTCCATGGTCACGTCGCGCACCTCCATGGCGGTGCCCGGCACCTTGGCGCCGAACCGCATGGTGACGCCCTCGTCGGGCTGCACGCGGATGACCAGCGCGTTGTTGCCGAGGTCGGAGGTCAGCGAGCTCTCGAACGGCAGGTGCGGCGCCTTCTTGAACACGACGGCCACCTCGGTCACGCGGCGGCCGAGCCGCTTGCCGGTGCGCAGGTAGAACGGCACGCCGGCCCAGCGCCGGTTGTCGATGTCCAGGCGCACCGCGGCGTAGGTCTCGGTCGTGGAGTTGGGGTTGAAGCCCTCCTCCTCCAGGAAGCCGACGACCTTCTCGCCGCCCTGCCACGCCGCCGTGTACTGGCCGCGGGCGGTGTGCTTGCCGAGGTCGTGCGGCAGGCGCACCGACGACAGCGCCTTGATCTTCTCGGCGCGCAGCGCCTGGGCGTCGAAGTTCACCGGCTCCTCCATCGCCACGAGGGCGAGGAGCTGCAGCAGGTGGTTCTGGATGACGTCGCGGGCCGCGCCGATGCCGTCGTAGTAGCTCGCCCGGCCGCCGATGCCGATGTCCTCGGCCATGGTGATCTGGACGTGGTCGACGTAGTTGGCGTTCCAGATCGGCTCGAACATCTGGTTGGCGAACCGCAGCGCCAGCAGGTTCTGGACGGTCTCCTTGCCCAGGTAGTGGTCGATGCGGAACACCGAGTCCTCGGGGAAGACCTCCGAGACGACGGCGTCGAGCTCGCGCGCCGACTCCAGGTCGTGGCCGAACGGCTTCTCGATGACGACGCGGCGCCAGGCGCCCTCCTGCGGCGTGGACAGCCCGTGCTCCTGCAGCTGGCGGCACACGACCGGGAACGCGCTCGGCGGCACGGACAGGTAGAAGGCGTGGTTGCCGTTCGTGCCACGCTCCTCGTCGAGCTTCTCGACGGTCTGGCGCAGGCGGTCGAACGCGTCGTCGTCGTCGAACGAGCCCTGCACGAACCGGATGCCCTCGGCGAGCTGGCGCCAGGTGGACTCCCGGAACGGGGTGCGGGCGTGCTGCTTGACGGCGTCGTGCACGATCTCGGCGAAGTCCTGGTCCTCCCAGTCGCGGCGGGCGAAGCCCGTCAGCGCGAAGCCGGGCGGCAGGAGGCCGCGGTTGGCCAGGTCGTACACCGCGGGCATGAGCTTCTTGCGCGACAGGTCGCCCGTCACGCCGAAGATCACCAGGCCGCTGGGCCCGGCGATGCGCGGCAGGCGCAGGTCGAGGGGGTCACGCAGCGGGTTGTGCTCCGCCGTGATCTTTGCCGGTCTCAAGGTCCCCGTCTCTCCTCGTGGGTGTCTTGGGGGGTGGAAGGCGTGCGGGCCCCGCAGGGGAGCGGGGCCCGCACCGGAGGGTCAGGCGCCGGCGGCGTCGAGGCCCGTCTTGGTCGTGGTGAGCAGCTCGTCCCAGCTCACCTCGAACTTCTGCACGCCCTCCTCCTCGAGGGTGCGGGTGACGTCGTGGATCGAGATGCCGAGCTTCTCGATCGCGGCGACGGTGGCGGCGGCCTCCTCGGCCGTGCCGGAGACCGTGTCGCCGATCACGATGCCGTGGTCGGCGAACGCGTCGAGCGTGGCCTGCGGCATGGTGTTGACCACGCCGGCCACGACGAGCTCGTCGACGTACAGGGTGTCGCGGTACTCGGGGTTCTTCACGCCCGTCGAGGCCCACAGGGGGCGCTGCGGCTGGGCGCCGGCCGCCGCGAGGGCCTGCCAGCGCTCGGACGAGAAGACCTCCTGGTAGGCGGCGTACGCCAGGCGGGCGTTGGCGATGGCCGCCTTGCCGCGCAGCTCCAGCGCCTCGTCGGTGCCGATCTTCGTGAGGGCGGCGTCGACCGACGCGTCCACGCGCGAGACGAAGAAGGACGCGACCGAGCCGATCGGGGCCAGGTCGTGGCCGTTCGCCTGCGCCTGCTCCAGGCCCGCGAGGAACGCGTCCATCACGGCGCGGTAGCGCTCGATCGAGAAGATCAGCGTGACGTTGACGCTGATGCCCTCGCCGAGCACGGCGGTGATGGCGGGCAGGGCCTGCTCCGTGGCGGGGATCTTGATCATGACGTTGGGCCGGTCGATCGTGGCCCACAGGCGCTTGGCCGTGGCGATCGTGGCGTCGGCGTCGCGCGCCAGGCGCGGGTCGACCTCGATCGACACGCGCCCGTCGACGGTGCCGGTGGCGTCGTAGACGGGCCGCAGCACGTCGGCGGCGTCGCGCACGTCGTCGGTGGTGATCTTCTCGACGGCGGTCTCGACGTCGGTGCCGGCCAGCGCGGACAGCGTGGCGTCGTAGGCGTTCCCCTTGGCGAGGGCCGAGGCGAAGATCGTCGGGTTGGTGGTGACGCCGACCACGTCCTTCTCGGCGACGAGCTGCGCGAGGTTGCCCGTGTTCAGGCGCTCGCGGGACAGGTCGTCGAGCCAGATGGAGACGCCGGCCTCGGAGAGGCGGCGCGTCGGGCGCGTGGTGTCGTCGGTGGTGGGGGTGGTGTCGGTCATGGGACCAGACCTCCTTCGTGGCGGGCTCTCGGTGAGTGCGGCGGTGCCGCCGGGGCGACGGGCGGGCCGCCGGGGTGCGTCCCGGCGGCCCGCCCGCGTGCCTCAGAGCTGGTCGCCGGTGCCGCCGGTCTGCGGCGCGGGCGCCGCGCCCGGGGCGGCCGACCCGGCCGCGGCGATGGACTCGCGCGCGGCGGCGGCCACGGCCTCGGCGGTGATGCCGAACTCCTGGTACAGCTTCTTGTAGTCGGCGGAGGCGCCGTAGTGCTCGAGCGAGACGCTGCGGCCGGCGTCGCCGACGATCTCGCGCCAGCCCTGGCGGACGCCCGCCTCGACCGACACGCGGGCCTTGACGGCCGCCGGGAGCACCGACTCGCGGTACTCGTCGTCCTGCTTGTCGAACCACTCGCGGCTCGGCATCGACACGACGCGGGCGGCCACGCCCTCGGCGGCGAGGGCCTCGCGCGCCTCGACGGCGAGCTGCACCTCGGAGCCGGTGCCGATGAGGATCACGTCGGGCGTGCCCGTCTCGGGGTTGACGGCGTCGAGCAGCGTGTAGGCGCCCTTGAGGGTGCCCTCGGCGCCGGCGAAGCCGTCGGTGCCGCGCGGGAACGTCGGCACGTTCTGGCGGGTGAGGATCAGGCCGGCCGGGTTGTCCGTGTTCTCCAGGATCCCGCGCCAGGCCCAGGCGGTCTCGTTGGCGTCGGCCGGGCGGACGATGTCCAGGCCGGGGATGGCGCGCAGCGCGGCCAGGTGCTCCACCGGCTGGTGGGTCGGGCCGTCCTCGCCGAGGCCGATCGAGTCGTGCGTCCAGACGAACGTCGACGGGATCTCCATGAGCGCGGCGAGGCGCACGGCGGCGCGCATGTAGTCGGAGAACTGCAGGAACGTGCCGCCGTACGGGCGGGTCAGGCCGTGCAGCACGATGCCGTTGAGGATCGAGCCCATGGCGTGCTCGCGGATGCCGAAGTGCAGCGTGCGGCCGAACTCGTGGCCCGGGAACTTCTTGGTGGCGTGCTCGGCCGGGACGAACGACGGCTCGCCGTCCATCGTGGTGTTGTTCGAGCCGGCCAGGTCGGCGGAGCCGCCCCACAGCTCGGGCAGCACGTCCTTGAGGGCGGTGAGGACCTTGCCGGAGGCGGCGCGGGTCGCGGTGCCCTTCTCGCTGGCCTCGAAGACGGGCAGCTCGGCCTCCCAGCCCTCGGGGAGCTGGCGCTTGCTGAGGCGCTCGAGGAGGGCGGCGCGCTCCGGGTTGGCCGCCGACCACGCGGAGAAGGCCTGCTCCCAGGCCTCGCGCTGGGCGGACTGGCGACCGGCGACGTCGCGGGTGTAGGCGAGCACCTCGTCGTCGATGTGGAACGACTTCTCGGGGTCGAGGCCGAGGACCTCCTTGAGGCCCTTGATCTCCTCGGCGCCCATGGCGGAGCCGTGGATGCCGCCGGTGTTCTGCTTGGTGGGCGACGGCCAGCCGATGATGGTGCGCAGGGCGATGATCGACGGCTTGCCCGTCTCCGCCTTGGCGGCGTCGAGGGCGGCCGCGAGCGCGTCCACGTCTTCGCCGTAGCCGGTGCCGCCGTCGGTCCAGTCGACGCGCTGGGTGTGCCAGCCGTAGGCCTCGTAGCGCTTGAGCACGTCCTCGCTGAACGCGATGTCCGTGTCGTCCTCGATCGAGATCTTGTTGTCGTCCCAGATGACGACGAGGTTGCCCAGCTGCTGGTGGCCGGCGAGCGAGGACGCCTCGGAGGTCACGCCCTCCTCGAGGTCGCCGTCGGAGGCGATCACGTAGACGTGGTGGTCGAACGGCGACTCGCCGGCGGGGGTCTCCGGGTCGAGCAGGCCGCGCTCGCGGCGGGCGGCGAACGCCATGCCGACGGCCGAGGCGAGGCCCTGGCCGAGCGGGCCGGTGGTGATCTCGACGCCGGCGGTGTGCTTGTACTCCGGGTGGCCCGGGGTCTTGGAGCCCCAGGAGCGCAGCGCCGCGATGTCCTCCATCTCCAGGCCGTAGCCGGCCAGGAACAGCTGGAGGTAGATCGTCAGCGACGAGTGGCCGGCCGACAGCACGAAGCGGTCGCGCCCGACCCAGTGCTCGTCGGCCGGGTCGTGGCGCATGGTCTTCTGGAAGAGCAGGTACGCGGCCGGAGCCAGGGAGATCGCCGTGCCCGGGTGGCCGTTGCCGACCTTCTCGACGGCGTCGGCGGCGAGGGCCTTGATGGACTTCACCGCGCGGTCGTCGAGCTCGCTCCACTCGAGCGGCGTCAGGGCGGGGTCGAACGTGCTCACGAATATGCCTCATTCCTGCCCGGGGGAACTGGCCCCGGGGTCGTGTGCTGCTAGCCAGATCCGAGTGCCAACGCGCAGGTCCGGACGGCGGCATGCCCGCGTGATCTCGCAGGTGGCTCGCGCCGTCGGTGCAGGCGGTTGCGCGTCCAGCGTATATCCACGGCCTCGTGGACGCCTCGGTCGTCCCACCAGGCGGGGCCGGCGTGGCGTCCGGCCGGGTCCCGCGACGACCGGCCGGCGTCCGCGTGCACGGGCGCCGTCCCAGGTCAACGTCCGGGCGAGGGGACCGGATCCCGGACATTTCTCACACCGTGGACGGCCGCCACGCAGGCCGACCGCCGGGCGTGGCGGACGTACGATGGGGCGGAGCCCCGTGCGTCCTGCGGCGCCGGGCGCACGACGAGACCGCCGGTCGCGTCCTGGCCCGAGCGGGCCGTCACGGGTCGCCGGCGGCGGCCACAGCCCTGCGGAGAACGGAACACCGACGCGCGTGAGCACGAGCCAGACGACGACCGAGGGGACCGCCCGTCCCCTGACGGCGGCGACCCGAGAGGCGCGCGGCACGCACGGCGCGGAGCCGGACCCCGCGCCGCGCTCGACCCCGGGCGCGGGCCGCCTGCGCGACCGCGTCGGGGCGTACGTCGCCCTGACCAAGCCGCGGATCATCGAGCTGCTGCTGGTCACGACGATCCCCACGATGTTCCTCGCCGCGGACGGCCTGCCGTCGATCGGGCTGGTGCTGCAGACGCTGGTTGGCGGCGCCGTCGCGGCCGGCAGCGCCAACGCGTTCAACATGTACCTGGACCGGGACATCGACGCGCAGATGAACCGCACCAAGCGGCGTCCGCTCGTCACCGGCGAGATCACCCCGCGCGCGGCGCTGGTCTTCGCCACGGTGCTCGGCCTCGTCGCCCTGCTGTGGTTCGCGCTGCTGGTCAACCTCGCCTCGGCGTGGCTGACCTTCGCGGCCATCGCGGTCTACGTCGTCGGCTACACGATGATCCTCAAGCGGCGCACGCCGCAGAACATCGTGTGGGGCGGCATCGCCGGCTGCATGCCGGTGTTCATCGGCTGGGCCGCCGTCACCGGCGGGCTGGACTGGCCGGCGCTCGCGCTGTTCGGCGTCATCTTCTTCTGGACCCCGCCGCACTACTGGCCGCTGTCGGTGAAGTTCAAGGCGGACTACGCCGCGGCCGGCGTGCCCATGCTGCCCGTGGTGGCCAGCGACCGGCGCGTGGCGGTCGAGATGGTCGTCTACACCGTCGCGATGGCGGCGTGCTCCCTGGCGCTGGTCCCGCTCGCCGGCATGACGTGGGTCTACACCGTCGTCGCCGTGGGCGTGAACCTCTGGTTCGGCTGGAAGGCCGTGCGCATGCTGCAGCACGCCCGGGCCGGCCGGCCCAAGGCGGGCAAGATGGGCATGAGCGTCTTCCACGACTCGATCACCTACCTGACGATCCTGTTCGTCGCCGTGGCGGTCGACGTGTTCCTGCCCTTCTGAGGCCCGCCCACCTCTCGGCTCCTCCCGACCCGTCTCGGCTCCTCCCGGCGAGGCGCCGCCGCCGGCGGGCGGCGGCCGGGCATCATGGCCCGGTGAGCTCCGCAGCCGTCGTCACCAGCGGCCCCCTCGAGGCGGCGCTCGACGACTACCTGGCGCACCTGCGCGTCGAGCGGGGTCTGTCCGCCAACACCACCGCCGCCTACCGGCGCGACCTGGGCCGCTACGTGCGCCACCTCGAGGTCGCCGGGCGCACCTCCCTGGGCGCCGTCCGCGAGGACGACGTCGCCGCGTTCCTCACCGCCGTGCGCGAGGGCACCGACGGCGGCGCCCCCCTGTCGGCGGCGTCGGCCGCCCGCGCGCTGGCGGCCGTGCGCGGCTGGCACCGCTTCGCGCACGCCGAGGGCCTGACCGCCGACGACCCCGCCGCCGACGTGCGCGCCCCCACCCAGCTGCGCCGCCTGCCGCACGCGCTGAGCGTCGACGCCGTCGGGCGCCTGCTCGACGCCGCCGGGCAGGTCGCGCACCGTGCCGTCGCCGAGCAGCGCCCACTGCCGGTCGCAGACGCGCTCGAGCAGGTAGCGGTCGTGCGAGACGACGACGAGCGTGCCGGGCCAGCCGTCGAGCAGGTCCTCGAGCGCGGCCAGGGTGTCGGTGTCGAGGTCGTTGGTGGGCTCGTCGAGCAGCAGCACGTTCGGCTCGCCGACCAGCAGGCGCAGCAGCTGCAGGCGGCGGCGCTCGCCGCCGGACAGGTCGCGCACCGGGGTGTGCGCCCGCTCGCGGGTGAACCCGAGCCGCTCGGTGAGCTGGCCTGCGGTGAGCTCCTTGCCGCCCACGACGGTCGTCGACTTCTCCCGCTCGACCACCTGCACCGGGGTGAGGTGCCCGACGTCGTCGAGCTCGCCGACGTCCTGGCTCAGCTCCGCGACGTGGATCGTCTTGCCGCGCTTGACCCGCCCGCCGTCGGGCAGCCGGCGGCCGGCCAGCAGCGACAGCAGCGTCGTCTTGCCCGCGCCGTTGACGCCGACCAGGCCGAACCGGTCGCCGGGGCCCAGCCGCCAGGTGACGTGCTCGAGCAGCGTGCGCCGCGCCCCGTCCTCGCCGACCGCGACCGTGACGTCCTCGAGGTCGAGCACGTCCTTGCCGAGCCGGCGCGTGGCCATGCGCGTGAGCTCCATGGGGTCGCGCGGCGGCGGCTCGTCGGCGATCAGCGCCTGCGCGGCGTCGATGCGGAACTTCGGCTTGGAGGTGCGGGCCGGGGCGCCGCGGCGCAGCCAGGCCAGCTCCTTGCGCAGCAGGTTGTCGCGCTTCTCGGCCGCGGCGGCGGCCTGGCGGGAGCGCTCGGCGCGGGCGAGCACGTAGGCGGCGTACCCGCCGTCGTAGCCCTCGACGGCGCCGTCGCCCACCACCTCCCAGGTACGGGTGCACACGGCGTCGAGGAACCAGCGGTCGTGGGTGACGACGACGAGCGCGCCGCGCGCGCCCGGCCGGCCGTAGCGCTGCTGCAGGTGCTCGGCGAGCCAGGCCACGCCCTCGACGTCGAGGTGGTTGGTGGGCTCGTCGAGCAGCAGCACGTCGGGGTCCGCCACGAGCAGGGCCGCGAGCGCCACGCGCCGGCGCTGCCCGCCGGAGAGGGTCGACGCGGGCTGCTCGAGGTCGAGGTCGGCCAGCAGCCCGTCGTGCACGGCGCGCACGCGCGCGTCGGACGCCCACTCGTGAGTGGCGGCCGAGCCGTGCACGAGGTCGAGCACCGTGGCGCCCTCCTCGGCGTCGTCGCGCTGGCGCAGCATGCCCACCGTGGACCCGCCCACGCGGGTCACGCGGCCGCCGTCGGGCTGCGCGACGCCGCCGAGGATCCGCAGCAGGGTCGACTTGCCCGCGCCGTTCGGGCCGACCACGCCGACGCGGTCGCCGTCGTCGAGGCCGAGGGAGACGTCCGACAGGAGCGTGCGGGTGCCGATCGCGAGCGTGATGCCGTCCGCGCCGAGGAGATGTGCCACCCGTCAAGGGTACGGAGGTTCGGGACCGGACCCGCAGCGCGTCCGGGGCCGGGCGGGTGACGTCGCTAGAGTGCCCTCGACGACCCGCGTCGACGACGACGCCCCGGCAGGAGGAGCCCAGCACCCATGGCCCAGTTCGACATGCCCCGCGAGCAGCTCGAGGCGTACGCCCCCACGGTGGACGAGCCGTCCGACTTCGACGACTTCTGGCTGCGGACCGTCGCGGAGGCGCGCGCGCTGGGCGGCGCCCCGGTGCTGGAGCGGGTGGACGCCGGGCTGAGCGAGCTCGTGGTCGACGACGTGACGTTCCCGGGCTTCGGCGGCCACCCGGTCAGGGCGTGGCTGGTGCGCCCCGCGCGGCACGACGTCGACCGGGACGGCCCGCTGCCCGCCGTCGTGGAGCTGCTCGGCTACGGCGGCGGCCGCGGCCTGCCGCACGAGCGCCTCGGCCTGGCCGCGGCCGGGTACGCCCACCTGGTGATGGACACCCGCGGGCAGGGGTCGGGCTGGGGCTCCGGCGGAGACACCCCCGACCCGGTCGGGCACGGCCCGGCGGCGCCGGGCTTCATGACGCGCGGCGTCCTGGACCCGCACGAGCACTACTACCGGCGCTTCTACACCGACGGCGTGCGCGCGGTGGACGCGGTGCGCGCGCTGCCGGGCGTCGACCCGGCGCGCGTGGCCGTCAAGGGCACGAGCCAGGGCGGCGGCGGCACCATCGCGGTGGCAGCGCTGCTGGCGATGGCCGGCGACCCGGTCGCGGCCGCGCTGCCCGACGTGCCGTTCCTGTGCCAGTTCCGCCGGGCGGTGCAGATCACCGACGGCTTCCCGTACGGCGAGATCACCAGGTACCTGTCGGTGCACCGCGAGCACGAGGACGCCGTGTGGCGCACCTTTTCCTACCTCGACGGCGTGACGTTCGCCCAGCGCGCCGCCGCGCCGGCGCTCTTCTCGACGGCGCTCATGGACGACATCTGCCCGCCGTCCACGGTGTACGCGGCGTTCAACCGCTGGGGCGAGCGTGCCGGGACCGTGGCGAAGCGGATCGACGTCTACCCCTACAACGGCCACGAGGGCGGCCAGGAGTACCGGTTCGCGCCGCAGCTGGAGTGGCTGCGCAAGCACGTGTGACGCCCCCGCGAGATAGAGAGGCCCCGCGCCGAGATAGAGAGGGGTCTCTCTATCTCGGCGCGGGGCCTCTCTATCTCGGCCTGTCTCGGCGCGTCAGGAGACGACGCGCGCCCCGTGCGCGGGCGCCGTGGTGGTCCACACCGAGTCGGCGGCGCCCTCCGCCGTCCACGTCGCGGCGATCGCGAGGGCGTGCTGCCGGGAGCGGGCCAGCGCCGCCACCGTGGGCCCCGAGCCCGAGACGAGCGCGCCGAGCGCGCCGGCCTCCTGCGCCAGGTCGAGCGTGCGGCGCAGGCCGGGGCGCAGCGACAGCGCCGGCTCCTGCAGGTCGTTGTGCAGCGCCGCCCCGAGCGCGACGGCGTCGCCGGCCCGCAGCGCCTGCATGAGCGGGTTGTCGTCCACCAGCGCCGCCGGCTGCGCCCGGCCCGCGGTGAGGTCGTCGAACGCGCCGTAGACCTTGGGCGTCGACAGGCCCTCGTCGGACGCCGCGAACGCCCAGTGGAACTCGCCGCGGGTCATCGCCGGGGTGAGCAGGTCGCCGCGGCCGGTGCCGACGGCGGTGTGGCCGAGCAGGCAGAACGGGACGTCGGCGCCGAGCTCGGCGGCCAGCGTCGACAGCTCCGCGCGCGGCACGCCGAGGTCCCACAGGGTGTCGCAGGCGACCAGGGCCGCGGCGGCGTCGGCGGACCCGCCGGCCATGCCGCCCGCGACGGGCACGCCCTTGGTGACGTGCAGGGCGACGTCGGGGTCGACGCCGACGTGCCGGGCGAGCAGCTCGGCGGCGCGCCAGGCGAGGTTGGTGGCGTCGG
Source organism: Isoptericola variabilis (assembly GCF_001750215.1). GTDB lineage: Bacteria > Actinomycetota > Actinomycetes > Actinomycetales > Cellulomonadaceae > Puerhibacterium > Puerhibacterium variabilis_A. The sequence continues at coordinate 335 of NZ_LWGM01000027.1, read as the reverse complement.
TGGGCACGCGGTCGGCCTGCGGCCCCGACACGGTGAGCGAGATCCCGGAGCCGGGCGCGACCTGCGTGGCGGTGACCTCCTCGTAGAGGGCCACCGCCTGGAACACCGACACCACCGGGTGGTAGCCGTCGTCGTCGAGCGGGCCCACGCGCAGCGACAGGTTGACCTTGCCGGGCGCGCGGACGCGGACCGACGGCGCCGGCGCGGCGGCGAGTCGGCGGCTCATCGGGGCATCACGGCTCCACCGTGCCAGCCGCGGGGTCGGGGCGCACGGCGTCGCCCCCGTCGTCGCCCGCGTCGTCGCCCGCGGCGCGGTCGCCCGCTCCCCCGCCCGC
>NZ_LWGM01000268.1 GCF_001750215.1 Isoptericola variabilis | reverse complement strand
TGCAGCACCCGGGTGCCCAGCGCCGGGTCGATCCCGTGCGCCTCGTTCCACCGCGACTTCCAGTCGAACGCCACCTTGAGGGCGTTCTCCACCGCGAGCGCGCCGCCGTCGATGAAGAACAGGTGCGAACGCGTGCTGCTGCGCCAGCCGCACGCTCGCCGCGCCGGCCCGCTCCCGCAGCGCGGCGTCGTCGAGCAGCGCCAGCAGGTGGCCCGCGAGCGCCGTCACGTCGCCCGGCGGGTAGAGCGCGCCGTTCTGGCCGGGGCGCACCAGGTGCGGCAGCGCCATCGCGTCGGCGGCCACCACCGGCAGCCCGGCGGACATCGCCTCCAGCGTGGCCAGGCTCTGCAGCTCGGCGACGCTCGGCATGCAGAACACGTCGGCCGAGGCGTAGGCCTCGAGCAGCTCGGCGTCCGTGACGTGCCCGCGGAACCGCACGTCGGCGGCGACGCCGAGCTCCGCCGCCAGGGCGGTCCACCGCTCGCGGCGGCACCCGTCGCCCACGATCTCCAGCCGTGCCGGCACCTCGCGAGGCAGCAGCGCGAAGGCGCGGACCAGCTCGTCGACGCGCTTCTCCTCGTCCAGGCGGCCGACGAACAGCACGGTGGGCACGTCGGCCGTCGTGCGCCGGCGGGTGGCGAACCGCGCCGCGTCGATGCCGTTGGACACCGCCAGCACCCCGGTCAGGCCGGTGCGCTCCATGAGGAGCTCGGCGGCGCGCGGCGTGGGCGCGGTGACGACGTCGGCCCGGGCGAAGACGCGGCCCTGGTCGCGCCACATCGCGGCGGCGAAGGCCTGGTGCCACGGCCGGGGCACCGGCAGGTACGCGACGAGGTTCTCGGGCACGAGGTGGTTGGTCATCACCACGGGCACGCCCCTCGCCCGGGCCGCCGCGACGACCACGCGGCCCACGAGGACGTGGCCGTGGGAGTGCACGACGTCGGGGCGCAGGTCGGCCATCAGGCGGCGCACGTGCGCGGACACCTCCCACGGCAGGCTCACGCGGTGCGAGGCGTGGCCGACGTAGCGGCGCGAGCGCACGCCGTGCACCGTGACGCCGTCGCGGACCTCGCGCGTGGCCCGGCCGGTGGGGGACGGCGCGATCACGTGCACCTCGTGCCCGCGGCCGGCCAGCCCGGCCGCCAGGCGCGCGGCGGCCTGCGCGGCGCCGTTGACGTCGGGCGGGTAGGTCTCGGCGCCGACGACGATCCTCAAGGGCTCCATGGGTCCTTCTCTTCCAGGGTCGTGCCCTCCCGGTGGGGAGGGTCGTGCTGGGGTCGTGAGTCGCAGGGGTGAGTCGCAGGGTGGGTCGCAGGGGGTGGCGCGAGGGTGACGCACCGCGGGCGGCACCCGAGGGCCGACGCGCCGGGCGCGCCGACCTTTCGCCCGCGGTGTCACGCCGCCCGCGGCACGGGCGCCGGGGCCGCCACCACGGCGACCGGGACGCTGC
>NZ_LWGM01000267.1 GCF_001750215.1 Isoptericola variabilis | reverse complement strand
GCCGGTGGGGGCGCGGCCGGCGGCGGCGTCCGGGGCGTCGTCGCGCAGGGGGAACGCGACGACGTCGCTCGCGGCGCCGGGCTGGTGGGGGCGGGGCTGGGCGGACACGTCAGACGCGCGCCGGCTGCGCGGCACGCAGCAGGTAGCCGACCCCGCGCTTGGTGTGGATCATCGGCGGGAGCGTGACCTCCTCGCCGTCCGGACCGGGCACCTTGAGGGCGTCGATCTTGCGGCGCAGGTACGAGATGTAGGACTCCACGATGTTGGCGTCGCCGCCCCAGTCGTACTGCCAGACGTGGTCGAGGATCTGCGCTTTCGACAGCACGCGGCCGGCGTTGAGCATGAGGTAGCGCAGCAGCTTGAACTCGGTGGGGGACAGGTCCACCTCGACGCCGGCGCGGCGCACCTCGTGGCTGTCCTCGTCGAGCTCCAGGTCGCCGACCCGCAGCGTCGCGTCGTCCTCCGGCAGGCCGACCTGCGTGCGGCGCAGCACCGCGCGGATGCGCGCCACGACCTCCTCCAGGCTGAACGGCTTGGTGACGTAGTCGTCGCCGCCCACCGTGAGCCCCTGGACCTTGTCCTGCGTGTCGTCCTTCGCGGTGAGGAACAGCACCGGCGTGTGCCGGCCCGTGGCCCGCATGCGGTGCGTCACCTGGAAGCCGTCCATGTCGGGCAGCATGACGTCGAGCACGACGAGGTCCGGCTCGAGATCGCGCACGAGCTGCAGGGCGCCCGCGCCGTCGGCGGCGGCGTGCACCTCGAAGCCCGCGAAGCGCAGGGACGTGGACAGCAGCTCGCGGATGTTCGGCTCGTCGTCGACGACCACGAGCCGTGCCTCCGGGGTGGTGGGGCTGGGCATGGCTCCAGTCTGCGCCCGTGGGCTGGGGGATGCCTGGGAGTAGATCCAGGAGTTTCCTGGGAGTCCTCCGGGGGCGCGCGGGGCGGCCCGGCGAGGAGTCTGGCGGTGCTGGATCGGCCCGCGCCGAGGTCCCGCGCGGCCGCGGAGACGACGACGGCGGCACGCCGCCGGAGCGGGTGCCGCCGTCGTCGGCCGGGTGTCAGAGGTAGCGCAGCGGGTCGAACTCCTCGAGCGGGATGATCCGCACGCGGGGCAGCAGCGTGGTGAAGGCGTCGGCGTCGGTCTCGAGGTCGAACATCTCCAGGCCGCGGTGCGCCAGCTCGGTGAAGCGGGCGTTGACGAACTCGCGGAACGCCAGCAGGCCCACCTTGCGCTCGCCGCCGAGGAGCGCCTCCATCTGCGGCAGGAAGTCGCCGTCGTGGCTGGCCAGCAGCACGTCGCCGTCGCGGTCGGCGAGCGCGTCCAGGGTGCGCTGGATACCGACGTCGACCACCTTCTCCGTGCCGCTGCCCGCCAGCGGGATGGGCCGGTAGCCCATCGCCAGCAGCGCCTGCACGAACGACATCGGCATCTGCCCGCTGGTGGCGTTGAGGAAGAACAGCGGGACGACGTCCTGGCCCCACACCTTCTGCGCGAACGTGCTGATGCGGTCCCAGCGCGGCCGCTCCTCCGGGTTCGGGCGCCGGTTGAGCACGTTCATGCCCAGGGTGGCGTCGATGTTCTCGCCGTCGACCAGCAGGTACGTGCGGCGTCCGGTGGGCGCCGGGGAGGCTGCGGGGGACGGGGAGACGGCGAACGGCTGCGACATGCGCCCAGCGTAGAGCCCGCGCGGCGCGAGCGCCGGTACGTGCTTCACCCGGGCCGGGGACCTGCGGGGTTGTGGAGAAGTCCGGGGACGCGAGTACGTTGTGCCCCCGTGACCACGGAAACCCTCGACCGCGTCCTCGCGTCCGGCACCGCCGGCGAGGCCGCCGAGCGACCCCGCATCACCGTCCTGCAGAACAGCCCCGACGTGCCGCTGGGACTCTTCGTCCCGCTGCTCGGCGACGGCGTGCGCACCGTCCGCCTCGACCTCGGCGAGCCCGTGCCGGCGCTCGACGCCGTGGGCGACGGGCTGGTCGTGCTCGGCGGGCAGATGTCCGCGTACGACGACGCCGCCGCGCCGTGGCTGCCGGCCGTGCGCGCGCTGCTCGCCGACGCCGCCCGCTCGGACGTCCCGACGCTCGGCATCTGTCTCGGCGCGCAGCTGCTCGCCGTCGCCGGCGGCGGCGCGGTGCAGGTGGCGGCCCCGCCCGGGCGGGAGGCCGGCGTCGTGAAGATCCAGTGGCGCGACGCGGCCCGCAACGACGCGCTCGTCGGGGCCCTCGCCGGTGCGTCCGACGCCTGCTTCACGCGCGCCGTGAGCATGCACGCCGACGCCATCTGCGAGCTGCCGGCGGGCGCCGTCTGGCTGGGCTGGTCGACCGCCTACCCGTACCAGGCGTTCCGCTGGGGCGCGGCCGTGGGCCTGCAGTTCCACCCCGAGGCCGGCAAGTCCATCGCGCTCGACTGGGCGCGGCAGCACGACGACGTCGACGCGGCCGCCCTCGACGACGCGATGAACGAGCACGCCGCGGAGCTGGCCCAGCTGGCGATCACCCTGGCCGGCGCCTACTCGGCGCAGGTCTCGGCGCGCGCCGCGGCCCGCGCTTCCCGCTGACCCGCCCCTCCCGCCGAGATAGAGACCTGGCTCGCCGAGATAGAGACCCTGCTCGCCGAGATAGAGAGGCCCCGACCGCTGATGCGGTCGGGGCCTCTCTACTTCGCGGTCCGAGCTCTCTATCTCGCGCCGGTGGCTCTCTATCTCGGCGAGCAGGGTCTCTATCTCGGCGGGAGAGCGGGGGTCACCAGGCCGACTCGGGCTTCTCCTGCTGCTGGCCGGCCTCGATCTCCGGCGTCACCGCCGTCGGGCTGATCTGCTGCGGCGCGCTGCTGCCCTGCTTGAGGGCGGCGAGGCGGGCCTCGAGCTCGATCTCCTGGTCGGACATCATCAGCTCGTCGAACTGCGCGTCGATCGAGGCGGCCGCGACCTCGGACTGGCCGATCGCCAGGGCCTCCTCGCGGCGCACGACCTCCTCGAAGCGCGAGATCTCGCTCGTCGGGTCCAGCACGTTGATCGAGCTGATCGCCGTCTGCACGGTCTGCTGCGCCTGCGCCGACTTCTGGCGGGCGACGAGCTGGTCACGCTTGTTCTTCAGCTCGCCGAGCTTGTCCTTCATCATCGCGAGCCCGGACTTGAGCTTCTCCACCGTGGCCCGCTGCGTCTCGATGAGCGGCTGCGCCTGGCGCACCTCGTTCTCGGCGTCGAGCTGCTTGCGCAGCGCCACCTTGGCGAGCTGGTCGAACTTGTCGGCGTTCGCCGCGTCGCCCTTGGCGCGGTACTCGTCGGCCTTGCGGGAGGCGGCCATCGCCTTGGCGCCCCACTCCTGCACCGCCGCGACGTCCTCGTTGTAGTCCTGCTCCGCGAGGCGCAGGTTGCCGATCGTCTGGGCGATGGCCTGCTCGGCCTCGGCGATGTTGTTCGTGTAGTCGCGCACCAGCTGGTCCAGCATCTTCTGCGGGTCCTCGGCGCGGTCGATGAGCGCGTTGATGTTCGCCTTGGCGAGCTGGGTGATGCGCCCGAGGATGCTCTGCTTCTGGGTCATGGGTGGGTGCCTTCCTCGTGGGGTGGACGGTGGTGCCCGACCACCGGTCAACGTGCGACGTGCGGGAGAAGTGCCGGGAGCGCCCGGGTGTCGGTGCAGCGTGCGGGGGTCGTGGGCGTCGTGGTCATGGGCCTAGAACCTGCCTCCGCGCGACCGGCCGCCGCGGCCGCCGGAGGAGCGCCCGCCGCCGAACCCGCCGCCGCCGAACCCGCCGCCGATGCGGCCGCC
>NZ_LWGM01000266.1 GCF_001750215.1 Isoptericola variabilis | reverse complement strand
GGCGGCCAGGGCGGCGGCCACGACGTGCGGCGGCAGCGCCGCGGCGTCGCCGCCGGGGGCCAGGTGGGCGAGGTCGGCCAGCGTCCCGAGCTCCGCGGCGTAGCCCTGCCGGTCCCGGGCGCCCGCCGGGGCGTGGAACGCCCGGTCGACGAGCACGTCCTCCACGAGGCCGAGCATCCCCGGGCCGGGCGTACCGAGCGTGAAGCCCGTGGCGCGCGCCCCCTCGGCGACGTCGGCCTCGCGCACCAGGTGCTCGGTGCGCGGGTCGGCGGCGTTGTAGACGCACGCGACCTCGGCCCGCTCGTACACCCGGCCCTTGTCGGCGGCGTAGGCGTCCAGGGTGCCGTGCCAGTCGAGGTGGTCGGCCGCCACGTTGAGCACGGCGCCGGCCTGGAACGCCGTCGTGTGCGTGAAGTGCAGCTGGAAGCTGGACAGCTCGACCGCCAGCACGTCCAGCCCCGGGTCCAGCGCGGCCTCGACCAGCGGCCGGCCCACGTTGCCCACCGCGCGGGTGCGCAGGCCCGCCGCCTCGAGGATCGCGGCGAGCATCTCGACCGTCGTCGTCTTGCCGTTCGTGCCGGTGACGCCCAGCCAGGGCGCAGGGCCGCGTCCGCCGCCGTCGGGGCCGCCGTCGGACGCCGCGCCGGCGGCCGGGGCGCGCTCGACGCGCAGGCGCCAGGCGAGCTCCACCTCGCTCCACACCGGCACGCCGGCCGCGAGGGCGGCCGCGAGCAGCGGAGCGGTGGGGCGCCAGCCGGGCGACGCCACCACGAGGTCGGCCCCGGCCACGACCCCCGCGACGACCGCGGGGTCCTCCGGCTCGCGGACGTCCGCGTCCGGCGCGCCGGCGTCGACGGTGACGAGCGCGGCGACGCGGGGCCGCAGCGCCCGCTCGACGGCCCGGCCGGTCACGCCGAGGCCGGCGACGACCACGCGGGCCTCGGCGAGCGGGACGCGCGGCTCGACGACGCCGTGCCCGGGGACCGGGTGCTCGAGGACGGGGTGCTCGAGGGCTGCGGGCCCGCCGGCCTGGTCGGGGTGCGGCTGCTCGGTCACGCTCAGCTCACGACCCACTCGGCGTAGAAGATGCCCATGCCGAGCGCCGCGAACAGCCCGGCGATGAGCCAGAACCGGATGACGATGGTGACCTCGCCCCACCCCGAGAGCTCGAAGTGGTGGTGCAGCGGCGCCATCTTGAACACGCGCCTGCGGGTCATCTTGAAGAACCCGATCTGGATGATGTCGCTCAGCACGATGATGACGAACAGGCCGCCGATGATCGCGGCGAGGATCTCGGTGCGCGACAGGATCGACAGGCCGGCCAGCGCGCCGCCGAGGGCCAGCGAGCCGGTGTCGCCCATGAAGATCTTCGCCGGGCTGGCGTTCCACCACAGGAAGCCGAGGCAGGCGCCCACGACCGCCGCGGCGACGATCGCCAGGTCCTGCGGGTCGCGCACCTCGTAGCAGCGCGGCCCGGCGGCCACGAACCGCTGGCAGGACTGGTTGAGCTGCCAGATGCCGACCAGCACGTAGGCGCCGAAGACGGCGAGGGACGTGCCGGTGGCCAGGCCGTCGAGGCCGTCGGTGAGGTTCACGGCGTTCGACCAGGCCGTGATGAGGAAGTTCGCCCAGATGACGAAGAGGATCAGGCCGATGGTGGTGCCGGCGAACGCCAGGTCGATGTTGGTGTCCCGCAGGAACGAGATCTTCGTCGAGGCGGGCGTGCGGTTGGAGTCGTTGGGGAACTGCAGCGCCAGCACCGCGAAGGAGATGCCGACGAAGCCCTGGCCGACGATCTTCGCCCGGGCGGTCAGGCCCAGCGAGCGCTGCTTGCGGATCTTGGTGAAGTCGTCGAGGAAGCCGACCAGCCCCAGGCCGGTCATGAGGTACAGCGCCAGCAGCGCCGAGGCGCTCGGCAGCCGCTCGGACACGAGCATCGAGGCGGCGACGCCCACGAGGGTCGCCGCGATGATGACGACGCCGCCCATGGTCGGGGTGCCGCGCTTGGTGAAGTGCGCCGTCGGGCCGTCCTGGCGGACGAACTGCCCGTAGTTGCGGTGCACGAGGAACCGGATGAACAGCGGCGTGCCGAAGAGCGCCACGAGCAGGGCGACGCCCGAGGACAGCAGGATCGCGATCACTGGACGGCCCCCGCGGGCTTGAGCTCGCCCGAGGCCAGCTCGTCGCCCAGGTGCCACAGGCCCGAGCCGTTCGACGCCTTGACCAGCACGACGTCACCGGGGCGCAGCTGCTCCGCGAGCACGGCGCGCGCGGCCTCGAGGTCGGGCACGAACACGCTCTCCTCGCCCCAGGACCCCTCCTGCAGCGCGCCCTCGTGGATGTGGTACGCGCCCTCGCCGACGACGACGAGCAGCTTGACGTTCAGCCGCACCACGAGCCGGCCGATCGCGTCGTGCGCCTCGCGGGCGGTGTCGCCCAGCTCGCGCATCTCCCCCAGCACCGCGACGGAGCGCCGCTCGCGGCCCGCCATCACGGCGAGCGAGCGCAGCGCGGCCCGCATGGAGTCGGGGTTGGCGTTGTAGGAGTCGTCGACGACGGTGATGCCGTCGGCGCGCTCGGTCACCGCCATGCGGTGCGGGCTCACCGGCGTCGCCGCCGACAGGCGCTCGGCGACCACCTCCGGGGCGAGGCCCACCTGCAGCGCGACGGTGGCGGCGGCCAGCGCGTTGGTCACGTGGTGCTCCCCCACCAGCCGCAGGCTGACGGGCGCGCGCACCTCCTCGCCCGCGGACGTCGCGCCGAGCGCGCCGGCGCGCACCCGCAGCGTGAACGCGGCGCGGCCCGCGGCGTCGATCGTGACGCGCTCGGCGCGCACGTCGGCCGCGGGGATGGTGCCGAACGTGACGACGCGCGCGCCGGCGTCGACGGCCTTGGCGGCCATGCCGGCCACCCGCAGGTCGTCGGCGTTGAGCACCGCGACGCCGTCCGGCACCAGCCCGGTCACCATCTCCGACTTGGCCTCGGCGATCGCCTCGACGCTGCCGAAGACGCCCAGGTGGGCCGAGCCGACGGCGAGCACGACGCCCACCTGGGGCGGCGCGACCGACGTGAGGTAGGCGATGTTGCCGACGTGGTCGGCGCCCATCTCCAGCACGAGGGTGCGGGTGGCGGGCGTCACGCGCAGCACGGTCAGCGGCAGGCCGACCTCGTTGTTGAACGAGCCGGTCGGCACGACGGCCTCGCCGTCGGGCGCGAGCAGCTGGCCCATGAGGTCCTTGGTCGTCGTCTTGCCGACCGACCCGGTCACGGCGAGCACGCGCAGGTCCGGGTTGGCCGCGCGGACGCGCGCCAGCACCACGCGGGCGAGGTCGCCGAGGGCGCCCTGCACGTCGTCGACGACGACGGCGGGCACGCCGTCCACCGGCCGCGCGGCCAGCACCAGGCTCGCCCCGGCCGCCACCGCGCCGGCGGCGAAGTCGTGGCCGTCCACGCGCTCGCCGGGCAGGGCCACGAAGAGGGCGCCCGGCTCCACGAGCCGGGAGTCGACGACCACCGGTCCGGTGACCCGTGCCTCGGGGTCCGCGGCGGCGAGGCGACCGCCCGTCGCCTCCGCGACCTCGGCAGCGGTCAGCTCGATCATGCGGTGGTCGTCCTCTCGTCCTGGGGATCCGTGGTGGGGTCCGTGGTGGGGTCCGTGGTGGGGTCCTGCTGCAGGGCCTGCGAGGCCTGCGGGGCGTCCTGCGCCCCGGTCGGCGCCGCGCGCCGGGCGGCCAGGGCCGCGCGGGCCTCGACGCGGTCGTCGAGCGGCAGGTCGACGCCGGCGACGTCCTGG
>NZ_LWGM01000265.1 GCF_001750215.1 Isoptericola variabilis | reverse complement strand
GCGGCCACCCGTTCGCCTCGGCGTCTCCGCCTCGTCGACCTCTCGGTGTCCGTCCGCCCGTCGGGCTGACGTCGTAGAACATTACACGCCCCGGAGCGGGTCGCCAACCCGGATCGGGGTGACCGCGCACACATCGGCCGAACGCCTGGTCACCCGCACGGGCGACGGCGCCCTGGGGCTGCGACCACCATCGCGCACCGCGCCGGCTCACGCCACCGGGACCGCGTCCGCCGCCCTAGATTCGGGTCGTGACCACCGTTCCCCCGTCGCCCCGTCCCTCTCCCGCTCCTTCTCCCGCTCCCCAGGCCTCCGCCGCCGGTCCGGCAGCCGGTCCCGGTGCACCGTCCGTCGTCGTGCGGCGCGCCCGCCCCGAGGAGGCCGCCGACGTGGCCTGGCTCGCCGCCGCCACGTTCCCGCTCGCGTGCCCGCCCGGCACCGAGCGGGTCGAGATGGCCCTGCACGTGGTCCGCAAGCTCACGCCGGCACGGTTCCGCGCCTGGGCCGGGAGCACCGACCACGCGCTGCTGGTCGCCGTCGGGCCGGGCGACGGCGGTCCGGGCGACGGCGGTCCGGGCGACGCGGGGCCGGGCGACGCGGGGCCGGGCGACCGGCTGCTCGGCTACGCACTGGTGCAGGTCGGCACGCCCGACGGGGAGCAGGAGGCCGCCGTGCTGCGCGACGCCACCGGCGGGCCAGGCCCGTACGCCGAGCTGTCCAAGATCTACGCGCACCCGGATGCTCAGGGCACCGGGCCGTCCTCGGCGCTCATGGCGGGGGCCGCGCGGGCCGCCGACGAGCTCGCCGCGGCGCGCGGGCTCGGTCGCCTCCCGCTGTGGCTGGGCACGAACGGCGAGAACCGCCGCGCCCAGGCGTTCTACCGCAAGCACGGGTTCGAGGTGGTGGGCACCCGCACCTACGACGTCGGCGGCGTGCTGCACGACGACGTCGTGATGCTGCGCCCCGCCTGACGGGGCCCGGCGACGCGGAAGGGGCCGGGCACCGTCGACGGGTGCCCGGCCCCTTCCGTCGCCGTCGGCTCAGCGCCGCGGTGCGCGCAGGGCGGCGATCGCGTCGTGGCTGCGCTCGGCGTTGCCGAGGGAGTCGCCCGTACCGGCGCCGAGGCGGGCGTGCTCGGGGCCAGCGTCATGGCCGTGGACCACGTGCTGTCGGCCGCGGCGATCGACGCCGCGCTCGAGGCCTGACGGCGCCTCAGCGCTCCTCGGCGGCGTCCTCCGGCGCGGCGTCCTCCGCGGGGCCTTCCGCGGCGGCCTCCTCCTCGGCGGCGCCGCCGAGCGCGGCCGGCCCCTCGGCGAGCAGCCGGGTGAACTGCGCCTCGTCGAGGACCGGCAGGCCCAGCTCCTCGGCCTTGGCGGCCTTGGAGCCCGCGTTGGCGCCGACGACGACGTAGTCGGTCTTCCGGGACACCGAGCCGGCCGCCTTGCCGCCCGCGGCGAGGATCGCCTCCTTGGCGCCGTCGCGGCTGTAGCCCTCGAGCGAGCCGGTGACCACCACGGTGAGGCCGGCGAGCGGGCCGGTCGGCCCCTCGGCGGCGCGCTCCGCCATGGCCTGCGGCCCGGGGTGGCCGGGCGTCGCGAAGCGCACCCCCGCCCGCTGCCAGGTCTCGACGATCTCGACGTGCCAGTCGACCTCGAACCACGCCTTGAGCTCGGCGGCGATGACCGGCCCGACGCCCTCGACGCTCGCCAGGTCGTCCTGCGACGCCGCCCGGATCGCCTCGAGCGAGCCGAACCAGTCGGCGAGCGCCCGGGCCGCCACCGGCCCGACGTGCCGGATGTTCAGCGCGACGAGCTGGCGCCACAGGTCCTTGGTCTTGGCCCGCTCGAGCTCCTCGAGCAGCGTGGTCGCCTGGGCCGAGGGCGCCCACTCCGGCAGCTCCTCGCCCGCGTCGGCGGCGGCCTGGCGCTGCGCCTTGGTGTAGGTCAGCTTCCGGCGGAACGGCGCACGGCGACGGGCGACGCCGTCGTCGTCCACCTTGGGCAGGCCCGTCTCGGCGTCGCGCACCACGGCCTCGATGGGCAGCAGCTCGTCGAGCGTGAGCGAGAACAGCCCGGCCTCGGTGCGCAGCGGCGGCTGCTCCGGCACGTCGGGCTGGGTCAGCGCCGCCGCGGTGACCTCGCCGAGCGCCTCGACGTCGAGCGCCCCGCGCGAGCCGATGTGCTCGACGCGGCCGCGCACCTGGGCGGGGCAGGACCGGGCGTTCGGGCAGCGCAGGTCGACGTCGCCCTCCTTCATCGGCCGCAGCGGGGTGCCGCACTCCGGGCACTCGGCGGGCATGACGAAGTCCTCGCGCGGGTGGCCGTCGTCCGCGAGCGCCGCGACCGGCCCGACGATCTCCGGGATGACGTCGCCGGCCTTGCGCAGCACGACGACGTCGCCGATCCGCACGCCCTTGGCCTTGACGACGTCCTGGTTGTGCAGCGTGGCCTGGCGCACGGTGGACCCGGCGACCTTGACCGGCTCCATCACCGCGAACGGGGTGGCTCGCCCGGTGCGCCCGACCGCCACCTGGATGGCCAGCAGGCGGGTGTTGACCTCCTCCGGCGGGTACTTGTAGGCGATGGCCCAGCGCGGGGCGCGGCTCGTGGCGCCGAGCCGGCGCTGGTCGTCCAGGGCGTCGACCTTGACCACGATGCCGTCGAGCTCGTGCTCGATGTCGTGCCGGTGGGCGCCGAAGTGCTCGATCATCTCGACCACGCCGTCCACGCCCTCGACCACGCGGTTGTGCGGGGAGACCGGCAGCCCCCACCGCTCGAAGTGCTCGTACGCCTCGGACTGCCGCGCCAGCTCGGTGTCCTGCCCGGCCGTCCACTGCAGCGCGCCGACGCCGTGCACGTACAGGCGCAGGGCCTCGACCCGCGCGAGCCCGGCCTCGGCCTCGAGGCCCTCCTTCTTGTCGAGCAGCTGGCGCAGGCCGCCGGCCGCCGCGTTGCGGGGGTTGGCGAACTGCGGGAACCGGCGCAGCGCGGCCAGGCGCGCCCGCTCCTCGTCGAACTCGCGCGCGCTCGCCGCCCGGCCGCCGTGCCGCTCGCGCGCCTCGGCCACGGCCCGCTCGCGCAGCCGGGCCTGCAGGTCGTTGAGCCGCTCGAACGCCGCGACGGGGATGAACACCTCGCCGCGCACCTCGACCAGGTCGGGGTGGCCGTCGCCGGCGAGCCGGCGCGGGACGTCGGCGATCCGCAGCGCGTTCTGCGTGACGTCCTCGCCGGTCCGACCGTCGCCGCGGGTGGCCGCCCGCACGAGGCGGCCCTTCTCGTACAGCAGGGCGATCGCGAGCCCGTCGATCTTCACCTCGGACAGGTAGCCGACCCGCTCGGCACCGAGGTCCCGGGCCACGCGGGCGTCCCACGCGCGCAGCTCCTCGACGGAGAACACGTTGTCGAGGCTGAGCATGCGCTCGACATGCTCGACGGTGGCGAAGCCCTCCGCGGCCGCGCCGCCCACCCGCTGCGTGGGCGACTCCGGCGACTGCAGCGCCGGGTGCGCCGCCTCGAGCGCCTCGAGCTCGCGCATCCGCGCGTCGTACTCGGCGTCGGAGACCAGCGGGGAGTCCTGCTCGTAGTACGCCCGCTGGTCGGCCTCGACCAGGTCGCGCAGCGCGACCCAGCGCCGCTGCGCCGCCTGCTCGTCCAGCTCGGCGGCCGAGAGGGCGGAGGTCCCCCCGCCGGCGGTCGCGTCCGTCGTCGTCTCGCTCACCGGCACATCATCGCGCGAACCGGGGACACGCGGCGTCCGGGGCAGCGCGGGCGCGCCGCGGGGACGGAGCAGGCGCAGCGGGCCGGGGGGCGCGCCCGCGGCCCCCG
>NZ_LWGM01000264.1 GCF_001750215.1 Isoptericola variabilis | reverse complement strand
GCCTGCGCGGGCCCGCGGGCGCGGCGCCGAGCACGGGCGCCGCGTCGTGCGGCGGCCGCGACGGTGGGACCGGTCCGAGGCTCATGGCGCGGGCGTCAGACGACCGAGCCGGTGTACTTCTCGCCGGGGCCCTCGCCCGGGGCGTCCGGGATGACCGAGGCCTCGCGGAACGCGAGCTGCAGCGAGCGCAGGCCGTCGCGCAGGGAGCGGGCGTGCTGGTTGCCGATGTCCGGCGCGGCGGCGGTGACCAGCGCGGCGAGCGCGTTGATGAGCTTGCGCGCCTCGTCGAGGTCGAGGTGCTCCCGCTCCTCGGCGTCCTCCGCCAGGCCGCACTTGACGGCGGCCGCGCTCATGAGGTGGACGGCGGCGGTGGTGATCACCTCGACGGCGGCGACGTCGGCGATGTCGCGCGTGGCGGAGTCGACGCCGGAGTCGACGCCGGCGTCGGCGTCGCCGTGCTCGGGGGTCCCGGCGGCGCCGGCGGTCTCGGGGGTGGTGCTCATGGCGGCCATCCTAGGTGTCGGGGGGAGCGCCCGGACGCGACGGAGGCCGGGCCCCGCGGGCGGGGTCCGGCCTCCGGGTGACGCGCGCCGGGCGCGCGTCAGGGGAGTGCGGCGGGCGTCAGATGCCGACCGGCTCGACGTCCGGGCCGCTGCCGGCGGCGACCGGCGTCGGGGCCGGGCCCGTGGCCACCTCGACGCGCAGCTTGGCGCCGAGCTCGGCGTCGACGTTCGTCCAGTACTGGAAGAACCGCTCGCGGATGGCCTCGACCGTGATGGCCTTGCCCTGGCCGGTCAGCGTCTCGAGGAAGCGCGCCTTGGCGGCGTCGTCGAACACCTCGCGGTACAGGGTGCCGGCCTGGCCGAAGTCGGAGTCCTCGGCGTGCAGGCTGGCGGCGGTGCGCACGAGCGCGCCGTCGTTCTCCCACGAGCCCTCGGCCACGCGGGTCGGGTCGGCCGACGGCCCGCCGAACGAGTTGGGCGCGTAGACCGGCACGCCCGGGTCGTTGAAGTGGTGGCGCTGCGCGCCGTCCTGCGAGTAGCTGTGCACGGGCGCGGCGTGCGGCGCGTTGACCGGCAGCTGGTTGTAGTTGGTGCCCACGCGGTAGCGCTGCGCGTCCGGGTAGGAGAACACGCGGGCCATGAGCATCTTGTCCGGCGAGATGTCGGTGCCCGGCACCTGGTTGGCCGGCGAGAGCGCGGCCTGCTCGATCTCGGCGAAGAAGTTGCGCGGGTTGCGGTTGAGCGTGAAGTGCCCGACGTGGATCAGCGGGTAGTCCGCGTGCGGCCAGACCTTGGTCAGGTCGAACGGGTTGAACCGGTAGTCCTCGGCGTCGGCGTAGGGCATGACCTGGACCTTGATGTCCCAGGTCGGGAAGTTGCCCGCCTCGATGTTCTCGTACAGGTCGCGGCGGTAGTGGTCGGCGTCCGCGCCGGCCAGGCGCTCGGCCTCGGCGCTGTCCATGGTCTTGACGCCCTGGCGGGAGACGAAGTGGTACTTCACCCAGAAGCGCTCGCCGGCGGCGTTGACCCACTGGTAGGTGTGCGAGCCGTAGCCGTTCATCTCGCGCCACGACGTGGGCAGGCCGCGGTCGCCCATGAGGTAGGTGACCTGGTGGGCCGACTCGGGCGACAGCGTCCAGAAGTCCCACTGCATGTCGGCGTCGCGCAGGCCCGAGCCCGGCAGGCGCTTCTGCGAGTGGATGAAGTCGGGGAACTTGATCGCGTCGCGGATGAAGAACACCGGGGTGTTGTTGCCGACGATGTCGAGGTTGCCCTCGGTGGTGTAGAAGCGCAGCGCGTAGCCGCGCACGTCGCGCCAGGTGTCGGGGGAGCCCATCTCGCCGGCGACGGAGGAGAAGCGCAGCAGCACCTCGCCCTTGGTGCCGGGCTGGAAGGCCGCGGCGCGGGTGTACCGCGAGACGTCCTCGGTGATCTCCCACTCGCCGAAGGCGCCGCCGCCCTTGGCGTGGACGATGCGCTCGGGGATGCGCTCGCGGTTGAACTGCGCGAGCTTCTCGACCAGGTAGCGGTCGTGCAGGACGGTCGCACCGTCGGCGCCCACGGTGAGGGAGTGGGCGTCGCTCGTGACCGGCGTGCCGGTCTGCGTCGTCGTGAAGGGCATGGTCATGCGGTGTTGGGCCTTCCTGTGGTCCGCGACCGGGGATCCGGGTCGCGAGGTGAGGGGGTCAGCGGGCGCGGGCGGCGGCGCACTGCGGGCACAGGCCCCAGAACGTCACCTCCGCGAGGTCGAGGACGAAACCGTGGTCGTCGCTGGGGGCCAGGCACGGCGCGTGCCCGACGGTGCAGTCCACGTCGGCGACGACGCCGCACGAGCGGCAGACGACGTGGTGATGGTTGTCGCCCACGCGGCGCTCGTAGCGGGCGGGGTGGCCGGCGGGCTCGATGCAGCGCAGCAGCCGCGCCTCGGTGAGCGCGTGCAGCGCGTCGTAGACGGCCTGCACGGAGACCGAGCCCAGCGACTCGCGCACGGTGCGCACGACGTCGTCCGCGGTGGCGTGCGGGACGCCGGAGACGGCCTGCAGGACGGCGACGCGGCCGGCCGTGACCCGCAGGCCCGCACCGCGCAGCTCCGCGGCCGGGTCGGCCGCGTCGAGGCTGGTCGCGCCGGGTGCCGGGCGCTGGGGGTCCGTGGTCATGGCGGGGACGCTAGCCTGTTTTCTGGAACGATTCCAGTTTCCGGCGCGTCGCACGGCGTGTCGTGCGCGTCACCCCCGCGGCGCCGGCGGCGGGGCGGGCGCCGCAGACGGCGCGCCGACACCGTGCTAGCCTTGACGGCTGACCGACCTGGTACCCCTCGGGGTCCGCCTCACGAGGTACCAGGTGCACCAAGTGGATCACCTCCCACCCGAGCCCCGACTGGCCGCGAGCCGACAGGGACCGGGTCCGGTCGGACGGCGCGACGTCGCCGTCCACCCGTCGCGGTCGCCGTTCGTCGGCGACCGTCGCGGCCGCCGCTCGTCGGCGACCGTCGTCGGGCACGCCGAAGGCCTCCACCCTGGTGCTCAGGGCGGAGGCCTTTCTTCGTCCTCGGTGGTCCACCGACGAGTTCCTAGGAGCATCACCATCAGCGAGCCTCGCATCAACGATCGGATCCGCGTCCCCGAGGTCCGACTTATCGGTCCGGGCGGGGAGCAGGTCGGCGTCGTCCGCACCGAGGTTGCCCTGAGACTTGCCCAGGACGCCGACCTCGACCTGGTCGAGGTCGCCCCGGACGCTCGTCCGCCCGTCGCCAAGCTCATGGACTTCGGCAAGTTCAAGTACGAGTCCGACATGAAGGCGCGCGAGGCGCGGCGCAACCAGGCGAACACGGCTCTCAAGGAGATCCGCTTCCGGCTGAAGATCGACCCGCACGACTACGCCACCAAGAAGGGCCACGTCGAGCGGTTCCTCTCGGCCGGCGACAAGGTCAAGGTCATGATCATGTTCCGCGGCCGCGAGCAGTCGCGCCCGGAGATGGGTGTGCGCCTGCTCCAGCGCCTGGCGGAGGACGTCGCGGAGCTGGGCTTCGTCGAGTCGATGCCGAAGCAGGACGGCCGCAACATGACCATGGTCCTCGGGCCGGTCAAGAAGAAGGCGGACGCCAAGACGGAGCAGCGCAAGCGTGCCTCGGAGGTCAACGCCCAGCGCATGACGAAGTCGGAGGCGCGCCGCGCCGCCGCGACGGACACGCAGGACGTCGAGGCCCCGGCCGAGGCTTCCGTCGAGGCGCCCGCGCAGGCCGAGACCGCCCCCGTCGCGGCCCCGGCCCAGGCGGAGGCTCCCGCCGCTCCGGCTCCGGCCCAGACGGAGGCTCCCGCGGCGGCGCCGGCCGAGGCCGAGACCGCCTC
>NZ_LWGM01000263.1 GCF_001750215.1 Isoptericola variabilis | reverse complement strand
AGTGCGTCGGGCCGGCCCGCCGACAGGGGCGTGACGGCGCCGTCGGCGCCGACCAGCATCGGCAGCGGGTGCCCGGCGCTGGACCAGCCACTGGCGCCGGTGCGGGCGGCGCGCGCCTGCTCGACCGTGGCGCGCGCCTCCAGCAGCGCCGGCATCACGGCCGGGTCCCCGGGGGCGAGGCGCTCGGCGTCCGCGACGTCCTGGGCGATGGACGCGATGCCCCGGTCGAGGCGCGGGCCGGCCTCGGCGAGGTCCTGCCCGGCGCGCTCCACGGCCTCGAGCAGCGTCACGGCCTGGCCCAGCGCGTTCTGCGCCCCGCGCGCCTGGGCGACGGCGGCGTTGCGGTCCCGCTTCTGCAGCGCGGTGCGCCCCTCGGCGACGGCCCGGCGCGCGTGCTCGACCAGCGCCGCCGCCTGGTCGGGATTGGCCGCCACGGACTCCAGCGCCGAGCGCGGGTACGTCGCGGCGAGGGCGCCGAGCGTCTGGCGCGCGACGTCGATGCGCCCGGCGATCTCGCCGGCGCGCTGCTCGGTCTCGTCCAGCACCTGCGGGGCGCGCTGGGCGAGCTGGCGCAGCTCGTCGAAGGACTCGGTCTGCGCGTCCAGCGCGTCGGCGGCGCCGTCGCACAGCCGCAGGATCTCGGCGAGCAGCTGGCGGCGCTGCGGCTCGGACTCCGGCTCGGCGTCGTCGAGCCGCTGGCGGACGGCGAACGCCTGCGCCACGTCGGCCTTGGCCTGGGCCAGCGTCTGCTGGAACCGCTGGGTGGCCTCGAGGCCGAACTCGGCCTGCGCGAAGCCGAGCTCCTGCTCCGACGTCTTGAGCGCGTCGTCGATCTCGACCAGGGCGCTCGCGGCGCGCCGCTCGAGCTCCTCGGTGGGCAGCGCCGCGACCTCGTCCGCCGGCGTCGCCGCAGGCTTCCCGGTGGCGTGGCGCCGCCGGCGCCACCACAGCCAGCCGCCCACGCCGCCGACGACGAGCACCCCGGCGGCCACGAGCGCCGCTGACCCGCCCGCGCCGGCGCCGTCGCCCGACCCGCCGCCGCCGGCGACCTGACGCGTGGTGTCCGCGGCGGCGACCGCCGCCGCGCCCCAGTCGGCCTGGCCCTCGGGGGCTCGGCTCGCGGCCGTCAGCGCGTCCTCGGTGGCCGCCTCGATGCGGTCGAGGTCCGCGTCGCTCAGGTCAATGTTCGTGTCCACCGACAGCCCGTAGATGCCGTCCTCGACGGCGACGGCGAGCAGCAGGTCGTCGACGCCGAGCCGTGCGTTGTTGGCCGTGGCGTTGGCCCAGGACGGGCCGTCGAGCCCGTCGAACGAGCTCACGTAGACCACGAAGAGCTGATAGCGCGTGGAGTCCGCGAGGCGGTCCAGCGAGGCCTGCACGTCGGCGGTGTCGCCGAGCACGTCCGCGCGGTCGGTCACCGCGCCGTCCAGGGTGTCGAGCGGCTGGTCCGCGCGGGCCTGCGGCAGCAGGGCGGGGGCCAGCGCGACCTGCGCGCCGACCAGGGTCAGCGCGGCCAGCAGGGCGGCGAGGACGGCGACGGCGGCTGCGGGCGCGCGGCGCGGCGCGCTCGGGACGGGGCGGTTCACGTGCCGATCGTCCCGCCCCACCTGCGAGGGCGCAATTCGCCCCTGGGGTGGAGGAGGGCGTGGAGCCCTCGGCGGGTCGAGGCGCCGGGCGGGTGCCCGGCCCCGCCCGTCACCTCACGCCGTCGAGCTCCTCGGCGTCGACGATGCGGTAGGCGTACCCCTGCTCCGCCAGGAACCGCTGGCGGTGGGCGGCGAACTCCTGGTCCACCGTGTCGCGCGCGACGACGGCGTAGAAGTGGGCCGTGCGCCCGTCGGCCTTGGGGCGCATGACCCGGCCGAGGCGCTGCGCCTCCTCCTGGCGCGACCCGAACGAGCCGGACACCTGGATCGCCACGGACGCCTCGGGCAGGTCGATCGAGAAGTTCGCGACCTTGCTGACCACCAGCCGGGACACCTCGCCGGAGCGGAACGCGTCGAACAGCCGCTGCCGCTCGCGCACCGTCGTCGCGCCCGTGATGAGCGGGGCGTCCAGGTGCGCGGACAGCTCCTCGAGCTGGTCGAGGTACTGCCCGATGACCAGCACCTGGTCGTCCGGGTGCTGGTCGACGATCTGCTGCACGACCCTGTTCTTGCCCGCGGCGCAGGCCGCCAGCCGGTACTTGTCCTCCGGCTCGGCCGTCGCGTAGACCATCCGCTCGTGGTCGGGCAACGTCAGGCGCACCTCGACGCAGTCGGCCGGGGCGATGTAGCCCTGGGCCTCGATGTCCTTCCACGGCGCGTCGTAGCGCTTGGGCCCGATGAGCGAGAACACCTCGTCCTCGCGGCCGTCCTCGCGCACCAGGGTGGCGGTCAGCCCGAGGCGGCGGCGGGCCTGCAGGTCCGCCGTCATGCGGAAGATCGGCGCCGGCAGCAGGTGCACCTCGTCGTAGACGACCAGGCCCCAGTCGCGCGCGTCGAGCAGCTCGAGGTGGGAGTACACGCCCTTCCGCTTGGTGGTGAGCACCTGGTAGGTCGCGATGGTGACCGGCTTGATCTCCTTGCGGGTGCCGGAGTACTCGCCGATCTCGTCCTCGGTGAGCGTGGTGCGGCGCACCAGCTCGTCCTTCCACTGCCGCGCCGAGACGGTGTTGGTGACGAGGATCAGCGTCGTCGTGCCGGACTTGGCCATCGCGCCCGCGCCGACGATCGTCTTGCCCGCGCCGCAGGGCAGCACGACGACGCCGGAGCCGCCGTGCCAGAACCCGTCCACCGCCTGCTGCTGGTACGGCCGCATCGACCACGGCTTGGGCTCGTCGCCGGGCGTGCGCGGCGCCGCGACCTCGCTCAGCGCGATCGGGTGCTTCTCGCCGTCGACGTAGCCGGCGAGGTCCTCGGCCGGCCAGCCGAGCTTGACCAGCACCTGCTTGAGGTGGCCGCGCTCGGAGCGGTGCACGACGACGGTCTCGTCGTCGATCCGCTCGCCGAGCAGGCCGGCGGTGCGCCGGGACTTGAGCACCTCGGCCAGGACCGCCTTGTCGCTGGCCTGCAGCACGAGCCCGTGGGTCGGGTGGCTGACGAGCTGGAGGCGGCCGTAGCGGCCCATCGTCTCGGCGACGTCGACGAGCAGCGCGTGCGGCACCGGGTAGCGCGAGAAGTCGATGAGGGTGTCGACCACCTGCTCGGCGTCGTGCCCGGCGGCGCGCGCGTTCCACAGCCCCAGGTTGGTGAGGCGGTAGGTGTGCACGTGCTCCGGCGCGCGCTCCAGCTCGGCGAAGGGCGCGATCGCCCGGCGCGCCTCCTCGGCGCGGGGGTGGTCGACCTCGAGCAGCAGCGACTTGTCGCTCTGGACGATGAGCGGGCCGTCGGTCATGCGGTTCCTTCCTGCGGGCGGAGATCCAGTGTGGCAACACCGGCGCCGGCCGTGGTGTTCCACGGCGCGGCCCGCCGCGCCGGGCCCGCCACCGGGCCCGCCACCGGGCCCGCCACCGTGCCTGCGTGCCGGCTCAGCCGTCGACCGGCTCGACCGCCGCGATCCTGTGCACCGCCACGGTGAGCTCGGCCTCGCGCGCCGGGTCGAGGGCGCGCAGCCGGCCGCCCTCCACCCGCAGCGGCCGCAGCTTGCGCCGCGCGGGGGTGCCGCGGGCGTCGACGAGCTCCACCCACACCTGCTCGCCGTCGCGCGCAGCCTCGCGCAGCAGGGCGAGGGCGTCGCCCGCCGCGGCGGTCGCCGCGGTGGTCATGGAGCGCAGCCGGTCGACGGCGGTGGCGTCCCGGTCGTCGGCGTCGCGCCGGCCCGGGCCGTCCGCTTTGCTGCGGCGGATGACGTCGTAGCGGGTCTCGCGCAGCC
>NZ_LWGM01000262.1 GCF_001750215.1 Isoptericola variabilis | reverse complement strand
GTCGCCCGCCTCGGCCGCGCCGGGCGACCGCCGCGACCAGGTCGTCGAGGCGCTCGTCGGCCTCGGCTGGACCGCCAAGGTCGCCGAGGACGCCGTCGCGACGGTGCTGGCGGACGCGGGCGCCGAGGCGGTGGCCGAGGCCGACGTCGCCCCGACGCTGCGCGCGGCCCTGCGCTCGCTGGGCGGCCGCCGTGGCTGAGGGCCGCTACGAGGAGCCGCAGTTCACCAGCGAGCGGCTGGTGACGGCGTCGGCCGACGACGTCGAGCGCGCCGCCGAGGCCGCGCTGCGGCCCAAGCGGCTCGAGGAGTTCGTCGGCCAGCCCACCGTGCGCGACCAGCTGTCGCTGGTGCTCGAGGCCGCGATCGCCCGCGGCGCGCCGCCCGACCACGTGCTGCTGTCCGGCCCGCCCGGGCTCGGCAAGACGACCCTGGCGATGATCATCGCCTCCGAGCTGGGCACCTCCCTGCGCGTCACCAGCGGCCCCGCCATCCAGCACGCCGGCGACCTGGCGGCCGTGCTGTCCTCCCTCGAGGAGGGCGAGGTGCTGTTCATCGACGAGATCCACCGCCTGGCCCGCCCGGCGGAGGAGCTGCTCTACGTGGCGATGGAGGACTTCCGCGTCGACGTCGTCGTGGGCAAGGGGGCCGGCGCCAGCGCCATCCCGCTGGCGCTGCCGCCGTTCACCGTCGTCGGCGCCACGACCCGGGCGGGCCTGCTGCCCGCGCCGCTGCGCGACCGCTTCGGCTTCACGGGCCACCTCGACTTCTACGACGCGCACGACCTCGAGCGCGTGATCGTGCGGTCCGCCGGCCTGCTCGGCGTGGACCTCAAGCACGCCGCCGCGCACGAGATCGCCCGGCGCTCGCGCGGCACGCCCCGCATCGCCAACCGGCTGCTGCGCCGCGTGCGCGACTGGGCGCAGGTGCGCGGGGACGGGGTCATGGACCTGCACGCCGCGCAGGCCGCGCTGCAGGTGTACGAGGTCGACCCGCTCGGCCTGGACCGGCTGGACCGCTCGGTGCTCGACGCGCTGTGCCGCCGGTTCGGCGGTGGCCCGGTCGGGCTGTCCACGCTGGCGATGACCGTGGGGGAGGAGGCCGACACCGTCGAGACCGTGGCCGAGCCGTACCTCGTGCGCGAGGGCTTCGTCGCCCGGACGCCGCGGGGCCGCGTCGCCACCCCCGCCGCGTGGGCCCACCTGGGCCTGACGCCGCCCGCGGGGACGCCCGCCGCCGCGGCCGGGACCCTGTTCGAGGACCTCTCGAGCGGGAACCCGCCGGCGGCCGGGGACGTTGGATGAGGGTCGGCGCCTAGACTTGACGAGTCGCCCAGCCGTACGCCGGGCCGGGGCCGACGCACCACACGACCGCACCAGACCAAGGACTCTCCGTGGACTTCTCCTTCCTCATCCTCATCGTCGTGCTGCTCGGCCTGATGTTCTTCATGACGTCGCGGCAGCGCAAGCAGCAGCGGGAGGCGCAGGCGTTCCGCACCGAGCTCGCGCCCGGCCAGGAGGTCATGACGGGCTCCGGCATGTTCGGCACCATCGTCGAGGTCGACGAGGCGAACGACATCATCACGATCGAGTCCACCCCCGGCGCGCGCACCCGCTGGCTGCGCGCCGCGATCGCCAAGCGCGTGGACGCGCCGGCGGAGACCGCCGCCGAGCCCGAGACCGAGACCGCGACCGAGACCGCGACCGGGACCCCGGCCGCGGCGGGTACCATCGCGCCCGCAGGGTCCACCTCTGCCGACGTCATCGACGTGCCCGACGACATCTCTGGTCTCGACACCGCCCAGCGCGAGTACCGCGACCAGCAGCGCAAGGCCGACGGCGACGCCGAGGGCAAGTGACCCACCCGTGACGCAGTGCCGGCCGGGCCCACCCGGCCGGCACGATCCCGCGCCGACCACACCGGCGGCGCGCACCAGAGAGAAGACTGACGTTGGCCAACTCCAGCACGCGGCGATCGCGGCCGGTACGCACGCTCGTGATCTTCATGGTCCTCACCGTCCTGCTGCCGATCGCCGGCCTCGTCGTCGGCGCACAGCTCGACGGACGGACCACCGAGAACCCTGACGGCGCGAGCCTGACGCCGGGCCTCGCCCTCGACCTCGAGGGCGGCACCCAGATCATCCTGACGCCGACCACCACCGACGGGTCGCAGGTCACCGACGAGACGGTGAACGAGGCGATCAACGTGATCCGCCAGCGCATCGACTCCTCGGGCGTCACCGAGGCCGAGATCACCAGCCAGGGCGGGGCCAACATCGTCGTCGGCATCCCGGGCCGGCCCTCCCAGGAGACCGTGGACCTGGTGAGCCAGGCCGCGCAGATGCGCTTCCGCCCCGTGCTGACGTACGGCCTCGGCACGCCGGCGCCCGCGCCGTCCGCCTCCGGCGACGCCGCCGCGAGCCCGGCGCCGTCGGCCTCCGCCGAGGCCGGCACCGCCGCCAGCCCCGCGCCGTCCGCCTCGCAGAGCACGGGCACCAGCCCCGCGGGCAAGAGCGCCGCAGGCCCCGTGCCCGCCCCGGCGCCGGCCGCCGCCGACCCGTCCGCCTCCCCGTCCCCGTCGCCCTCGGACGACGCCGGCACCGCCGCCGCGGACCCGAGCGACCTGGCCCAGATCACCCCGGAGATCCAGGAGCAGTTCCAGAACCTCGACTGCACCGACCCGGAGAACCTCAAGGGCGGCGGCGGGGACGACCCCGACGCTGTGTTGGTGACCTGCTCCACCGACGGCTCCACCAAGTGGATCCTCGGCCCGGTGGAGCTCGAGGGCACCCACATCACCAACGCGACCTCCGGCCTCGTCGCCGGCCCGAACGGCGTCACCACCAACGAGTGGGGCGTCATGCTCGACTTCGACTCCACGGGCTCGCGCCAGTTCGCCGACACCACCACGCGCCTGAACTCGCTGGAGTCGCCGCGCAACCAGTTCGCGATCGTGCTCGACGGCCTCGTCGTCTCGGCGCCGTCGATCACCAACGGCCCGATCACCAACGGCGAGGCGCAGATCACCGGCACCTTCAACCGGGACACCGCCGGCACGCTCGCCAACCAGCTGAGCTTCGGCGCGCTGCCCATCACGTTCGAGGTGCAGAGCCAGCAGGAGGTCTCGGCGACGCTCGGCTCGGAGCAGCTGCGCAACGGCCTGGTCGCCGGCCTCATCGGTCTGCTGCTCGTGGTGGTCTACTCGCTGTTCCAGTACCGCACGCTCGGCCTGCTCACCGTGGCGTCCCTGGTCGTCGCGGGCCTGATCACGTACGCGACCATCGCGCTGCTGAGCTGGGGGATGGGCTACCGCCTGTCGCTGGCGGGCGTCGCCGGCCTCATCGTGGCCATCGGCTTCACCGCCGACTCGTTCATCGTGTACTTCGAGCGCATCCGCGACGAGCTGCGCAACGGCCGCTCCCTGCAGTACGCGGTCGACCGCGGCTGGCGGCGCGCCCGCCGCACGATCTACGCGGCCAAGGCGGTCAACCTCATCTCGGCGATCATCCTGTACTACCTCGCCGTCGGCGGGGTCCAGGGCTTCGCGTTCACGCTGGGCCTCACCACGGTGATCGACGTGGCCGTCGTCGTGTGGTTCACGCACCCGATGATGGAGCTCTTCGCCAGGATGCGGTTCTTCCGCGACGGCCACTCCCTGTCCGGCCTTTCGCGCGAGCGCCTCATGATCTCGGCCGCCAAGCCGCGGTACGTCGGCGCCGGCCGCGTCGCGATGCCGGAGGCGGTGGCGCAGGACGTCGCCGCGGAGGTCGACCCCGACACGCCCGCCGAGGACGAGCCCGCGCTCGTCGGCGCCGGCAGCCGTGCCGGTCGCCGCGCGGCCTCGCAGGAGACGCCGGCTCCCCGGCCGACGGC
>NZ_LWGM01000261.1 GCF_001750215.1 Isoptericola variabilis | reverse complement strand
GCGCGCGGGCGGCCCGGCGCAGCAGCGCGACGGCGCGGCGCGGCACGGTCAGCCCCTGACGGCGGCCGGCACCGGCGTGCGCTGCACGATCTCGGCCACGACCTGCTCCGGGGTGGTGCCTGCCAGCCGCGACTCGGTCGACAGGATGAGCCGGTGGGCCACCACGGGCTCCGCCACCCGCTGCACGTCGTCCGGCAGCACGTGGTCGCGCCCGTCCATGGCGGCGACCGCCTTGGCCACCCGCAGCAGCTGCAGCGACGCGCGCGGCGAGGCGCCGAGGCGCAGGCCGAGGTGGTGCCGCGTGGCGCCGACGAGGTCGAGCACGTACTGCTTGACGGCGCCGGCGGCGTGCACGTGCCGCACCGCGTCGGCGTACCGCGAGATCGCGGCGCCCGTGGTGACCGGCTGCAGGTGGTCCAGCGGGGTGGCCGCCTCCTGGCGGTCGAGCATCAGCATCTCCGCGTCGCGGTCGGGGTAGCCGACCGTGATCCGGGCGGTGAAGCGGTCGCGCTGCGCCTCCGGCAGCGGGTAGGTGCCCTCCATCTCGACCGGGTTCTGCGTCGCGACGACGAGGAAGGGCCGCGGCAGCCGGTGCGTGGTGCCGTCGACGGTGGTCTGGCCCTCCTCCATGCACTCCAGGAGCGCCGACTGCGTCTTGGGGGAGGCGCGGTTGATCTCGTCGCCGATCACGATGTTGCTGAACACGGGGCCCGGGCGGAACTCGAACTCGTGCGTCGCGGCGCGGAAGATGCTCACGCCGGTGAGGTCGCTCGGCAGCAGGTCCGGCGTGAACTGCACCCGGCCCACCCGGCAGTCGATGCTGCGGGCGAGCGCCTTGGCCAGCGTCGTCTTGCCCACGCCCGGGACGTCCTCCACGAGCAGGTGGCCCTCGGCGAGCAGCACGGCGACGGTGAGCTCGGCGAGGTGCGGCCGCCCGGTGACGACGGACTCCAGCGCGGCCCGGACCCGGGACGTGGCCTCGACCAGCTCGTCCGCGAGCCCCGGCAGCGCGGGCGCCGGTGCGGCGCCCGCGGGCGGTGCGCCGGGCGCGGTGGCGGCGGCGTCCAGGACGGGTTCGGGCTGCACGGCGACCTCCGAGGACCACTGGCCCAGCTCGGCATCTGCTTGCTCGGGTGGTGCTGGCGGCGTCCGCACCCTCGCGACCGCCGGTGCCCGCAGCCTACTGGCCCGGCGGCGCGCGCGTGTCGCGGACCGCTCGTGGACCCCGCGCACGCCGCCGGGGCGGGGGGCTGTCGGGGACGGGGTGCGCTGCCCGCCCCCCACGGGCGCCTCCCGCGCGTCCGGGCCGGCCCTCCACCGCCCTCCACCGGCGCCCCACGCCGCTGACCTGCCGCTGCGCGGAGTTTCACCCGCTCCGGGGAGCGGCGCGCCGTGTTTTCCCAGGCCTGGTGGAGGGAAGTGGAGTACGGTGGAGCGAGCGGGAGCGCGAGGGGGAGGTGCGAGCCGTGGTGGGAGCCGAGCCGCTGGTGGGCGCGGGTCTCCTGCTGGGCACGTACACCCCCAAGCTCGACGAGAAGGGCCGGCTGATCCTCCCCGCGAAGTTCCGGTCCCGGCTCGCCGACGGTCTCGTCATGACGCGAGGGCAGGAGAGGTGCCTGTTCCTGCTGCCGATGGACGAGTTCTCCCGCATGTACGAGCAGGTCCGGCAGGCTCCCGTGACCTCCCGGCAGGCGCGCGACTACCTCCGCGTGTTCCTGTCGGGCGCGAGCGACGAGGTGCCGGACAAGCAGGGCCGGGTCTCCATCCCGCCGGCCCTGCGCGCGTACGCCGGTCTCGACCGGGACGTCGCCGTCATCGGCGCCGGCACCCGCGTCGAGGTCTGGGACAAGACGGCCTGGGAGACCTACCTCGCCGAGCAGGAGTCCGCGTACTCCGAGACGGCGGAGCAGATCTTTCCGGACCTGCAGTTCTGAGCCGTCCGGCGGACCGGTGTCCCGGTCCGACGGCGTCTCGGGCGGCAGGTGCCGCACGGCGGCGCCACGACAGCCGAACATCGCCCCACCCCGAGGCCCCGCCCCGCGAGGCCTCCTCCCGCGAGAGGTCTGGCGTACTTCCCCGACGCCAGAAGGACGCGGAGGGAGACCTGGCCGGACGGGGCCTCGACGCAGCCCACCGACGAGCAGCACCGACGAGCAGCACCGACACCGCAGACCGCACGCCACCCCCAGGAAGGAGAACCCGTGGCACCGACCGACGACGCCAGCGCCGCCGACCGGCACCTGCCCGTGCTCCTCCAGCGTTGCGTGGACCTGCTCGCCCCGGCGCTGCAGGAGCCCGGCAGCGTGCTCGTCGACTGCACCCTCGGCATGGGCGGCCACACGGAGGCCGTGCTCGAGCAGGTGCCCACCGCGCGGGTGATCGGCATCGACCGCGACCCGCAGGCCCTGCGCCTGGCCTCGGCGCGCCTGGCCCGGTTCGGCGAGCGCTTCACCCCCGTGCACGCCGTCTACGACGAGATCGCCGACGTCGTCGCCGACGCCGGGCTCGACGGGGTCCAGGGCGTGCTCATGGACCTCGGCGTCAGCTCGCTGCAGCTCGACGAGGCCGAGCGGGGCTTCGCGTACGCCCAGGACGCCCCGCTGGACATGCGGATGGACCAGACGGCCGGCCTCACCGCGGCGGACGTGCTCAACACGTACGACGAGCGCGAGATCGCCCGCGTGCTGCGCGAGTACGGCGAGGAGCGGTTCGCCGCCCGCATCGCCCGGGCGATCGTGCGTCGCCGCGAGCAGCGGCCCTGGGAGCGCACCGGCGAGCTCGCCGAGCTGGTGCGCGCGTCGATCCCCGCGGCGACGCGCAAGACCGGCGGCAACCCGTCCAAGCGCACGTTCCAGGGGCTGCGGATCGAGGTCAACGGCGAGCTCGAGGTGCTCGAGCGCGCGGTGCCCGCCGCGATCGAGGCGCTCGCGGTCGGCGGGCGCATCGTCGTCGAGTCGTACCACTCGCTGGAGGACCGGATCGTCAAGCGCGCGATCCAGCGAGGCACGACGTCGTCGGCCCCGCCCGGGCTGCCCGTCGAGCCGGAGACGCACCGGCCGTACCTGGAGCCGCTCACGCGCGGCGCCGAGGAGGCGGACGCCG
This sequence comes from Isoptericola variabilis, assembly GCF_001750215.1. Classification (GTDB taxonomy): domain Bacteria; phylum Actinomycetota; class Actinomycetes; order Actinomycetales; family Cellulomonadaceae; genus Puerhibacterium; species Puerhibacterium variabilis_A. The sequence continues at coordinate 779 of NZ_LWGM01000261.1, read as the reverse complement.
TGGAGCTCGAGCGCAACCCCCGGGCCGCGTCCGTCCGGCTGCGCGCCGCCGCGCGCCTGCGGCCGACCCCCGACCACCTGCGCCCGACCGCGGCGGCCCCCGCCCGGCCCGGCCGCAGTGCGAGCCGCACCACCGCACGGCCCGGCACCCGACCCGCCACCCGACCCAGCACCCGCACGAACCCCGAGGAGCGTCGATGAGCGCACTGCGAGCCCCGGCAGCCGTCCCCTCGAGGCGCGTCGCCCCCGCGCCGCGCCGCGCGCCGCTGACCGCCCTGCCCGGCGGACGGTCCCACCGCCGGCTGGAGGCCGTCCGCGCCCCGCTTCAGGCCCGGTCGAGCATGCCGTTCCTCGCCATCTGCGGGGCGCTGCTGGCGGCAGCCCTGCTGCTGGCCCTGGTGCTGAACACCACCATGGCGCGCGGCTCCTACGAGCAGGCGCGGCTGCAGCGCGACGTGGCCCAGGTCGCCCAGGACGTGCAGTCCAAGCAGGCGGAGCTGCGGGCCGCGGAGGCGTCGCTGCCCGATCGGGCGCGCGACCTCGGGATGGTGCCCGCCGAGGACCCGACGATCCTCAGCGCGGCCACCGGCCAGGTGGTCGGCGGGGCCCCGGCGCAGCCGTGACCCGGCGCGAGGCTCCTGCGACACGCGCGGGCGCCTCGCGCCCCGCGCGGCCCTCGGCAGCCCAGAATCGGGGCGTGAGGAACTCCGGCGAGGCGCGCGGCGCTGCGCCGCGCGCGGCGACGCCCCCGAGGGGGAGGTCCGCCCGGGCGTAGAGCGC
>NZ_LWGM01000260.1 GCF_001750215.1 Isoptericola variabilis | reverse complement strand
AGGGGCGCCGCCGTCCGGCGTGCGGGGTCGGCGCCGGTCCGGGGTGCCGCCGTCCGGAGCCCGCGGCGTCAGCCCTCGCGGACCACGCGCACGGCGCCGCCGGGCACCACGAGCGTGCCGTCGACCTCGTCGCCGGTGACGAGCTCGGCGCCCGTCGCCTTGACCGCGGCCTCCGCCGGGCCGTGGTTGATCGCGAACAGCCAGGACCGGCCGTCGTCGGCGTGGCGGCGCACCAGCTCCAGGCCGACGGCCGGCTCGTCCTCGGGCAGCACGCCGGCCTCGGTCGCGACGGCGCGGGCGAGCGCCGTCGTCGCGGCCTCGTCGAGCCGGGCGCCGGTGTACCAGGCGGCCCCGCCGCCGGGCGTGGCGCGGCGGGTCACCGCCGGCCAGCCGGACAGCACGCCGTCGTCGTACACCGCGACCACGTCGGTGCCCTCGGCGACGTGCGTGCGCTCCGTCCACAGGTCCGCCACGGCGCCCTCGGGCAGCGGGCCGCCGACGACGCGCACGGTCTCGCCCTCCTGCAGGGTGGCGAACTCCTCGGTGCGCACGCCGAGCAGGTCGCGGAAGGCGCCCGGGTAGCCGCCGAGGCGCACGTGGTCGTGCTCGTCGACGATCCCGGAGAAGTACGTGACCAGCACCGTCGCGCCGCGGTCGGCCGACGCCGCGAGGTTCGCGGCGTCGGCGTCGGTGACGAGGTACAGGGTGGGCACGACGACGAGGTCGTAGCCGGCGAGGTCGCCGCCGGGGTGCACGACGTCGACCGTGACGCCCAGCCGCCACAGGGCGGCGTACCAGGCGCGCACCTGGTCGGTGTAGCGGAACGCCTGCGTGGGGTGCGAGTCGAGCTCGGACGCCCACCACGCCTCGTAGTCGAAGACGAGGGCGGCGCGCGAGCGCACGCGCGAGCCGCGCACCTCGCCCAGCGCGCGCAGCGCACGCCCGAGGGTGACGACGTCGCGCCACACGTCGGTGCCGGTGCCGCCGTGCGGCACCATCGCCGAGTGGAACTTCTCCGCCCCGGCGGCGGACTGGCGCCACTGGAAGAACATCACCGAGTCGGCGCCGCGGGCCACGTGCGACAGCGAGTTGCGCAGCATCTCGCCCGGCGCCTTGGGACGGTTGCGCGGCTGCCAGTTGACCGCCGAGGTGGAGTGCTCCATGAGGATCCACGGGTCGCCGCCGGCGATGCCGCGGGTGAGGTCGGCGGAGAACGCCAGCTCGACGTGCCGCTCGTCGTCGGCCGCGATCGTGTAATGGTCGTTGGCGACCACGTCGAGGTCCGCGGCCCAGGAGAAGTAGTCCATGCCCTTGGTGCCGGTGGACGCCATGAGGTTCGTGGTCGTCGGCACCTCGGGCGTGAGCTCGCGCAGCGTGTCGCGCAGGTCGCGGTAGTAGTCGCGCAGCGCGTCGGAGCTGAACCGGTCGAAGTCGAGCTGCTGCGTGGGGTTGGCGTAGGTCGGCGCCGCCAGCGGCGGCAGCACGTCGTCGAACGAGCCGTAGCGCTGCGACCAGAACGCGGTGCCCCAGGCCGCGTTGAGCGCCTCGAGGGTGCCGTAGCGCGCCCGCAGCCACTCGCGGAACGCCTCGGCGGCCGAGTCGGAGTAGTCGCGCGGCACGTGGCAGCCGATCTCGTTGTCGACGTGCCACAGCGCCAGCGCCGGGTGGTCGCCGTAGCGCTCGGCCATGCGGGCGGCCATCTTCAGCGCGTAGTCCCGGTAGACGGGGTGGGTGGGGGCGTAGGCCTGGCGGCCGCCCTGGTGCAGCACGGTGCCGTCGGCCAGGCGGGGCAGGATCTCCGGGTGGCGGCGGGTGAGCCACGGCGGGGGCGAGGCGGTGGCGGTGGCCAGCGCGACGCGCACGCCGCCGTCGTGCAGCCGGTCCATGGTGCGGTCGAGCCAGGCCCAGTCGAGCTCGCCCTCGACCGGCTCGATGGTGGCCCAGGAGAAGATCGCGACGCTGACGAGGTTGACCCCCGCCTCGCGCATGAGGCGCACGTCCTCGACCTGCACCTCGTCCGACCACTGCTCGGGGTTGTAGTCGCCCCCGTAGCCGAGCCCGTCGATCCGGGCGTTCCAGGGCCGCACGGCGGCCGGGTCGAAGCCCTCGGGGGCGCTGCGTCGTCGCATGGCGGCGAGTATGGCACGGGGGTCGTCCCGGCGGCAGGGGATGCTGTGAAACGGTTCAGGGCGGCGTCGGCGGTCCTCGCGGCGAGCGTCCCTCCGCGTCGTCCGCCCGGCCGCCATGGGTGACGGCGCGGGACGCTCGGCGACGTCTCGGTCGGTGGGCGTCCCTCCGCGTCGTCCTCCCGGCCGCCATGGGTGACGGCGCGGGACGCTCGGCGACGGTGGTGACGGCGAGGGCGGCGCCGGCGCGGTCAGCGGCTGCGGCCGCCGCTCGACTCGCGCACCACGAGCTCGGGCTGGAACAGCACCTGCTCGGCGCGCCCGTCGTCGCCGCGCAGCAGCAGGTCGGCCGCCCGCTCGCCGAGGCGGTGGCGCGGCTGGCGCACGGAGGTCAGCGGCGTCGCGAGCTCGGCCGCGAACGTCACGTCGTCGTAGCCGACGAGCGCCATGTCGGTGGGCACGGCGATCCCCAGCTCGCGCAGGGTGCGCAGGGCGCCGAGCGCGGTGAGGTCGTTGACGCAGAAGACCGCCGTCGCGCGGTCGCCGGAGGCCGCCAGGCGCCGGGTCGCGGCCTCTCCGCCGTCGGCGTCCAGCGACGGCACGGTGAGCTCCACGACCGCCTCGGCCGGGTCGAGGCCGGCCTCGGCGACCGCCTGCAGCACGCCGGCGTGCCGGTCGGCGCACTGGCGGATGGTGTGCGGCCCGTTGAGGAACGCGATCCGCGTGTGCCCCTGCGCCAGCAGGTGGGCCGCGGCGAGAGCGCCGCCGGCGACGTCGTCGACGGCCACGGAGGACACGTCGGGCAGCGGCGAGGGGCGGTCGAGCAGCACGACGCCGACGCCGCGCGAGCGCAGGGCGAGCAGGTGGTCGATCCGCTCGGTGGCGGGCACCACCATGACGCCGCGCACGCCGTGCTCCTCGAACAGGCGCAGGTAGCGCTGCTCGCGGTCGGGGTCGTCCTGGGAGCTGGCGACCATGAGCGTGCAGTCGGCCCGGGCCAGGCGGTCCTCGATGCCGCGCGCGACGTCGGTGAAGAACGGGTTGGCGATGTCGAGCACGATCGCGCCGACCGTGGTGATCGTGCCCGCCCGCAGCTGGCGCGCCGAGCCGTTCGGCACGAACGCGAGCCGCGCGATCGCCGCCTCGACCCGCTCGCGCGTGGCCGGCGCGACGCGGTCGGGCCGGTTGAGCACGTTGGACACCGTGCCGACGGACACCCCCGCCAGGCGCGCGACGTCGCTGATCGACGGGCGGCGGCGTGCGCCCTGCGGCGGCCGGGGCCGGACCGGCGTGGTCATGTGCTCCTCCTCGTCCCGGGCGTCGTCGCCCGGTCGCGACCCACCCCGCGCCACCTCGGTGTGGCGTGGCCGCGGTGAGAGCGCTCCCCGCCATTATGAAGCGATTCACCAGCGGCGCGGCGGTGGACCGGCCGCGCGTCGCGACGGACGAGGAGGACCATGACCGGCAGCAGCACCACCGCACCCCTCGACGAGCGCCTCACGGTGGTCCCCGCGACGGGCGCCGGGGGAGGCGCCGCAGGAGGTGCTGCAGGAGGTGCCGGGCGCGGCGCGGGCGACGTCCGGTCCGCCGTCCTCGTGCTGCCCGGCGGCGGGTACGAGCGCCAGGCCGACCACGAGGCCGAGCCCGTCGCCGCCTGGCTCGCGGGCCTCGGGCTGCACGCCGTCGTCCTGCGCTACCGCGTCGCGCCGTACCGCCACCCGGCGCCGCTCGACGACGCCCGCGCCGCGCTGCGCCGGCTGCGCGCCGGCGAGCTCGCCGTCGAGGTCGAC
>NZ_LWGM01000259.1 GCF_001750215.1 Isoptericola variabilis | reverse complement strand
GGCCGGGACCCCGGGGACGGCCGGCCCCGCGCCGGGCGTCACGCCTGCGGCGAGGCCGCCGCGGCGGCCTGGGCCTGCTCGAGCTCCTCGGCGGCCTCGACCTCCTCGGCCCGCAGCGCCTCCGAGCGCTCGCGCACGTACTCCACGGCCTCCGCCGGGTCGTCGGTGAGGTGGAGCAGGTCGGGGTCGGCCTCGCTCACCATGCCCCGGTCGACGACGGTCGAGCGGATCCAGTCCAGGAGGCCGCCCCAGTACTCGCGCCCCACGAGCGCGAGCGGGAACCCGGTGACCTTGTGCGTCTGGACCAGCGTGAGCGCCTCGAAGAGCTCGTCGAACGTGCCGAAGCCGCCGGGCATGACCACGAAGCCCTGGGCGTACTTGACGAACATCGTCTTGCGGGCGAAGAAGTACCGGAAGTTGATCCCGAGGTTGACGTACTCGTTCATGCCCTGCTCGAACGGCAGCTCGATGCCGAGCCCGATCGACAGGCCGCCGGCCTCGACCGCGCCCTTGTTGGCCGCCTCCATGATGCCCGGGCCGCCGCCGGTGATGACGGCGTAGCCGGCCTCGGCCAGCAGCCGGCCCACCTTCACGGCGCGGTCGTAGTCGTCGTGGTCGCGCGGCGTGCGGGCCGAGCCGAACACGGAGACCGCGGGCCCGATCTCCGCGAGCGCGCCGAACCCCTCGACGAACTCCGACTGGATGCGCATGACGCGCCACGGGTCGGTGTGCACCCAGTCGGCGCCCTCGGTGCCCGTGAGCAGGTGCTGGTCGGTGGTCTGCTTCGGGATCTGCCGGCCGCGCAACAGCACCGGGCCCTTGTGGTACCCGGCGCCGCGCTGTGCCACGCCCTCGTCGCTCGCGTTGCTCATGCGCCGAGCCTAGGACCCGCGCGATCAGGCCGCCGGGTCGACGGGCCCGAGGAGCCACGCCCGCAGCGCGTCGCGGCACAGCGCCAGCTGCCCCACCGGCACGCGCTCGTCGTCCTTGTGCGCCAGCAGCGGGTCGCCCGGCCCGAAGTTCACGGCCGGGATCCCGAGGTCGGCGAACCGCGCCACGTCGGTCCAGCCGTACTTGGGCTTGGGCCGGCCGCCGGTGACGGCCAGCACGGCCTCGGCGAACTCCAGCGCGAGCGGGTCGTCCAGCCCGGGGCGGGCGCCGCCGGCGGCGTCGGTGATCTCGACGTCGAACCCGTCGAGCACCTCGCGCACGTGCGCCTCGGCCTGCGCCACCGTCAGCGACGGGGCGAACCGGTAGTTGACCGTCACCGTGCACCGGTCGGGGATGACGTTGGCGGCCACCCCGCCGTCGACGAGGACGGCGTTGAGGCTCTCGCGGTAGACCAGGCCGTCGACCTCCACCTCGCGGGGGACGTAGTCCGCCAGCCGCTGCAGCACCGGCGCGGCGGCGTGGATGGCGTTCACGCCGGTCCAGGCACGCGCCGAGTGCGCCGCGACGCCGCGCGTGGTGACCCGGGCCCGCATCGTGCCGTTGCAGCCGCCCTCGATGCCGGCCGCCGTCGGCTCGCCGAGGATGGCGAGGTCGCCGCGCAGCAGCTCCGGGGCGTTGCGGGACAGGCGGCCCAGCCCGTTGCGCTCGGCCTCCACCTCCTCGTGGTCGTAGAAGACCCAGGTGAGGTCGCTCGCCGGCTCGCGCCCCGGCGCGCCGAGCTCGACGGCGAGCGCCAGCATGACCGCCACGCCGCCCTTCATGTCCACGGTGCCGCGCCCCCACAGCTCGGCGTCCGGGCCCTCGCCGACCAGGCGCGTGGGCAGGTTCGGCGGGTCGGCGAGCGGCACGGTGTCGATGTGCCCGGCGAGCACCACGCGCCGCGACCGGCCCAGGTCGGTGCGCGCGACGACGCAGTCGCCGTCGCGGTGCACCGCCAGGTGCGGCTGCGCCCGCAGCACGGCCTCGATCGCGTCGGCCAGCGCCGTCTCGCCGCCGCTGACGGACTCCGCGTCGCACAGCGCCGCGAGCAGCCCGACCAGGTCCGAGGCGGGGTCGGCGGCGAGGGCGAGCAGGACGTCGCCCGCGGCGGGCCCCGTCCCGGGACCGGCGGCGGGGACGGGGGCGGGGGCGGGCGTGGACGTCACGCTCACGACCCTATCGGCCGTCGATAGGCTTGCCCGCATGAGCGACACCCGTACCGCCTGGGGCTTCGGCCTGGCCACCGTGACCGACGACGGCACCACCCTCGACACGTGGTACCCGGCGCCCGCCCTCGGCGCGCCCGGCGAGGACGTGCAGGTGCCGGCCGAGCTCGAGCGCCTCGCGGGCCGGGACGCCGTGCGCGACGTCGACGTGCGGGTGGTGCGCACCGTCGTCGACCTCGACGCCGCCCCGGCCGACGCCGCCGACGCCTACCTGCGGCTGCACCTGCTGTCCCACCGCCTGGTGCAGCCCAACACGATCAGCCTCGAGGGCATCTTCGGGGTGCTGTCCAACGTCGTGTGGACCGACCACGGCGCGTGCGCCGTCGAGGGGTTCGAGGCCACGCGGCTGCGGCTGCGCGCCGCCACCGGCCGTCCCGTCACCGTCTACGGCGTCGACAAGTTCCCCCGCATGGTCGACTACGTGCTGCCCGCGGGCGTGCGCGTCGCCGACGCCGACCGCGTGCGCCTGGGCGCCCACCTCGCGCCGGGCACCACCGTGATGCACGAGGGGTTCGTCAACTACAACGCCGGCACGCTCGGTGCCTCGATGGTCGAGGGGCGCATCTCGCAGGGCGTCGTGGTCGGGGACGGCTCCGACGTCGGCGGCGGCGCCTCGATCATGGGCACGCTCTCGGGCGGCGGCACGGTGATCGTCTCGATCGGCCGCCGCTCGCTCCTGGGCGCGAACTCGGGCCTCGGCATCCCCCTGGGCGACGACTGCGTCGTCGAGGCGGGCCTCTACCTCACCGCGGGCACCAAGGTCACCGTGCTCGGCTCGGCGACCGACGGCGGCGTCCCGCAGGTGGTCAAGGCCCGCGAGCTCGCCGGCCGCGACGGCCTGCTGTTCCGCCGCAACTCCACCACCGGCGCGGTCGAGGTCCTGTCGCGCACCGGCGTCGGCGTGGAGCTCAACGCCGCGCTGCACGCGCACTGAGCCCGGTCCCTCGGCGCCACCCGAGCACGCCCCCGAGCACGACCCGAGCACCACGAGGGACGCGGTGACCCACCCCCTGCCCGCACGGAAGCCGGCCCGCACGGCGTCGGCCCGCACGTCCGCCCGCACGTCCGCCCGCACGTCCGCCCGCCGCCGGCGACGCCGGCGGCGGGTCGTGGCCACGGTGGCCGTCGCCGCGTTCGTCGGCGCGGTCGGCGCCGGGGTGTGGGTGACGACGCAGCGGCTCGACCTGCGGCCGGCGGCGGAGCGCTGCACCGCGGTGCTGGACGGCACGGACTGGCACCTCTCCCCCGCCCAGGCGGACAACGCCGCGCTGGTGGCCGGGACGGCGGTGGGCCGGGGGCTGCCGGCCCGGGCGGCGACCATCGGCCTGGCCACCGCGCTGCAAGAGTCGAGGCTCATCAACGTCGCCTACGGCGACCGGGACTCCCTCGGGCTGTTCCAGCAGCGCCCGTCGCAGGGATGGGGCACCGCCGCGCAGGTCCAGGACCCGGTGCACGCCACGGGCGCGTTCTACGACGCCCTGGTCGAGGTGCCGGGCTACCTCGACCTGCCGGTCACCGAGGCCGCCCAGGCGGTCCAGCGCTCGGCGTTCCCCGACGCGTACGCGCAGCACGAGACGCGCTCGCGCGCCTGGGCCAGCGCGCTGGCCGGGTTCTCCCCCGCGGCGCTGTCGTGCGAGCTGGGCCCGGTCGACGCCGCGCGGGCCGCGGGCGCCGTCGCGCAGGGCTTCGCCGACCGGGCCGCGCGGGACCTGGGGCTGGCCGCCGGGGACGCGGTGACGCTCGACGCCGCGGAGCCCACCGCCGTCGTGC
>NZ_LWGM01000026.1 GCF_001750215.1 Isoptericola variabilis | reverse complement strand
GGGCGGAACGACGCCGGGCGGAACGACGCCGGGCGGCGGCGCGCCGCGCACCGACCGCACGTCGAGCGACACCGCCGCGTCCGCGGGCCGCGACTGGCGCGCCGTCGGCCGCAAGGCGGTGCTGTGGTTCCTCGTCGCCGCCGTCGTGCTGGTCGTGTTCTGGCTGCTGGCGCGCTACCTCCCGGGCTGGTGGGCCCGGACCGTCGGCGACCTGGTGCACGGCGAGTTCTCGCTGGGCGCCTGGTGGGGCCTGTTCTTCGGCACCGTCTTCACCTTCCTGCCGGTGATCGTCATCGGCCAGACCATCCGGCGGTGGGACGGCTGGGAGCCGCCCGTGCTGCTCACGGGCTCCGGGCTGCTGCTCGCCGCGCCCAACTGGCTCACGCTGTGGGTGGCGGTGGGCCCCAACCCGTCCGCGCGCCGCCAAGCTGGTCCTGGACGCCGACGCGCCCGGGTTCGGCGGCGGTACCGCCTGGGGGGCGCTGCTCGGCGGGGTGCTGGGCGTCGTGCTCCTGCTGCTGTGGCGCGGCTGGCGCCGCCGGGGCAAGGAGCTGCGCGCGATGCGCCACGAGCGCGAGGTCACGCCCGGCGACACGCCCTGACCGCCGGCGCGCGCCGCCGTCGGGCCGCGCCGCCGTCGGGCCCCGACCCGCGGCGTCCGCAACGCCGTCGGACCCTCGCGCCTACACTGGCGGCCATGAGCGACGCGCTGCGCGAGGCCCCGGCCGCGGTCCCTGCCACCCTCGCGACGGGCGGCTCGCCCGCCGTCGCCACCCCGTACGAGGACCTGCTGCGCGACGTGCTCGAGAACGGCACGCACAAGTCCGACCGCACGGGCACCGGCACCACCAGCGTGTTCGGGCGGCAGATCCGCTACGACCTGTCGCAGGGCTTCCCGCTGATCACCACCAAGCGCGTGCACCTGAAGTCGGTGGTGTACGAGCTGCTGTGGTTCCTGCGCGGCGACTCCAACGTGCGCTGGCTGCAGGAGCACGGCGTGTCGATCTGGGACGAGTGGGCCTCCGCCGACGGCGAGCTCGGCCCGGTCTACGGCGTGCAGTGGCGCTCGTGGCCGACGCCGGACGGCCGGCACGTCGACCAGATCCAGCAGGTGATCGAGCAGATCCGCACCAACCCCGACTCGCGCCGTCTCATCGTCAGCGCGTGGAACGTCGCCGAGATCTCCAACATGGCGCTGCCGCCGTGCCACCTGCTGTTCCAGTTCTACGTGGCCGACGGGAGGCTCAGCTGCCAGCTGTACCAGCGCTCGGCGGACATGTTCCTCGGGGTGCCGTTCAACATCGCCTCGTACGCGCTGCTGACGCACATGGTGGCGCAGCAGACCGGCCTCGAGGTCGGCGAGTTCGTGTGGACCGGCGGCGACTGCCACGTCTACGACAACCACCTCGAGCAGGTGCGCGAGCAGCTCTCCCGCGACGCCTACCCGTACCCGCGCCTCGAGCTGGCCCGGCGCGACTCGATCCTCGACTACGCCTACGAGGACGTGCAGGTGGTCGGCTACCAGCACCACCCCGCCATCAAGGCGCCGGTCGCGGTCTGACGCGCGTGATCGCACTGATCTGGGCCCAGGCGCACGACGCCGCAGGGCGCGCCGTGATCGGCGCTGGCGGCACCATCCCGTGGCGCGTGCCCGAGGACTTCGCGCACTTCAAGCGCACGACGTCGGGGCACCCCGTGGTGATGGGGCGCCTCACGTGGGAGTCGCTGCCGGCGAAGAACCGGCCGCTGCCCGGCCGCACCAACGTGGTGGTGACGCGCGGGTCGCGCCCCGTCGTCGAGCCGATCCGGCCGCCGGCGCCCGAGGACCCCGCCGCCCCCGTGCGGACCCTCGCCCCCGCGACGCCGCGGCTCGTCGTCGTCACCTCGCTGGAGGAGGCGCTCGCGGCCGCGGAGGACGCCCCTGGCGGCGAGGAGACCTGGGTGATCGGCGGCGGGCAGGTCTACGCGCAGGCGCTGCCGCGCGCCGACCGCTGCGTCGTCACCGAGGTGGACGTCGAGGTCGAGGGCGACGCGTTCGCCCCCCCGCTCGACCTGGGGAAGTGGGAGCTCGCCGACGACGGCGCCTGGGAGACGTCGTCGACCGGGCTGCGCTACCGGTTCCGCACCTACGCTCGCCGCTGACCACGCCGAGATAGAGACCTCGCCCGCCGAGATAGAGACCCCCGGCGCCGAGATAGAGAGGGCGTCCGCCGAGATAGAGAGCTGACTCTCTATCTCGGCGGACGCCCTCTCTATCTCGCGAGGATGCCGCTCTATCTCGGCGGCCCCGGGTCAGACGAGGTCGCGGACCGCCGCGTACCGCTTGCGGATCACCGGCTGCGGGTCGGCGACCAGCGTCGTGGCGATCGACGTCGACCACTCGGGCGCCTCCACCGGCTCGCCCGCGCGCGCCGAGGCGAGCACCCACGCGGCCTGGCGTGCGGCGCCGTCGGCCACGTACTCGCCGGGCTCGGGCACGGCGATGGAGACGCCGAACACCTGCGGCGCGATGCGCTGCACGGCCGGCGACTGCGCCGCACCGCCGATGAGCATGACCCGCTCGATCGGCACGTCCAGCGCCCGCAGCGCGTCGAGCCCGTCGGCCAGGCCGCACAGCATGCCCTCGACGTAGGCGCGGGCGAGGTGCTCGCGCGTCGAGCTCTTCAGCCGGATTCCGTGCAGCGTGCCGGTGGCGTCCGGGCGGTTCGGGGTGCGCTCGCCCTCGAGGTAGGGCACCAGCACGAGGCCGTCGGCCCCGGGCGGGGCGGCGAGCGCGAGGCGGGCCAGCTCGTCGAACTCGACGTCGAGCACTGTGCGGGCGGCGTCGAGCACGCGGGCGGCGTTGAGCGTCACGGCGAGCATGAGCGAGTTGCCGGTGGCGTCGGCGAACCCGTTGATGGCGCCGGAGCCGTCGGCGGTGCGGGTCGGCGCGACGGCCGAGACGACGCCAGAGGTGCCGATGGAGATGGCGATGTCGCCCGGGCGCATGCCCAGGCCCAGCGACGCACCGGCGTTGTCGCCCGCACCCGGGCCGAGCAGCGCCCCGCCCTCGACGTCGGCGCCCGCGACGGACGCGTGCGCGACGCCGCCCGCCTCGGTCGGCGCGAGCACGCGCGGCAGCACGACGTCGTCGCGGCCCAGCGCGAGGCGCAGCAGGTCGCGGCGGTAGGCGCCGACGCCCTCGTCCGCGCCCTGATCCGTGCCTCCGTCGGACGGCGCGGCGTCGGCGTCGTAGTACCCGGTGCCGGACGCGTCGGAGCGGTCGGTGAACAGCTTGTCGAGCTGCGGGCCGAGCGGTGCGCTGGCGTCGTCGGCGGGGCCGTAGCCGGCGATGCGCCAGCTCAGCCAGTCGTGGGGGAGCGCGACGGCGGCGATGCGCGCGGCGTTCTCCGGCTCGTGGTCGCGGACCCAGCGCAGCTTGGTGACGGTCAGGGAGGCCACGAGCACGGACCCGACGGCGTCGGCCCAGCGCTGGGCGCCGGCCTCGCGGTCGCCGTCGCCGAGCTCGCGGATCAGGTCCTCGGCGGAGCCGGCGGAGCGGGTGTCGTTCCACAGCAGCGCGGGGCGGATCACGTTGCCGTCCGCGTCGAGCGCCACGAGCCCGTGCTGCTGGCCGCCGACGGCGATCGCGGCGACGTCGTCCAGGCCGCCTGCGGCCTCGGCCGCCTGCGTGAACGCGTCCCACCAGTGCCGCGGGTCGACCTCGGTGCCGTCGGGGTGCTTCGCGGAGCCGCTGCGGACCAGCTGCCCGGTGTCGGCGTCGCGGACGACGATCTTGCAGGACTGCGTGGAGGAGTCCACGCCGGCGACGAGGGGCATCGTTGCTTCCTTCGGAAGGGACGGGTCGGGGCCCGGAGGACGAGAGGGAACGGGGGTGGACGCCGTCGTGGGCGGGGCCCCGGCGGCGCGCTGCACGCGCGCTGCCGGGACCCCGCCCACCGGCGGGGTGCTGCTCGGCTCAGCCGATGAGGTGCTTGAGCGCGAGCTGGTGCAGACGCACCAGGCCGTAGTCGCGCTCGGCGGCGGCGTCGACGTCGAAGTCGGCGTCCACCGAGGAGTCGGCGAGGAACGCTTCGAACGACTCGCCCTCGGCCAGCGTCGACTCGTTGAGCTCGAAGATGCCGGCGTGCTCGAACGCGGCCTGGACCTCCGGGTCCTCGCGGTAGGCCTTGGCCTTGGCCGCGAGCAGGTCGTAGGTCTCCATGTTGGCCTTGGCCGACTCCCACACGCCGTCGAGGTACTCGGTGCGCGACGGCTTGTAGTCGAAGTGGCGCGGGCCCTCGTAGCGCGGGCCGCCGTTGGGGGCGCCGTTCTCGAGCAGGTCGACCGTGAAGAACGCGTTGAGCAGGTCGCCGTGGCCGAACACCAGGTCCTGGTCGTACTTCGGGCCGTGCTGGCCGTTGAGGTCGATGTGGAACAGCTTGCCGCAGTACAGCGCCAGCGCGATGCCGTGCGTGTAGTTGAGGCCGGCCATCTGCTCGTGGCCCGTCTCCGGGTTGAGGCCCACGATGTCGCCGTTGTCGAGCGTGTTGATCAGCGCGATGGCGTGACCGATCGTCGGCAGGAAGATGTCGCCGCGGGGCTCGTTCGGCTTGGGCTCCAGGCCGATCTTGAGGTCGTAGCCCTTCTCCTTGATGTAGGCGGCCACGGTGTCGATGCCCTCGGCGTAGCGGGCGTGCGCCGCGATGAGGTCCTTCGAGTTGTCGTACTCGGTGCCCTCGCGGCCACCCCACATGACGAACGTGGAGGCGCCCATCTCGGCGGCGTTGTCGACGCTGCGCAGCACCTTCTTCAGGCCGAAGCGGCGGACCTGGCGGTTGTTCGAGGTGAACGCGCCGTCCTTGAAGACCGGGTGGCTGAAGGTGTTGGTGGTGACCATCTCGCAGACGAGGCCGGTCTCCTCGGCCGCCTTCTTCACCGCGTCGATGCCGCGCTGGCGCTCGGCCTCGTCGGCGCCGAACGGGAAGATGTCGTTGTCGTGGTAGGTGAAGCCCCACGCGCCCAGCTCGGCGAGCTTGCGGATGGACTCGGCCGGGTCGAGCTCCGGACGGGTCGCGGTGCCGAACGGGTCGTTGGCGGGCCAGCCCACGGTCCACAGGCCGAACGAGTACTTGATGTCGCTCACGGTGGTCTCCTCGTCGAGCCACGCCCGCGTCGGCGCGGCGATTTGTTGGATGGCTGAACTATTACCCGGCGCTCGGCTACAGTCAAGCCATGACCGCCGAGCCGACGACGACCGCCCGCGGGGCCGCCGCGCGCCAGCACACGCTGCGCGAGCGCAACCTGCGGCTCGTCGTCCGCGCGGTGTTCGACGCGCCCGAGCCACTCTCCCGCGCCGACGTGGCCGCCGCGACCGGGCTGGCCCGGGCCACCGTGTCGACGCTGGTCGACCGGCTCGTGGCCGGGGGGCTGGTGGCCGAGCTGCCGCCGGTCGCCGCCCAGCGCGCCGGCCGCCCCGCGGTGCCGCTGCGGCCCGCCGCGCGCACCGTCGTCGGGCTCGGGCTGGAGGTGAACGTCGACTACCTCGGCGTCACCGTGCTGGACCTCGCGGGGCAGGTGGTCGACGAGCGGGTCGAGCCTGGCTCGTTCCACGACAGCGACCCCGACGTCGTGCTGCCGCGGCTCGGCGCGCTCGCCCGGAAGGTGGTCGACGACGCCGAGGCCGCGGGCATGCGGGTGGCCGGGGCACGGCTGGCCCTGCCGGGCCTGGTCGACGCCCGCACCGGGCTGCTGCAGGTGGCGCCCAATCTCGGCTGGTCGTCGATGGACCCTGTGCCGGCGCTCGGGCTGCGCACCCGCGACGGTGAGCCGCTGCCGGTGGAGGTGGCCAACGAGGCCAAGCTCGCCGCCGCGGCCGAGCTGGCCGGCGACGTGCCGCCGTCGTTCCTCTACGTCTCGGCCGACGTCGGTATCGGCGCCGGCATCGTCGTCGACCGCCGGCTGTTCCTGGGGGAGCGCGGCTGGAACGGCGAGATCGGCCACGTCGTCGTCGACCCGGCCGGGCCGCGCTGCTCGTGCGGCAACCACGGGTGCCTGGAGCAGTACGCCGGCAAGGAGGTGCTGCTGCGCGAGTCGGGATTGGCGGTCGATGCGCCGGTCGAGGCGCTGGTGTCGGCGCTGCGTGCTGGGGATCCGGCTGCGGTGGCCGCCGTGGGCCGCGGCGGGCGGGCGCTGGGCCAGGCGCTCGCGGCGTTCGTGAACCTCGTGGACGTGGAGACCGTGGTGCTCGGCGGCGCCTACACCGCGCTGTACGAGTGGCTCGGCGGCGTCGTGGCGGACACGGTGCAGACGACGGCGCTGGCCGCGCCGTTCTCGCCGGTGGCGGTGCGCCCGGCGGCGGCCGGACCGCACGCGGCGACCGTCGGCGGGGCGCGCGAGGTGCTGCGGGAAGTGTTGGCGAATCCTGCCGCGTGGGTGTGAGTCGCTGCTCGGCTCGGGCTTCCGCTGGTGGCGCGCTAGGCTGTGGGCGGTCCGTCGCCGGGTGCAGTCCGACGACGGAGCGGGTCGCCCGCTCGCGAGCGACCCGAGCGCCTGTAGCTCAGTGGATAGAGCACCGCTCTCCTAAAGCGGGTGTCGAAGGTTCGAATCCTTTCAGGCGCACATTCGATGCGATTCAGGGCGCTGCCTAGATCGATCGCAGCCACGTATCGATGCGCCTCTGAAGTGCTGTGGAAGACGTCACGCCAGAACGATGCCCGCCTGCAGGCGCTGAGACTTATGCAGCCAGGATCCCTTGGCCCGGCAGGTCGCCGAACCCACGCTCGACTCGTCTCGGATGTGGGCGTGTGGTGGCGGCGCCATCGACCCGCGCAGTCTGCTACTGCACCGAAACCGAGTGAAATGCAGCATTTGGTACTGGTGGGCCGCGAGCGGCTGCAGTCGCACAGTCGTCGAAGTGTGGTGCGCGTCACTCGATCGATGGTTATTGGTCACGGTGGCGAGAGGCGCGAACCGGGGATTCGAACAGCGTGAGGCGCACCGGTGCGCCTCGCACGCGAGGACGGCAGAGCCCGCTAGCCTTCGGCAGCCCCTCCGGGCGCAGGCTGATCGTTCACAAGGCGTTCAATACTCTGTGGAGGAATCTATGGGTGCGCCAACCCATCTGGAACTTGCGCGTGCGAACTCCGAATCGCGGGAACTACGCGATTTCGGCAACTTCATCAAACAGGATCCGGATGAGGAGATCAGTTTCCGAGTTGCCCTAAGGATTCCGTCTAGCGATCTGTCGCGCGTGGGCATGGAGTTGTACAGGTTCGACCTCGAAATGCGGCGGGCGGCTGCTTATCTCTCGAAGGAGGGCGCCTACATCCGCCCATCGGATGGAAGCATTGCGCCGATTCCTATCACTGCGGGCGGGCTGTCGGTAAAGGATGTTCGACCGGGCTCCTTGGAGGCTCTACTCGTGCCCGTCGGGCTACTGGTAAGCGCCCTTGCTTCAAATCCGGCAACGGCGCTTGCTAACGCGCTTACGTTTTTCGACCACGCTCCGCGCATGGCCGGGTATGTGTTGTCGAAGCGCGAGGCTGAGAAGGACTCGCTCGGACAGGTCCTTCAGACTGCAGAGAGATTGCTTGCCCGAGCAACGCCTGAAGTCTCCGCTGAACTACCTTCGAGTCGACCGAAACGCCGTCAAGCGGAATATCGGGACGGGACTCAGGTCGTGCAAGGGTCCACTGTAATTGTATACACTGAGGAAACCGCCACGGCGACGAAAAAGCTCATTATTGCGCGCGGGGAGGGCTGAATATTCGGGCAGCCCCATCGAGCTGCCTTGGCGAATTGCAGTGACATCGCTCGGGCGGGATTCGCGCTAGAAGTTAGCCGGCGAACATTCCGCCTGCGCCGCTGGGGTAGCAGGTTTGCATTCCGAAGTAGCGTTGCACTCGACGCAGCGTCGCGGAGTACCGATGCCCCGCATCGCGCAGCCGCTCGACCAGCACGTCCCCGATCCCGGTGGCCGGCGTCAGCGATCCCGCCGCGTCCGGCAGCCGGTCGCCATCGAGCGCCAGCGCCAGCGCCGACTCCCCGAGCATCACCGCGGTCGCCGCATATCCAGGATCCCCAGGCCCCGCCGCGACGGCCTCGTAACGCTGCCCGGCCGCGGTGACAGCCCGCAGCTCCATCCGGAACCACCCGGTACGGCGCGTCTCCTCGTCCGGGCCGGTGCCGGCGTCGGGAAGCACCCGGTCGAGCAGCGCGCGGGCGGGCGGCACGGCGAACGCCGCCGCGGCGAGCCCCATCCCGGCGGTCAGGCCGAACGCCCCGAGCGCCCCACCGACGCCGCGGCCCACCCCCGCGACCTCCCCGTACCGCAGCTCGCGCCCGTACGCCCAGCCCTGCAGAGCGTTGGACCGCCGCACGACCCGGGTGTTGACCGACGCCATCGGGGAAGGGGCCACCCAGCGGCCGTCGGCCAGCCGGCTCGGCCCGGGGAAGTCCGCGGGCTGCGGCGTGTCCGGCTCGGCGGCGCGGTCCGGGCTGAGGGCGAACGGGTCGGCGACCAGCCGCCGCACGGACGCGTCGCGCGCCGCGAGCTCGACGATGCCGCGCATCGACGCCACGGTCCCGCCGCTCACGCCGCCGCGGGCCTGCGCCACCGTCAGCACGTGGCCGAGCGGTCCGACGCCGTCGGCCTCGACGCGCCGGTGCAGGGTCAGCATCGCGAGGTCGGACGGGATCGAGTCGTAGCCGCAGCAGTGCACCAGGCGCGCCCCGGACACCCGCGCGACGTCGTCGTACCGGTCGATCGCCTGGCGGAGGAACGGCACCTCGCCGGTGAGGTCGGCGTAGTGCGTCCCCGCCCGCGCGCAGGCCTCGACCACCGGCAGGCCGTGGCGCAGGTACGGGCCCACGGTGCTGACGACGACGCGGGCGGCGCCGGCCATCGTCGCCAGCGACGCCGCGTCGGACGCGTCGGCCACCAGCACCGGCCAGTCCTGCCCCCGCAGAGGCAGCTCGGCGCGCGCCCGTTCGACCTTCTCCCGCGACCGCCCCGCGAGGGCGATGCGAGCGCCGTCGGGCGCGTGCTCGGCCAGGTGGGCGGCGACGAGCCGCCCGACGAAGCCGCTGGCGCCGAAGACGACGATGTCGTGGTCGCGGGAGTCAGGCGTCATCCGGGATGGTCCCCACGCCGCGGGCTGCGCCGCAACCGGCGACGCCGAGCAGCGTCACACCGAGCAGCGTCACCGAGCCCCGCGTCGGACAGTGTTCGCGCGATGTTCAGCGGCACGCCGCAGGCGAGCCGCGCTGCCCGGGTCTACGGTCGGAGGCGTCCACCTCGAACAGCGCGACCCCGCTCTGGGCAGGTCACGGCGTGAACGTCGCTCGGTCGTCCCGGGGCACCTAGGAGCGACATGGCAGACGACGACCAGATCCTCACCACCCGTCAGGGCCACCCGGTCCAGAACAACCAGAACCAGCGCACGGTGGGGGAGCGTGGCCCGGCCACGCTGGAGAACTACCACTTCCTGGAGAAGATCAGCCACTTCGACCGCGAGCGCATCCCCGAGCGCGTGGTGCACGCCCGCGGGTTCGTGGCCTACGGCGAGTTCGAGGCCACGGGCAAGATCGGCGACGAGCCGGCCTCGACCTACACGCGGGCCAAGCTGTTCTCGGAGCCGGGCAAGAAGACCCCGCTGGCCATCCGCTTCTCGACGGTGATCGGCGGCCGCGACTCCTCCGAGGTCGCCCGCGACCCGCGCGGCTTCGCGGTGAAGTTCTACACCGAGGACGGCAACTGGGACGTCGTCGGCAACAACCTCGCGGTGTTCTTCATCCGCGACGCCATCAAGTTCCCCGACGTCATTCACGCCCTCAAGCCGGACCCCGTGACGTTCCGGCAGGAGCCGAACCGCATCTTCGACTTCATGAGCCAGACGCCGGAGTCGATGCACATGCTGACGCACCTGTTCAGCCCGCGCGGCATTCCGGCGACGTACCGCCACATGGAGGGCTTCGGCGTCAACACCTACAAGATGGTGGACGCCGAAGGGAAGACGGTGCTGGTGAAGTTCCACTGGCACCCGCGCCAGGGCGTCGCGTCGCTGACCGACGAGGAGGCCGCCAAGGTGCAGGGCCAGGACCTCGGCTCGGCGTCGAAGGACCTCTACGAGGCGATCGAGCGCGGCGACTTCCCGCAGTGGGACATGTACGTGCAGATCATGGAGGACCACGAGCACCCCGAGCTCGACTGGGACCCGCTGGACGACACCAAGATCTGGCCGGAGGACCAGTTCCCGCTGCGGCACGTGGGCACCATGACGCTCAACCGGAACGTGGACGACTTCCACAACGAGAACGAGCAGATCGCCATGGGCACCGGCGTGATCGTCGACGGCCTGGACTTCTCCGACGACAAGATGCTCGTGGGCCGCACGTTCAGCTACTCGGACACCCAGCGCTACCGCGTGGGCCCGAACTACCTGCAGCTGCCGGTGAACCAGGCCAAGGGCCGCGACGGCCGGGTCTACACCAACCAGCGCGGCGGGCAGATGTCGTACGGCACCGACGTGCACCCGCAGCAGAACCCGCACGTCAACTACGAGCCGTCGATCCACAACGGGCTCACCGAGGCTCCGAAGAAGCCGAACGTGCCGCCGGAGATCCACGGCCGCCTGGTCCAGGGCAGCATCGAGCGCACCAACGACTACGTCCAGGCGCGTGGGCGGTACAACACCATGAACGACTGGGAGCGCGACGAGCTCGTCAAGACGCTCGGCGGCCTGCTCGCCGACTGCGAGCGCGACGTGCAGGAGCGCATGCTCTGGCACCTGTTCATGGTCCACGACGACTACGGCACGCGGGTGGGCGAGCAGATCGGCCTCACCGCCGACGACGTGCGCCACCTCGAGCCGCTGCCGACCCAGCGGCTCACCGACGAGGAGAGCAAGCGCCTGGCGAACCTCGGGGACAACGGGGACGTCATCGACCCCACCCAGTGGGGGCAGTGGACGAGCTCGGTGATCAATCACCGGGTCTCCGCCGAGGACGTCCTGTCCGGCACGCTCGGCCGGCTGCCGTACACCGACCGCCAGGAGACGGGCGCCTGAGAGGCCCGTGGAGCGGGACGCCGTCGACGACCGGCGGCGTCCCGCTCCGCGCCGCCGGCGTCGGCCGCGTCAGTGCCGCAGCCGGACCGCCACGAGCGCGACGTCGTCGATCGGGTGCTCGGGCAGCATCCGTGCGACGACCTCGTCGCACAGCCGGTCCAGGCCCAGCCCGGCGAGCCCGCCCAGCGTCTCCCGCAGCTGCTCCATGCCCGCCCGCAGGTGCCGGTCGCGGCGCTCGACGAGCCCGTCGGTGTAGAGCACCACGGTCGAGCCCGGGGCGAGGACCACGGAGCCCTCGTGGCGCTCGCTGTCCGGCATCACGCCGAGCAGTGCGTCGGGCCGGCCCGCCGACAGGGGCGTGACGGCGCCGTCGGCGCCGACCAGCATCGGCAGCGGGTGCCCGGCGCTGGACCAGCGCAGCCGCATGCCGCCGGGATCGATGCCCGGACCGGCACCCTCGGCCCCGGCGGCGCCGTCCTCGGGCACCGGTTCCAGCCGGGCGACGACGACGGTCGCGATCGCGTCCGACTGCAGCGCCCGCAGCGCCCGGTCCACCTGCGTCAGCAGCTCGGCCGGCCCGGCGCACGTGGTCACGGCGATGCTGCGCAGCGCGGAGCGCACGTGGCTCATGGTCACCGCGGCCTCGAGGTCGTGGCCGACCACATCGCCGATCACGACCACGGTGCCGCCGTCGGGCTGCAGGAACGCGTCGTACCAGTCGCCGCCCACCTGGTTGGCCTGCGCCGCGGGGTGGTAGCGCACGGCGATCTGCGCCTGCTCGGTCTGGATCGGCTCCGTCAGCAGCGACCGCTGGAACCCCTCGGCCACGTGCCGCTGCTCGCGGTACAGCCGCACGTTGTCCAGGGCCAGCGCGGCCCGGCGGGCGACGTCCTCGGCGCTGGCCAGCTCCTCGGCGGTCATCGGCTCTCGGCCCGGGCCGCGGAACAGGCTCAGCGCGCCCACGGTCCGCCCGCGCGCCCGCATCGGCAGCGCGGTGCCCGACTCCGGCGCCAACCGCCCTATCAGGTCGTGCGCCTCGCCCGGGTGCAGCACGTCCTGGACGGCGCGGTACGCCGGCGGGGCGATCGTCACGGGGGCACGGGCCGTCATCGCCCGCCGCAGGAACGAGTCGTCCTTGAGGTGGGCGAGGCGGACCTGCGCGTACCGCTCGGCCAGCGGGCGCGCCGTCTCGTCGGCGTGCCACGACCCGATGTCCCGCAGCCGGCGGGCGTGCTCGTCGACGCGCCAGGACGCGATGTCGCGCAGCCGCCGCGTGTGCGCCGAGCCGTCGTCGTCCTCCACGAGGCTCACCACGCACCAGTCGGCCAAGGTCGGCACGACGAGCTGGGCGAGCCGCGCCACGGCCTGCTCGACGTCGAGCGTCTCCGTCAGCTCCTCGCTCGCCCGGCCGGCGAGGTCGGCGCGCTGCGCGGCCCGGGCCAGCCGGTCGCGGTCCTTGCGGCGCGCGGTGATGTCGAGGAAGTAGACCGACAGGCCGTCGGGGCTCGGCCACACCCGCACCTCGTACCAGCCGTCCAGCGGGGCCGGGTAGTACTCCTCGAAGCGGGCCGGCTCGCCGGTCGCCATCGCATGGCGGTAGTGCCGCTCGAAGTCCGAGCCCAGCGCCGCGGGGAACAGCTCCCACACCTCGCCCCCGAGGAGCCGGTCGCGGGTGCTGGCCAGGAGGCGCTCCGCCTCGGCGTTGACGTAGGTGAAGCGCCACTGCCGGTCGAGGGAGTAGAACGCCGCGGGCATGGTCTCGAGCACGCGCTCGACCCGGGTCTGGCCCTGCTGCGTGACGGTGGTGTCGTGGGCGGCGCCGATGAGGCGGACGGCGCGGCCGTCCTCGCCCGGGATCGCGCGGCCGCGGGCCGCCACCCACCGCGTCGTGCCGTCGGGCAGGAGGCTGCGGAACTCCGGCGCGTACTCGCCGCAGGTGTCCCGCGCCCGCTCCAGGGCCTCGGCGACCCGGCCGACGTCGTCCGGGTGGACGCGGCGCAGGAAGCTGTCGATCGTGCGGTCGAACGTGCCGTCGTCGTACCCGAACATCTCGAGCAGTCGCCGGTCCCAGTGCAGCGCGCCGGTGCGCAGGTCCCACTCGAACGTGCCGATCCGCGCGGCCTGCACCGCGAACTCGGACACGTCGCCGGGGTCGACGGACGGGCGGGGCGGGAGCTGCGGGCCGTCCTGCGTCATCCACCCCTCCTTCGTCGACCGGGGCGCGTGGTGCACATCATGCCTTCTCCGGCACGTCACGGGTAGCGCGCGCGGGCGGGGCCGGCGGGCGCGGCCCGGCCGGCAGAAAGCCTCAGGACGACGGCGCTCAGCCCGCCAGCAGCTCGTCGACGAGCGCCGGGACTGCCTCGTCGATCGGCTCGCGCAGCACCCGGTCGGCCAGCCGGTCGTACGGCGTCGGCTCGGCGTTGACGACGACGAGGTCGGCCCCGTGGTCCAGCGCCACCAGCGGCAGCGTCGCCACCGGGTGCACGGTGAGCGACGTGCCCACGGCCACGAACAGCGAGCACGCCTCCGCCGCCCGGAACGCCCGCTCCAGCGCCTGCTGCGGCAGCACCTCGCCGAAGTACACGACGTCCGGCTTGAGCACCCCGCCGCAGCGCGGGCAGGGCGGGTCGGGCTCGGCGGCGACCCGCGCGAGCACGTCGGCCGTCGGGCCGGTCCAGTCGCACACGGTGCACGACGTCGTCACGGCCGACCCGTGCAGCTCCACCACGTCCTGGGGCGCGGAGCCGGCCGCCTGGTGCAGCCCGTCGAAGTTCTGCGTGAGCACCGCCTCGAGCACCCCCGCCTCGGCGAGCCGCACCAGCGCGCGGTGCGCCGCCGTCGGGCGCGCGTCCCACGCCGGGTGCGCGGCCCACCAGCGCCAGCCGGTGGTGCGCACGTCGGGCTCGGCGAGGTAGGCGTCGATCTCCAGCAGGCGCACCAGCTCCGGGTGGCGGGTCCACACGCCGTCCGGCCCGCGGAAGTCCGGGATGCCGGACCCCGTGGAGATGCCGGCCCCGGTGAGCACGGTGACGGTCATGCGGTCACCGTAGATCGGTTGTGGGTACAGAACACGCCGGGCGTTCTCCAGGACGCACGGCGTGTTCTGTACCCACAACGGCGGGGAGGTCAGCCGTCGTGGCCGTCCGGCGGCACCACCGTGCGGCACGCGAGGTGCACCGCGAGCCGGGCGTCGGGGTCGGTGAGGTCGACGCCGAGCTCCTCCTGGATGCGCTGCATGCGGGTGGTGACGGTGTTGCGGTGCACGCCGAGCGCCGTGGCCGTGCCGGCGACCTGCGACTCGTGGTCGAGGTAGGCCGACAGCGTGCGCAGGTCGGAGGGGCTCAGCGGTCCCAGCAGCGACCGCGCCGCCGGGGCGAACGTGTCGTTGCCCGTCCAGGCGAGCAGCAGCTGCTCCAGGCCGAGGCGGTCGATGTGCAGGAACCAGCCGGTGGACGCGCGGGTGGTGGCCAGCCGCGCGGCGTCGGCCGCCTCGCCGAGCGTCGCGGACAGCCCCGGCCCGCCCTCGCGCAGCGTGCCGACGCCGGTGGCGATCGAGTACTGGGACTGGGCGTCGGTGTGCAGCCGGCGCAGCAGCGCGATGTGGTCGGCCAGCGTCGCGGCGCTCGGCACCTCCGTGTAGCTGAGCCAGCCAGTGACGCCGCGTCCGCGGGTGGTCACGTGCGAGTCCACCGGGATCGCTCCGAGGCGGCGGCTGACGTGCTGCGCCAGGTCCACCGGCTCGGCGCGGTGCCGGGCGACCATGCGGAAGCCGACGTGGTAGCCGATCGTGCGCCAGCCGCGCTCGCGCATGCGGCGCGCCACCTCGGCGTCGGGCACCCCGCGCTGCTCGAGGAAGTCGCCGAGCAGGCCGGACGAGCGCGACACGTCGCTGAGCGCCACCACCTCGTCGATGAGCAGGCGCGCGGCAACCATCGGCATCGCCACCTCGGCCACCGTGCTCAGCGCCGCGAGCTGGGCATCGGTGAGCACGCGGTCGTGCAGCACCAGCCGCAGGCCGCCGCGGGTGGGGCTGTCGACCCGCACGGACGCGGCGGCGCCGTCGTCGGTGCGCACCGTGTGCGCCCAGCCGGAGAAGTCGACCGCGGCGTGCAGCCGCGGCGGCAGCGGGTGGCCGACCTCCAGCAGCACCTCGTCGCGGTCGACGAGCGCGACGGCGTGGCCGAGGTTCGCGGCCAGGTCCCGCAGCAGGTCGCGCAGGTCCTCGGCGTGGTACTCGATGGTCTGCGCGACGCGGCGCACCAGCGTCAGGGTGAGCGCGTCGCGCTGCGCGAGCAGCTCCCAGCACGCCCGGGCGAGCTGCGTGGGCCGCTCCGCGGCGAGCACGACGAGCCCAAGGCGCTCGGCCAGGTCGCGGCTCACCTCGCGCGCCGGCTCGGGCAAGGCCAGGCCGGTGAAGCCGCGGTCGCGCACCCGGCGCAGCAGCGCGTCCGTCTGCCACGGCGTGGGCGGGCCGGGGGAGGTGAGGACGGCGAGCGTGCCGTCCGCGCGGTCGGGCAGGTCCGCCTCGGCGGTCTCGACGACGACGTCGCGCCACTCGGCCTCCCGGCCGGCCACGAGGCGCACGCCCCCGGTGCGCGGCGCGGCCAGCAGCCCGGCCGGCGAGAGGGCGGTGCTCACGGGGCCTCCAGCCGGGCGGGGACGGGGACGACAGGGCCGGTGGGGTCGGGCAGGGCGGGCGGCGGCAGGTCCAGGCCCTGCAGCCCGTGGGCCGACGGCGACGCGCGCGCGTGCCGCCGCGGCTCGTGCCACCACGGCGGCGCGGGCACGGCGTACAGCAGCACGCCGCGGCCGCGGCGCAGGCCCCCGACCGGCACGATCTCCCGGGTGACGGCGTCGACGACGACGAGCACGGTCGGGGCGCTGACCACGACCTGCCCGTCGCGGACCAGGGCCAGGTGCTCGGTGCGCGTCACCAGCCGGTACACCGGCCCCTCCGGCGCGACTAGGTCCACCGAGGTGACACGCGCGTCGTCGGCCAGCGGGGCCGTGCTGAGCACGCGCGCCTCGCCCACGAGCTCGCCGCCGATCGCCCGGGCGAGCTCGCGGGGGTCGCCGTGCCGGGCGGCGAGGAAGCCGCGGCCGGCGTCCAGCGCGCGGGAGACGGAGCCGACCAGCGCGTGCCGCGCCAGGTCGCCCACGGTGAAGCCGCCGACGACGATGCCGGCCCAGCCGCCGGCCGTCGTCGTGGCGGTGCGCAGGATCTTCTCGACGTCGGCGGGGCGCGAGCCGTCCAGCACGACGACGCCGGCGCCCGTGGTGCCGGCGAAGACCACGCCGGGCACGTCGTCGACGAGCAGGGAGAACTGGTCGAGGTCGGGCAGCGCGCGGCCCATGAGGTCGGCGTCGACGAGGCGCCGCCGCGGCGGCAGGGCCAGCGGCGTCAGGCCGTTCATCCCGCCGATCTCCGCCCAGCAGACGGCCGGGACGGGCGTGCCCAGCCACCGCTCGAGGGCGGCGACGGGCGCGGCGAAGGGGTCGAGCGACGGCAGCCGCTCGGTGAAGAGCATCGTGGAGCCCATGACCGCCACGGCCAGGCACGGCGTGGACGGGTCGAGCTCGCCGACGGCGTGCACCGGGCGCGGGGGGTGCGGCGCGCCCCGGAGCATCAGCTCCAGGACGGTGGTCGCGCCGCCCCCGCCCGCGCCCAGCAGGGCCGCGCCCGCCGCCAACGCCGGCACGTCGTGGCTGGCGAGGGTGCGGGGCATGGCGGTCAGCCTACGGAGGTGGTGGCGCGGCCCTCCACAGCCGTCTCGGCCACGGCCCCGGCGGCCGTCCCGGCAGGGAAGGCCTGCTCCACGGGCACGAACGCCTCGTCGATGCCGAAGGCGCCCGGGCCGAACGCGGCGAGCGCCTCGGGCGTGCGCATCATGTCCGGCGTCGAGATGCCGATCACGCGCACCCGCTGGCCGTACCGCAGGCCCTCGGTGGTGATCGGCTCGGCCGTCTCCGCGTCCAGGACGCAGATCAGGTCGGGCACGATCGCCACGAGCCGGCCGTCGACGTGCGCGGTGAGGTTCTCGTTCTGGAACCGCAGCTCCAGCTCGCTGCCGCCGTCGGCCGCCGCGACGCGCGCGGCGCCCTTGGCGAACCCGTCGGTGGTGCGCCGCTCGACGTCGCGCACCTTGCCCACGAACAGCTCGCGCACGTGCGAGTACAGGGTGGTGGACAGGGTCTCGGCGATCGCCTCGAACGGCGAGCGCTTGGTCTCGCGCGCCTCGCGGATCGCGGTGCCGAGGCGCAGCGCCATCGACAGCGTGCGCGGCACCGCCGTGCGGCGCACGTCCGCGCCGGACATGGCGTACTCGGCGATGTGCCCGACGCCGCCCAGGCGGATGGTCACCGCGCGGGCGAGCCACTCCATCTGCCGGTCGTCGTCGCCGGTGTCGATGACGACGGTCTCGCCGCGCTCGCCGGCCAGCGCCAGCGGGGAGCCGTGCACGCCGTAGACGGCGAACGTCTCCATGGACAGCTCGGGGAACGCCCGGCCCATGCCGTCGGCGTCCACCACGGGCAGGCCCGTCTCGGCCGCGACGACCAGCGGGATCATCGAGTTGATGCCGCCGCACTCGATCGGCATCGTGGCGTCCGCGGTGCGGCCCAGGTGCTTCTCCAGCGTGCGCAGCGCGAGGGTGGGCTCGGTGCCGGCGGGGATCTTCTCCACCATCACCGTGGGCGCGCCCATCTGCGCGGTGGGGATCACGAACAGGTCGTCCGCGATCTCGTCCGGGTCGAGGATCGTGATGGCGCCGTCGCCGAGCACCCGCTCGACGAGCCGGCGCCCGATGTACGGGTCGCCGCCGCCGCCGGTGCCCAGCAGGGTGGCGCCGCGGGCGAGGTCGGCGAGGTGCTCGGCGCGCAGCTCCCAGCTCATGCCGCCACCTCCACGCCGTCCGAGACCCGCCCGTCGTACCGGCGGGCCGGCACGTCGTAGCCGAAGTAGCCGGGCCCGACCATCGCGAGCGCCTCGGCCGAGTGCCAGCGCGGGTCCGCCGGCGCGGCGACCACGCGCACGCGCTGGCCGTACCGCAGGCCCTCGGTGGTGATGGCCTCGCCGCTGTCGTGCTCGAGCACCATGATGAGGTCCGGCGTCGTGACGACGACGTCGTCCCCGGCGCGGGCGATGAGGTGCTCGTTCTGGAACTCGAGGGTGAGCGTGCCGGCGGGGCCGTCGATCCGGGCGCGGCCGCGGGCGAAGCCCGTCGTCGTCGCGCGCTCGACGTCCACCACCTTGCCCGCGAACACCTCGCGACCGCCGAGCACCTCGGCGACGCGGGTGACGGGGTCGACGTGCTCGGCGCGGGCCGCGTCCACGGCCGCCCCCAGCTCCACGCAGGCGCGCAGCGAGCCCTGCACGAGCGACTCGCGCGCCTGGACCCCGGTCATGGCGAACCCGGCGATCATCACCGAGCAGCCCATCTCCACGCAGGCGACGCGGGCGATGCGCTCGGTCCAGGTGTTGTCCACCGTGGTGAGCACGCCGGTGTTGCCCTTGTCGTCGGCGAACGCCAGCGGCGAGGCGGTGATGCCGTACAGCGTGGGCAGCACCATCTGCAGCTCGGGGAAGGCCCGGCCCATGCCGTCGGCGTCGAGCAGCGGCAGGCGCAGGGCCGCGGCGGCGGCCACCGGGATGGTCGAGTTCACGCCGCCCACCTCGGCGCACGTCACGTGCGTGACGGTGCGGCCCAGCACGGCCTCGAGGGCGCGCACGGAGCCGACCACCTCGTCGAGGTTGGGCAGCTTCTCCACCATGACGGTCGGGGCGCCCATCATCGCCACGGTGATCACCACGGCGTCGTCGGGCAGCTCGTCCTGGGTGACGACGGTGACCGGCCCGTGCTCGGCGATCGCGCCGGCGGCCAGCAGCGCGCCGACGTACGGGTCGCCGCCGCCGCCGGTGCCGTAGACGGCCGCGCCGCGCGAGAGGCGGTGCAGGTCGGCGGTGCCGATGGTCCAGCTCATCTCACGCCTCCATGCTCAGGTCGCCCACGGCCTTGACCCGGATGCGCGTGGCGTTGCCGGGCAGGTAGGGGATGGGCACCTCGTCGAAGTCGACGACGCTCACCGAGCTCGGCACGGCACCGGCCGCGACCGTCTTGTCGACCGCCTCCTGGCGCACGTCCGCCAGCACCTGGTCGCGCGTGCCCGGGGCGATGGCGTAGATCTTGTCGATCTCGCCGCCCACCTGGGCGATGGAGGCGCCGATGGCGTTGGCGACGGCGTAGTTGGCCGGGCGGTGCACCTCGCCGAACTCGCCGAGCTCGTCGGGCAGCAGCACCGAGCCGCCGCCGACGGCGACCACGGGGATGTGCGCCGCGCTCGTGCGCATCTGGTCGATCGCGTCCTCGACGCGCTGCGCGATGCGCTTCAGCACGGCGTCGACGAACGACCGGTCGAGGTGCGCGACGCGGTCGCGGTCGCCGATGTCGGCGCGGCCGGCGGCGACGGCGATGTCCGTGGCGGTCAGCGTGGACCCGCCGAAGACCAGCGCCTCGGTGGTGAGCCGGTAGCCCACCGACCGCGGGCCCACCTCGGCCGTGGCCTCGTCGACGAGCGAGCCGCCGCCGATGCCCAGCGACAGCACGTCGGGCATGCGGAAGTTGGTGCGCACGCCCGCCACGGTGACCTCGGTGGTCGCCTCGCGCGGGAAGCCGTTGACGAGCAGGCCGATGTCCGCCGTCGTGCCGCCCACGTCGATGACCGCGCAGGTGTCCAGGCCGCTCGTGGCGGCGGCGCCGCGCATCGAGTTGGTGGGGCCGGAGGCGAACGTCGCCACGGGGTAGCGGCGCACGTACTCGTCGTCCATGAGCGTGCCGTCGTTCTGGCTCAGGTAGATCGGCGCCTCGATGCCCTGGGCGCGCACGGCGGCCGCGAGGCCGTCGACGATCTCGGTGGCCAGCTCGCGCAGCGCGGCGTTGATCACCGTGGCGTTCTCGCGCTCGAGCAGGCCGATGCGGCCGATCTCGTGCGACAGGGAGATGGCGACGTCGTCGCCGAGCTCGGCCCGCAGCACCTCCGCGGCCTGCAGCTCCAGGTCGTGGTTGACCGGGCTGAACACCGACGAGACGGCCACGGAGCGGATGCCGTGCGCGGCCATGTCCGCCGCGTGCCGGCGCAGCTCCTCCGGGTCGAGCGGCGAGATGGGGCGGCCGTCGAACTCGTAGCCGCCGTGGGCGAGGTAGCTGCGCGCGCTGATGGCGGTGCGCAGGTGCTCGGGCCAGTCGACCAGCGGGGGCAGGGCCCGGGTGGCGGGCAGCCCGAGCCGCAGCGCGGCCGTGGGGGCGAGGCGGCGGGCCTCGACCAGGGCGTTGATGAAGTGCGTGGTGCCGATCATCACCGCGGAGACCTGGTGGCCCTCGAACGGGTGCTGGCGGCGCAGGTCCTGCACCGCCGCCACGATGCCGCTCGTGACGTCCGGGCTGGTGGACTGCTTGACGCCGGCGAGCACGGTGGTGCCCTCCATCAGCGCCGCGTCCGTGTTGGTCCCGCCGACGTCGATTCCGATGTGCATGGTTCTCCTTCGTGGGGTGGTGCGTGCGGCGCGCCGGCGCCGCGGTCGAGCGAGGGCGGTCAGCAGGCGGTCAGCAGGCGGTCAGCGGGCGGCGGCGACGGGCTCGATGTCGGTGGTGACGGTGGCGGTCTCGCCGACGCCGCGCACCAGGCCGAGCCGGCCGGCGACCGCGTACAGCACGACCGCGAGCACGAGCGAGTTGATCGACGGGATGCCGACGTGGACGAAGTAGCCCACCAGCGACGAGACCAGCCAGATCACCAGCGTGGCCGGCACGACGCGCGGCGCGGTGGCCGGCAGCGTCCCGTCGGCCCGGGTGGCGTCGAGCTCGCGGCGCCAGCGCTTCACGAAGAAGTACTCGGCGACCATGATCCCGGCGATCGGGGGGAACGCGACGCCCAGCACGGTGAGGAAGGCAGTGAACTTGCCGAGGATGCCCGCGGCGGCCAGCACGGAGCCGACCACGCCGAGCACGATCGTCGTCATCGTGCGCGAGAGCGCCTTGCCGAAGGTGGTGGACACGAAGTTCACCAGGCCCAGGCTCGAGGAGTAGAGGTTCCAGTCGTTGATCTTCAGCGTGCCGGTGAGCACGATCAGCAGGCCGACGACGCCGATCGACGAGGTGATGATCGCGACGATGTTGTCCGAGCCCGCGGCGTGCGCCAGCAGCACGCCGGCCAGGCCGATGACGAACTCGCCCAGGGTCACGCCGACGACGGTCTGCTTGACGACGTCGCGGCCGGAGCGGTTGAAGCGCGTCATGTCCGAGGTGATGATCGCGCCGACGATGAGGCCGCCGGCCACGATGCCCGTGCCCGCGCCGAGGCTCAGCTCCGGGCCGGGCGGCGGGGAGGTGACCAGCTCGGTCAGGGAGTGACGGCTCAGCTCGGTGACGATCGACCAACCGACCAGCACGAGGAACAGCGGCACCGTGATGTTGGCGAGCCACTGCATGCCGCCGAAGCCGAACGCGACGATCGCGGTGACCACGAGGCCGAAGATCAGGCACCAGCCCCACATGGGCAGCACGCCCGGCATGAGGGCGTCGAGCGACTCGGCGGAGATCGCGCTCTGGATGCCGAACCAGCCGATGAGGCTGATGCCGATGGCCAGGCCCACGAGCGAGGCGCCGACCTCGCCGAAGCCGGTCCAGCGCGCCAGCAGCGCCGTGTTCAGGCCCTCGCGCTGCCCGATGATCCCGACGACGCACATGATCACCTCGAGGATGATCGAGCCGAACAGGAACGCCAGGACGGCGTTGCCGAACGTCATGCCGTAGCCGAGCGTCGCCCCCATGAGGAACTGCGACAGGGCCGAGACCTGCCCGAAGCGCTGGACGGCGATGGCGAACCAGTGCCGCTGCACGCCCGGCAGGACGCGGGACAGGGCGAAGTCGTCGGACTCTGCTGCACGTGCCATGGGGGTTCCTTCCGTTCCCGTGACTGACGCGGCAACGCTAGGAACGCGGGAGGTGGCGCTCAATAGGCGGTGTGCCCATTTTTCGCGCGCCGGGTGTGCACACCGCACCGTGCGGCTCCGCTGAACCCGCCGTCGGGAGCAGGACGGCGGAGCGCGGGGCCGCTCAGGCCAGCTCTCGGCGCACGACCCAGCGAGGACGCCCGCCGCTGCGGCCGGTGGTGGGCGCGGCGCGGACGAAGCCGTGCGCCTCGAACAGCCGGGTGGTGCCCACGTACCCGGAGATGACGTCGACCCGCTCGTCCTCGCCCACCTCGACCGGGTACCCCTCGACCACCGCGGCGCCGTGGGCGGCGGCGTGCGCGACGGCGCCCTCGAGCAGCGCGTGCATGAGCCCGCGCCTGCGGTACCCGCCGCGCACCACGAAGCACACCGCCGCCCACGCCTCACGGTCATCGACGAACGGGATGGTGCGCGAGCGCATCAGCCGCCGGTAGGTGCTGCGCGGCGCGACGGAGCACCAGCCCACCGGCACGCCGCCGAGGTAGGCGAGGACGCCCGGCCCGGGCGCGGTGGCGCACTGGTCGCGCATGTACTCCGGGCGCTCGTCGGCGGGCACGCGCGAGTCGCGGTACGCCGTGCACCAGCAGCCCTGGCCGCCGGGCTTCTTGACGCCGACCACCTGGGCGAAGTCCTCGAACCGGCCGAGCGCGGGCAGCACCTCGGCGCCCCCGACGGCAGTGGCGGTCGACGTCGTCGTCCCCATGCGCGCCACGCTACGGCGCGGGGCCGACACCCACGCCACGGCGGCGCGCAGACGCGCGCCTCACCCCGCCGTCGGGCCGGGGAGGCGGATCCACACGTCCGGCGGCAGCCAACCGCGAGCTCGCGGCTCAGCTGCTCGGCGCCGCCGACCTGTGGCTGTTCGTCACCACGGCGGCCCGCTACGCCGACGCCGTGCCGTGGGGGCTGCTGCAGCAGGCCGCCGCGCGGCACGCCCAGGTGGCGCTCGTCCTCGACCGCGTCGACCCGGGCGCCGAGGCCGTCGCCGAGGACCTGCGCCGGATGACCCACGAGCACGGGCTCGGCGACGCACCGCTCTTCGTGATCCCCGAGGCCGCCGGTGCGGGCCAGCCCGACGGGCTGACGGACGGGCTGCTGCCCGAGGAGGCCGTCGCCGAGGTGAGCACGTGGCTGTCCGGCCTCGGCGGCGACCCCGAGGCCCGGGCGCGCGTCATCGCCGCGACCCGCGACGGCGTCGTCGACGACCTCGTGCGTCGTGCCGTGCACCTGGCGGACGCCGCCGACGCCCAGGAGGCGTCCGACGCCCGCCTGCGCGAGGCCGTGGAGCGCCACCACGCCGACGCCGTGCGGCAGGTCGACGCCGCCACGAGCGACGGCGCGCTGATGCGCGGCGAGGTGCTGGCCCGCTGGCAGGACTTCGTCGGCACGAGCGAGTTCTTCCGCGCCGTCGAGAAGGGCGTGGGCCGCGTCCGCGACGCCGTCGCCGGCTTCTTCCGCGGCCGGCCCGACGCCGGGCCGCAGGTGGAGCAGGCCCTGGCCCACGGCCTGGAGTCGGTGATCCTGGACGCGGCCGAGCAGGCGGCCGAGCGCACCTACGAGGCCTGGCGCGGCGACGCCGCCGGCGCGGCACTGCTCGACGGGCTCGAGCTGAGCCGCGCGTCCGGCCGGCTGCGGGCCGAGGTGGCCGAGCAGGTGCGGGCGTGGCAGGGCGACGTGCTCGGGCTCGTGCGCGAGCAGGGCGCCGACCGCCGCGGCACCGCCCGGGCGCTGTCCCTGGGCGTCAACGCCCTCGGCGTGAGCCTCATGGTGCTGGTGTTCGCCTCGACCGCGGGCCTGACCGGCGCGGAGGTCGGCATCGCCGGCGGCACCGCCATCGTGGCGCAGAAGCTGCTGGAGGCCGTGTTCGGCGACGAGGCGGTGCGCAAGCTGGCCGTGCAGGCCAAGCAGCGCCTCACCGCCCGCGTGCGCAGCGTCATGGCGGGGCAGGCGGCGCGGTACACGGCGCAGCTCGACGCCCTCGGCACCGAGCAGGCCGGCGGCGCGGGGCTGCGCGAGGCCGCCCGCCGCGTCGAGGGTGCCGCGCGGGCGG
>NZ_LWGM01000258.1 GCF_001750215.1 Isoptericola variabilis | reverse complement strand
GAGCGGATGGTCGGTGCGCAGCGGCGGCAGCACCGGGGCCGACCGCCCGGGCAGCGCCCCGGGGCGCAGCTCGCTCGACGCCGTCGCGCCGACGAGCGCCCGGCGCTCGGCGGCGTAGCCGTCGGACAGCAGGTGCGCGAGCGCGTCGGCGTCGAGCCCCTCGCCGTACCAGGCGTCGCGGTCGGCCATGGCCAGCTTGAGCGCCTCGAGGACGGTGTGCGCCCCGGCCTCGGTCGACGGGTCGAGCAGCGCGTCGTCGAACCCCTCCAGGATCTTCAGGGCCTGCAGGAGCGCGGGGCCCTGGCCCCACGGCCCCGTCTTGGCGACGGTGTACCCGCGGAAGGTCACGGTGGCGGGCTCCTCGACCGACGCCGAGAACGCCGCGACGTCGGCCGCCGTCATGACCCCCGCGTGGTCGCGCCCGTCGGCGTGCCGGTGCGGCGTGGCGACGAAGTCCTCGACCGCGGCGCCGACGACGTCGCGCCAGGCCGCACGGGCGGCGTCGATCGCGGCGGCGCGGTCGGCGCCGCCGTCGAGCGCCGCGGCCTCGGCGGCGACCAGCCGCTCGAGGACCGCCGCGTACTGCGGGTCGGTGACGACCTCGCCCGGCCGCGGGACGCGGTCCCCCGGCAGCCAGCGCTCCGCGGAGGTGGGCCAGTGGTGGCGGAACAGGTCGGCGACGCCCGCGATCGTGGCGCTCACCCGGGCCAGCAGGGGGTGGCCGTCGCGCGCGTAGCCGATCGCGAAGTCCAGCACCTCGGCCAGCGACCACGTGCCCTGGTCGCGCAGGAGCAGCAGCCACGCGTCGACGGCGCCGGGCACGGCCGCGGCCAGCGCCCCGGACCCCGGCACGAGGTCGAGGCCCTCGACGTCGCGGTAGTGCGCGATCGTCGCACCGGCCGGCGCCGGGCCCTGGCCCACCAGCACCTTCGGGCGACCCGGCTCCTGCGCGGTGGCGAAGACGCCCGTCATGTCGCCGCCGGGACCGTTGAGGTGCGGCTCGACGACGTGCAGCACGAAGGCGCCGGCCACGGCGGCGTCGAACGCGGTGCCGCCGCGCTCCAGGACGGCCTGGGCGCTCGCGGTGGCGAGCCAGTGCGTGGAGGCCGCCATGCCGAACGTGCCGCGCAGGTCGGGGCGGGTCGGCGCCGCGGGCGGGGCGACGAAGGAGGGGTTGTGGGCCACGGGTCGGTGCTCGCTTCCATCGGTGCGGTTCTCGGCGGTCATCATGGCAAACGCTCCGGGCGACACGCGTCACGGCCTGCTGTGTAGCCTCGGGCACATGACCACGGACAAAGGTGTCGAGGCAGGCCTGCAGCACCAGGTGACGGAGGAGAGGCCGCGCTGGCGCGTCGTCGGGCCGGGGCTCGTCGTGGCCGCGACGGGCATCGGCGCGGGCGACCTCGTCGCCACGCTCGTGGCGGGGTCCCGCTTCGGGTACGCGCTGCTGTGGGCGGCGGTGCTGGGCGTCGTCGTGAAGATCGCGCTCGTGGAGGGCGCCGGCCGCTGGTCGCTCGCCACCGGCCGCACCATCTTCGAGGGGTGGCGGCAGGTGGGCCGCTGGGCCGTCGTCTACTTCGGCGTGTACGTGGTCGTGTGGGGCCTGAGCTACGGCGCCGCCGCGATGTCGAGCACCGGCCTGGCGCTCAACGCGCTGCTGCCCGGCCTCGGCGTGCGCTGGTGGGCGATGATCACCGGCGTCGTCGGCGCCGCGCTGGTGTGGTTCGGCCGGTACGGCTTCTTCGAGAAGCTCATGGCGGTGCTGGTCGGGGTCATGTTCGTCACGGTCGTCGGCTCCGCGGTCGCCACGCTGCCGAACCTCGGCGAGGTGCTCGGCGGCCTCGTGCCGCGCATCCCGGACGGCGCGGCGGTCTACACCCTCGGCCTGGCGGGCGGCGTCGGCGGCACCATCACGCTGGCGGCGTACTGCTACTGGCTGTCGGAGAAGGGCTGGACCACGCCGCGCTGGATGCGCGTCATGCGCATCGACAACGCCGCGGCGTACGTCGTCTCCGGCGTCTTCGTCATCGCGATGCTCGTGGTCGGCGCCGAGCTGCTGTACTCGAGCGGCGTCGCGCTGGCCGACGGCGAGGGCGGGCTCGTGGAGCTCGCCGGCGTGCTTACGGACCGGTACGGCGCGTTCCTCGGCCACCTGTTCCTGGTCGGGTTCCTCGCGTCGTCCTTCTCGTCCGTGCTCGGCGTGTGGCACGGCGTGTCCCTGATGTTCGCCGACTTCGTCGCCTCCGTGCGGGACGTGCCCGCCGGCGACCCCCGCCGCGGGGCGGGCGGGCGCTACTACAAGGCGTACGTGCTGTGGCTGACGTTCCCGCCGATGCTCCTGCTGCTGCTGGACCGGCCCGTGGCGCTGGTGGTGGCGTACGGCGTGCTCGGGGCGTTCTTCATGCCGTTCCTGGCGGTCACGCTGCTGGTGCTGCTCAACTCGAGGACGGTGCCGCGGCGGTGGCGCAACCGCGCCTGGCTCAACGTGGTGCTCGGCCTCGTCGCGGCGATGTTCGTGGTGCTGGGCGCCACCGAGCTGGTCAAGGCGGCGGCACCCCTGCTCGGGGGCTGACCGGCCGCACGGCCCGCCCGTCCCGGCAGGGCTCAGCCGAGCCCCGCGCGCCGGCGGGTCGTGCGGTTGGCGTGCACCGTCCACCGGGGCACCCAGCGCAGCAGCGCCCCGGCGGCCGTGGGCGCCAGGGCGCCCGCCGCCCAGACGCCCGCCGCCAGCGAGCCGAGCGCCGCGCCGGCGGAGACGACCAGCGGCCCCACCGCCATCCCGGTGTCCTGCAGCACGCGCCACAGCCCGAGGAACTGCGCCCGGCCGCGGTCGGGCGAGGCGTCGGACCCCAGCGTCATGAGGATGCCCGACCCCATGCCGTTGCCCAGCCCCAGCACCACGGCGGCGGCGCCCAGCGTCACGGCGTCGTGCGTGAACGGCAGCCAGACCAGCGCCACGCCCATCAGCAGCATCGACGGCACGCCGATCCACAGCCGCCCCCACCGGTCCATGACCTTGCCGGCCGGGTAGAACAGCAGCATGTCGACGCCGCCGGCCACGCCGACCACCAGCGAGGTGACCGCCGGGTCGAGCCCGAGGTGCACGCCCCACAGCGGGATCACCGTCTGGCGGGCGCCGCGCACCGCGCCGACGAGCAGGCACGCGATGCCGAGGCTCGTGAACAGCCGGCGGTGGTCGCGCAGCACGGACCGCAGCGTCGGGCGCCCGAGGTCGCCGGGCGCGGCGCCCGCCGTCGCGGCGGCGGTCCGGCCGGGGGCGCCGACCGGCGCGCCGTCGTCGGCGCGCACGACGGCGACGGTGACCGTGGCGGCGACGGCGGCGGCCGCGCCGAGCCAGTACACGGAGTGCACGCCGCCGAGCTGGATCGCCAGCGCGCCGGCGAACGGCCCGACGAACTGGCCGATGCGGTGCACGCCGGCGAGGGTGGACAGCACGCGCGCCCGCTGCAGCGGCGGCGTGATCTCGGTGAGGTAGCTGTGCCGCGCCAGGTTGAACACGGCGGCCGCGGCGCCCACGGCGAGCACCGCCAGGGCGAGCGTCACCAGGTGCGGCGCGAGCGCGGCGCCGGCGAACGCGGCCGCCGCCACCGCGCCGGCCACGAGCATGGCGGCCCGGTCGCCGAGCCGCGCGGCCAGCGCCCCCGCGGGCAGGTCGGCCAGGATTTGGCCCACCGGGAGGAGCGCCGCCACGACGCCCGCCACGGCGAGGCTCGCGCCGAGGTCCTCGGCGCTCTGGGCCACCACGGGCAGCATCGCGCCGACGCCGACGTCGAACACGAAGGACGGCACGAACGCCCCGAGCACGACGCTGCGCAGGGGGAAGAGCGGGCGGGGACCGGGGGCGGCTGGTGCGGGCATCACCGCCCATCCTGCCGCCGCCGGGCGGTCGCCGCGGCGGCGCCCCGCGGGCCG
>NZ_LWGM01000257.1 GCF_001750215.1 Isoptericola variabilis | reverse complement strand
GGAGCGACGCCGCGGCCGCGGTAGCCCCGGTCCCCGCGCCCGGGGCCGGCCCGGTCGTCGCCGCGGCGCCCGGCCACGCGGAAGTACTCGGCGAGCTCGGGGTTGATCGGCGGGTTGGGGCCCGGGTCGGTGGGGTCGACGTGCCCGGCGTACAGGTCCATCAGGCGCGGCACGCCGCGCGGGCCGCCCTCGCGGGAGGAGACGATCACATGCTGCCACAGCGGCACGGGCCGGCGCTCGGAGACGACGACGGCGGTGTCGCCGCGGACCATCTCGAGCCAGTCGCCGAACTCCTCGGCGTTCGACACGGTGGCCGACAGCGACACGAGCTGGACGTGGTCGGGCAGGTGGATGATCACCTCTTCCCAGACCGGGCCGCGGAACCGGTCGGCGAGGTAGTGCACCTCGTCCATGACGACGTAGGCGAGCCCGTCGAGGGTGGACGAGCCGGCGTAGAGCATGTTGCGCAGCACCTCGGTGGTCATCACGACCACGGGCGCCTCGCCGTTGATCGTGGTGTCCCCCGTGAGCAGGCCGACCTGGTCGGCGCCGTGGCGGCGGGCGAGGTCGGCGTACTTCTGGTTGCTCAGCGCCTTGATCGGCGTGGTGTAGAACGCCTTGCCGCCGCGGGCGAGGGCCAGGTGCACCGCGAACTCGCCGACGACGGTCTTGCCGGCGCCGGTGGGGGCCGCCACGAGCACGCCGCGGCCGTCCTCGAGGGACTGGCACGCCTCGACCTGGAAGTCGTCGAGCTCGAAGCCGAGCTCGCTGCGGAAGCGTTCGAGCTGGGTGCCCGAGCCGGCGCGGGAGCGGGCGGAGCGGGCCCGCGCCGCGGCGTACCGCTCGGCGGGGCTGGCCTGGTCGGAGCGGGCGTCGGCGGTCATGTCCGCCAGCCTACGGGCGACGGCTGCACCCGCAGGTCACGGGTGCCGCAGGTGCAGCCGTCGCCCGTCGAGGTCGGGCCGGCTCAGGGGCCGGTGCCCAGGGGTTGATGCCCAGAAGCCGGTGCTCAGGGGCCGGTGGTGAGGGCCTCGGCGACCCGCTTGCGGTCCACGCGCCGGTCGTGCAGCACGGCCAGGCCGAGCGCGGCGAAGTACAGCACGCAGATGGGCAGCGCCACGAAGATCATCGTCAGCGCGTCCGGCGTCGGCGTCATCACCGCGGCGAACACGAACGCGATCAGCACCGCCCAGCGCCAGCCCTTGCCGAGGGTCTCGTGGCGCAGCAGGCCGGCCATGTTGAGGCCGGTCAGCACCACCGGGGACACGAACGCCAGCCCGAACGCGAGCACCAGCCGCATCACGAAGCTCAGGTAGCCCTGGGCGTCGGTGAAGTTGGTCGCGCCCTGGGGCACGAAGCCGGCGAGGATGTCGACGGCGTGCGGCAGGACCCACCAGGCGAGCGCGGCGCCGCCGAGGAACAGCGGCACCGCGGCGCCGAGGAAGCCGTAGGCGTAGCCCCGCTCGCGCCGCGTGAGGCCCGGCGTGATGAACGCCCACAGCTGGAAGAGCCACCAGGGGCACGACACGATGACGCCCAGGAACAGCGCGACCTTGACCTTCATGTCGAGCGCGGACGCCATGCCCGTGAAGTTCAGGGCGATGGTCTTGTCCTGCTCCTGCGCCGCGACCCGCAGCGGCTCCTGGAGCGCCTCGAGCAGCGGCTCGTAGAGGACCCAGCCGGCCACGCCTCCGACGACGAGGCCGCACGCGACCAGGAAGAGCCGCTTGCGCAGCTCGAGCAGGTGCTCGCGCAGGGGCATCCGCCCCTCGGGGTCCCGGGACTTGCCGGGCACCGCCTACGCCCTGGGCTTGTTCGGGTCGACCAGACCCGGGACCTGCGACGAACCGCCGGCACCGGCCGCGGGCGGCGGCGTGGTGGCGGGGGGCGTGCTCGACGCCGTGCCGCCCGGCACGTGGGTGGACGGCGTCGTCCCGGCCGGGGTCTCGTTCGAGTCGTTGAGCTTGCCGTCGTCGGTGAGGTCCTTGACCTCGCTCTTGAAGATCTTCAGCGACTGGCCGACGCTGCGGGCCAGGTCGGGCAGCCGGCGCGCCCCGAACAGCAGCAGGATCACGACCACCAGCACGATGATGTGCCAGGGCTTGAGCATGCCCATGAGATTGGCTCCTCGTCCTCGTCAGTCCCACGGTGCGCGGGTCCGTCGAATCCCACCCTACGCGGTCGGGATGGACGCGGAGGTGACCTGCGGGTGACGCCCAGGTGTCCGAGGTGTACCAGGTGTCCGACGTGTCCCGGCGCCGCCGGTCAGGACCGGGCGCGCTGCGTGGCGCGGGCCGCGCGGCGCCCGGCGAGCCAGCCCTCGAGCGACCACGTCTGCGCGACGGCGCGGTGGTGCGCGCGCCGCGCCTCGGTCCGCTCCGCCCGCGCGAGGCGCAGGTCGGCCACCCGGTCGTGCAGCTCGGTGGGGTCGTCCAACATCGTCGCGCGGATCTCGGGCGCGGCGGCCTCGGCCTCGGCGACCGCCTGGGAGATGCGCGCCGAGGCGGCGTCGAACGCCGCGGAGGCGCGGGAGAGCTCGGCCCCCAGCCGCCTCGCCCTGCGCCACAGGTCGCGGCCCAGGAGGGCGGCGCCCACCAGGGTGGCGACCACGAGCACCGACCACACCGCGAACCACATGGCGGTCAGCCTACGGTCTCGTCGCCGGCCGGCGGGGCCAGCACCGCCGCCGCCACGGCGGCGTAGGCGTCGAGCGCCTCGCGGGCGGCGCCGGCGACGTCCCGGGCGACATCCGCCGGCTCCACCGAGCGCACGTGCGCGGCGTTGGCCAGCAGCAGGCCGCGCAGCCACGCGGGGTTGGTGACGCGCACCCGCACCTCGAACGACCCGTCGGGCAGGTCGCGCACCGACTCGGTGGGCACCTCCTCGGCGACCCAGCGCGCGGGCGAGGCGAGCACGACGGTCGCCGTCGTGGTGGCGGTCGCCGGGTCGGCCACCGACTGGGCGATGTCCAGTCCCACCTCGGGCTCGGCGGCCAGCGCGCGCCCGGCCGCGGACACCGGGGCGTCGAGCACCTCGGCGGCGAGGATGCGGTCCATGCGGAACGTGCGCCGCCCCTGGGCGCGGTGGCACCACGCCACGAGGTAGGAGGACTCGTCCTGCGTGAGCAGCCGCACGGGGTCGACCTCCCGCTCCCCCGTGACGTCCGCGGCGTTGACGTACCGGATCCGCAGCCGGCGCCCCTGGGCCAGCGCGCCGGTCACGGCCCGCAGCACGGCCGGGTCGCCGTCGGGCGCCAGGCGCACGTCCACGGCGTGCGCGGCCTCGCCCGTCGCCGTCGTGAGCTTCTCCAGCGCGGAGGCGACGAGCTCGCGGCGCTCGCGGTCGGCCTGGACGACCGGCGACTCGAGCATCGCGCGCAGCGCGGCCACGAGGGCCACGGCCTCGCGGGTGCCCAGGCGCAGGGGGCGCGTCATGCCGCGGGCGTTGGTCAGGTGCACCATGCCGCGCTCGGCGGCGTCGGCGTCGAAGTCGATGAGGTCGTCGGGCCAGTACCCGGGCGTGCCGGTGACCCACAGCTGGTCGACGTCGTCGCGGATCTGCGCCTCGCTCACCCCGAAGTGCTGCGCGAGCTGCGCCACGGGCACCGGCCCGCGCGCGTCGAGGTAGGCCACCAGGCCCAGGAGCCGCACCAGGCGGTCGTCCGCGCGCTCAGCCACGGTCCTGCTCCTTCTCTGCGTCGCCGCCGGCGTCCGGGCCGGCGGCGGCCTCCGTCTCGGCGGCTGCCTCAGCGGTGGTCGAGGGCGCGTCCGCCAGGGCGGCGGCCGCGTGCAGGCGCCGCAGCACCTCGGTGCGCAGCTCCGGCGGGTCGAGCACGACCACGGCGGCGCCGTAGCCGGCCAGCTCCTCGGCGGCGGTGGTCAGCGACGTGAACGGCACGGCCAGCAGGTCCCGGTCGGCCGGGGGCGGCGGCACCGGCGTGGGCAGGTC
>NZ_LWGM01000256.1 GCF_001750215.1 Isoptericola variabilis | reverse complement strand
CGTACGCCCCGGCGCGCGCGATGCGCCCCGTCGTCGGGCGCCGCGAGGGGGCGCCGTTCGCGCGGACGGAGTGCCGCACGGGCACGGCGGGCGCCGCCGCGGTCGGCTGCACGAAGTCCGGGACGTCCAGCACGCCGGAGACCTCGTTCCACGGCCGGAGCGCGTCGGCCACCTCGCCCGGCGTCGACGGGACCGCCTCGCCCTCGGCGGGGCCGGACCCGGCGCCGAGCGTGCGGCGCACGAGGTCGTCGAGGGCGGCGTCGACGTGCGGCACCAGGGCGGACAGGGCCACGACGTTGCCGTGCTCGTCCTGCTGCGCGGGCAGGGGGCGCACGGTGTCCGGCGTGATCCACGGCTCGTCGAGGCTGTCGCCGGCCCAGCGCGCGGTGAGCGCGTAGTAGGCCAGGGCGGCCAGGTCGCGGGCGTCGGCGGCCGCGCCGCCGGTGGCCACGCCCTCCACGCCGGCCAGGCCCGCGTCGATGCCCAGGCCGGTGACGACGACGCGGTGGCCGTCCACCCGCACGGCCTCCGGCCGCAGCGCCAGGTGGTGCACGCCGCGCTGGGCGGCGGCGTCGAGCGCGGCCGCCGCCTCGCCCACGATGGAGCGGGCCTGCTGCGGGTCCACGAGCCCGCCCGAGACGATCTCGGTGAGCGTGGAGCCGGTGTACGGCTCGGAGATGACGTACGGCCGCTCGGTGCCGCCGACGACGGCGCTGCCGACGTCGAGCACGCGGGCCAGGCGCCCGTCGGAGACCAGCGCGGCGCGGCGGGCGGCGTCCAGGGCCGCCTGCGCGTACGGGCCGCTCACGAACGTGACGCGCACCGGCCGCGCGAGGATCTGGTCCTGCGCCTGCCAGGCCTCGGCGTCGGCGAGGTCGCTGCTGGTGGGCTGCTCGAGCCGGTACCGGCCGACCATCACGGTCCCGGGCTCGATGGGCGCGTGGCTCGGCGTCGTTCCGCCGGGCTGGACGGTGCTCACCTGGCCTCCTCGTTCGGCGTCGGGTGCGGAGCGCGGTGCTCCTCGTTCCGTTCTACGGTCCATTGCAGTGCTACGGCCCATTCAACCGGACCGCATCGATCCGGACATGGTACGGGCGGCGCGGCGCGGGAACCTGAGCGCCGCCCGGACGGTCACCGCCCCAGCCGGCGCAGGACGGGCCGCAGCGCGTCGTCGAGCTCGCGCACGCGCATGGCCTTGAGCAGGCCGAGGTACGCCCCGAGCATGACGGCGCCGCAGGCCGCGGTGATGCCCAGCGCGTGCGGCCAGGACAGGTCGCCGTCGACGCCGAGCAGCCGCGCCAGGTACCAGCCGGCCGCGCCGGCGACGACGCCGGCGACCCCCGCGCGCACGTACAGCCGCAGGATGCGCGCGCCGTCCATCCCGCGGAGCTTGCGGCTCATGCCGCGCACGCGCAGCAGCACGGAGATCCACGTCGACAGGGCGTAGGCGGCGCCGGCCGCCACGGCC
This sequence comes from Isoptericola variabilis, assembly GCF_001750215.1. Lineage (GTDB taxonomy): Bacteria > Actinomycetota > Actinomycetes > Actinomycetales > Cellulomonadaceae > Puerhibacterium > Puerhibacterium variabilis_A. The sequence continues at coordinate 2,528 of NZ_LWGM01000256.1, read as the reverse complement.
CACAGCTCGGCCGGCAGCAGCTGCGTCGCCGCCCACAGGGCGGCCACCATGCTCGCCGTCGCGAAGATCTGGATGACGAAGATCGAGCGGCCGTCCTCGAACGCGTAGTACATGCGCTTGACCATCACCGTGATGCCGAGCGCCACGAGGCCGAGCGCCATCGCCTGCAGCACCGGCCCGCCGGCGTCGACGCCCGCCGGCCCGAGCGTGGGCAGCAGCGACTTGGTCAGCGGCCGGGCCAGCACCAGCATCACCACGGCCGAGAACACGGAGAACACGCCGGCCGTGCGCAGGCCCACCGACATGTCGCGGCGCACGCCGGCGACGTCGCCGGCCGCCGCCGCGGCGCTCATGCGCGGGAACAGGGCCGTGACGATGGAGACGACCACGAGCGAGTGCGGCAGCAGGTAGATCGTCATCGCGTTGGTGTAGGCGGCGTTGCCGGCGACGTCGACGGCGTCCGCGGCCTCGCTGGCGGCGCTCGTGACGTTCTTGAGGAACGTGACGCCGACCTGCTCCAGGACGACGGCGCCGATGGTCCAGCCGACCACCTTGCCGGCCGACCGCAGGCCGATGCCCCGCAGGCCCAGCCGGAAGCGCCAGCGGAAGCCGGAGCGGCGCAGCGCGCCGACGAGGATGGCCGCCTGCGCGGCGATGCCGAGGGTCGCCGTGCCGGCCAGCAGCACCGTCTGGCCCGTCGACCACCCGCCGATGTCGTTGATGCCGCCGTCGGGCGCCGCGCCGTAGACCAGGATGAACGCCCCGAAGCCGACCACGGAGACCACGTTGTTGGCCACCGGCGCCCAGCCGTACGCCCCGAACCGGCCGCGGGCGTTGAGCACCTGGCCCAGCAGCGTGAACACGCCGTAGAAGAAGACCTGCGGCACGCACCAGTACGCGAGCACGGTGGCGAGCGCGAGCTTCTCGGCCGTCCAGCGGCCGCTGAGCGTGAACAGGCCCACCAGCCACGGGGCCAGCACCACGAGCAGCACGCTGATGGCCAGGATGCCGAGCAGCGAGAGCGTCAGGAGCTTGTCGAGGCGCTCGCGGCCGTCCGGCGCCTGCATGGCGCGCATGATCTGCGGCATCAGCACGGCCTGCAGCACGCCGGCGGCGAGCAGCGCGAACAGCATGTTCGGCAGGGTGTTCGCGATGTCGAAGGCGTCCGCGACCGCGCCCAGGGTGCCGATCGCGCCGACCAGCAGCATGGTGCGGACCTGGCCCGAGGCCCGGGAGGCCGCCGTGCCGATCGTCATGAGCAGCGACCCGCGCCGCAGGTCGGCGGTCCGCGCGGCCGCGGTGCCCGGGGTGTCCCCGGTGCCGGCCTCCTGGGTCGCCGTCGTCTCCTCGAACGTCGTCGCCGCGGCGTCGACCGCCGTCGGGCCGGCACCCGCACCCGCGGCCGCCGCCGCCCCCGCCGCGCCCGTGCCCCCGGCGCTGGACGCCGCGGCCGTGGAGGCCGCCGAGCAGTTCGGCCGGGTCGACGACGAGGGCACGGTGTACGTGCGCGAGGCGGCCGGGGAGCGCTCCGTCGGCCAGTTCCCGGGCGTCTCCGCCTCCGAGGCGATGAGCCTGTACGTGCGCCGCTACCTCGACCTGGTGGCGAAGGTCGCGCTGTTCGAGACCCGCCTCGACAGCGCCGACCTGTCCGTCAAGGAGATCGACTCCACCCTCGCGAAGCTCCGCGAGGAGACGGCCGAGCCGGCGGCCGTCGGCGACCTTGACTCGCTGCGCGCCCGCGTCGGGTCGCTCGCCTCGCGCGCCGCCGACCGCCGCGCCTCGCTGGAGCAGGCCCGCGCCGCCGCCAAGGCGGAGGCCGTGGCCACGCGCACGCAGATCGTGGAGGCCGCGGAGAAGATCGCCGCGACGGACCCGCAGCGCATGCAGTGGCGCCCGGCCGGCGAGGAGCTGCGCAGCCTCCTCGAGCGCTGGAAGGAGGCGCAGCGCTCCGGCCCGCGCATCGACCGGCCCACGGAGGAGGCGCTCTGGAAGCGCTTCAGCCACGCCCGCACCGCGTTCGACCGCGAGCGGCGCCACTACTTCGCCGACCTCGAGCAGCGCAACAGCGCCGCCAAGGCCGCCAAGGAGCAGCTGGTCGCCGAGGCCGAGGCGCTGTCCAGCAGCACGGACTGGGGCGCCACCTCCGCCGCGTACCGCGACCTCATGTCGCGCTGGAAGGCCGCCGGCCGCGCGGCGCGCAAGGACGACGACGCGCTGTGGGCCCGGTTCCGGGCCGCGCAGGACGCCTTCTTCGCCGCGCGCGACGCGGAGAACGCGGCGCTGGACGCGGAGTTCCGCGCCAACCTCGAGGTCAAGGAGGCGCTGCTCGCCGAGGCCGAGGCGCTCGTCCCCGTGCGCGACCTCGACGACGCCAAGCGCCAGCTGCGCGACATCCAGGACCGCTGCCACAGCAGGGGCGCCACGTAGGCCGAGCGGATCACGAGCACGAGCACGGCGGCGAGCGCCGCGATGCCGGCCCCGCGCCACAGGCTGCCCTGCTCGTCGCGCACGTCCTCCACCAGGGCGAA
>NZ_LWGM01000255.1 GCF_001750215.1 Isoptericola variabilis | reverse complement strand
CGCGCCTGGACGGCCTTGCGCTGCGCGGCGCGCCGCTCGGCGGCCCAGCGCTCGTCGGCCCGGCGCGCGGACCTCGCCGCGAGCCGGCCGAGCACCAGCACGACGGCGAGCAGCGCCGTCGGCACCAGCGCCGCCCACCACACCACCAGCGCGGTCGCGACGGCGACCCAGCCGGCCACCGTGGCGACCAGCAGCACGAGCGTCAGGACGAGCCGCCGACGCGCCCGCCGGGCACGCTCCTCCATGACCGCCAGGCGGGACTCGCGGCTGTCCTGCATCGCATGCTCCCCTCGTCGGGTGTCCGTCCTGGCGGTGGTGGCCGTCGTGAGCCCGCGTCCGGCGCCGCTGCCGGGGGCGGGTGTGTCGTCGGAGGCACCGGTGCGCTCCAGCAGGCGCGCCCGGACGCCCCCGCGGCCGGGAGCCAGGAGCGGCACGGTCGACCGGGGCTCGAGCGGCCCCTCCGTCACGGGGCCGGCGGCCACCGCCAGCACGCGCAGCCCGCCGGAGAACCTGTCCTCGACGCGGGCCTCGCCCAGCTGCTGACGGTGCCGGGCCTTCCGCGGCACCCAGTAACCCAGCCACAGGACGAACAGCGCGAGAGCTGCGAGACCTGCTGCCGACGATTCCACGCCACGACGTTAGGGGAGCCGGGGCCACCACGCGCGGAGTACTCGCGGCGTGTCCGTCAAGATTCGTGCGGGGACGGCGTCCGCCGTGGTCAGACGGCGTCGCGGGTGGCCTGCCAGCGGGCGAGGAGCCCGCCCGGCACGTCCTCCGTGGTCAGCGCGAACGTGCGGTGATCCCGCCACTCCCCCTGGATGTGCAGGTAGCGGCGCCGCAGGCCCTCGTCGCGGAACCCGAGCTTCTCGACCACGCGCAGGCTGCGCTCGTTCTCCGGGCGGATGTTCACCTCGATGCGGTGCAGGCCCAGCACGGCGAAGCAGTAGTCGGTGGCCATGGCCACCGCGGTGGGGATGACGCCGCGGCCGGCGACCTCGCGGGAGACCCAGTAGCCGACGGACGCCGAGCACAGCGAGCCGTAGGCGATCGACGAGACCGTCAGCTGGCCCACCAGCGCCCCGTCCAGCTCGACGGCGAACGGCAGCGCGGTGCCGGCGCGCGCCTGCTGCGTCAGGGCGCGCACGTACTCGGCGAACGTCGCGGCCGGCTCGGCGCGGTACCCCGGCGACGTCGCCTCCCACGGCTCGAGCCACGCCCGGTTGTCCTGGCGCAGGCGCAGCCACGCGTGGGAGTCCCGGCGGCGCAGCGGCCGCAGCACCACCGACCCGCGCGGGGAGTCGTCCCGCAGGGTGACCGGCCACGACCTGCTCACCGTCGCCCACTCCTTCATCAGTCCCTGCGCCACCCGTGCCTCCCGCGGCCGGGCACGGCAGCCCGGCGTTCCGGACGGACACTGACACAATGTGCCCATGCGTCGCGACTCCAACAGCCCTCCACGGAACCAGCCGTATCCCGTGATGCCGGGCATGGAGCCCGCCGACGCCAAGGAAGAGCTCCGCCGCGCCATCCGAGCCCAGCGTCAGGCCCGCCCGCCGCGCCTGCGCGCCGAGGCCGCCGTCGCCCTCGCCGACGCCCTCGCCGAGCTGCCCGAGGTGCGCGACGCCCGCTGCGTGGCCACCTACGCCGCGCGCCCCACGGAGCCGGGCACCGAGGTGCTGCTCGAGCGGCTCGCCGCCCGCGGCGCCCGCGTGCTGCTGCCCGTGCTCGGCGCGGGCCTCGCCCGTGACTGGGCCGAGTACAAGGGGCCGGACGACCTGCGCGAGCGGGCCCCCGGGCGCCCGCCGGAGCCGGACGGCCCCGCCCTCGGCGCCGCGGCGGTCGAGGACGCCGACGTCGTCGTGGCGCCCGCCCTCGCCGTCGACACCGGCGGCGTGCGGCTGGGCCAGGGCGGCGGCTGGTACGACCGCGTGCTCAAGCAGGCCCGCCCCGGCGTGCCCGTCGTCGCGATGGTGTTCCCCGAGGAGGTCTACGACGTCGTGCAGCGGCCGCTGCCGTCCGAGGAGCACGACATGCCGGTGCACGCCGTCGTCACCCCGGAGGGGTGGCAGCGGCTGTTCTGAGCCTCGCCGACGCGACGGACGGCCCGGACCGCAGCGCGGTCCGGGCCGTCCGTGTCTCGTCTCGTTCGCGGCTCGTTCGCGTCAGGGCCGCAGCGTCAGCTCGTCGACGGCGGCCTCGCGCACCGCGTCGGCGGTGAACGGGAACGGGAACGTCCCGCCCGACGCCCACGTCCGGAGCTGGTCGTCGTAGTGCTTCGAGGCTGGGTGGCCGGAGGTGCCGGTGCCGGTGACCCACGTCGAGGCGTCGAGGTCGCCCATGTCCACGACCATGCGCATCGACGGGCCCGTGGTCACGGCGAAGCTGCCCGTGCCGGCGTCCCAGCCGGTCGCGTTCACCACCGACGACGTGCCGGACATCTCGACCGGCGACGGGTTGACCAGCGCCCGCACCGGCCCCGGCACCGAGTCGCCGCCGAGCACCGGGTGCTCCAGCCGCAGCGTGTGCAGGTCGCCCCAGTGCCAGTCCGAGGGGTCCTTGCTCAGCTCGACCGTCAGGTCGCGCCGGGCGCCCACGAGCGCCTGGGTGAGGATCTCGTCGCGCGACTCCACCACGTTGAGCGTGGAGCGGTCGTCCCAGAACGGGTCGTCCGGCCGCTCGAGCATGTCGCGCACGACGACGAGCCAGCGCGAGCCGCCGTCGGGCCGCATCTCCTCGGGCAGGTCGTCCCAGAACGTCGCCTGCAGCAGGTTGCGCCACACCGCGGCGAAGTAGGCCGCGGCCGAGGAGTCGGCGTCCATGTGGCCGTCCCAGTCGGCGAGCAGCTCCTGGCCGGCGGCGTCGTAGTCGTCCTCGATGTCCACCGCGAGCAGCGCCGGCAGGAGCACCTGGGCGTAGGCGCTCCAGTCGTCCTGCTGGACCGCGCTCATGTCCTCGACCGTGAGCTTGCGGCCGGAGCCGACCTGCTGCTGCAGCAGCGCGCCGATGCGCTCGGCCCGGAAGCCGTAGTCCCAGTCGGCGGTGAGGAACGGGCCCGCGCCGTCGGGCAGCACGGCCTGGTTCGCCGCGACGATCACGCCGCTGTCGGGGTCGAGCGCGCGCGGCATCTGGTCGGCGGGCACCCAGCCCTGCCAGTCGTACGCCGGGTCGCGCCCGTCGCGCGGCCACGTGCCGTCGCTCGGCACCAGGCTGCCCTCGACCCGCGCACGCACCGGCACGCGGCCGGGGGCCTGGTAGCCGATGTGGCCGTCGGCCGTGGCGAACACGATGTTCTGCGCCGGCACCTCGAACAGGGCCGCGGCGGCGCGGATGTCCTCGGCCGAGCGGGCGGTGTCGAAGGCGAAGACGGCGTCGGCGGTGCGGCCCGGCTGCAGCGCCGTCCAGGCCAGCGACACGGCGTACGTGCCGAGCTCCGTGCCGGCCGGGGTCGGGGAGCCGGTGACGGCGCCGAGCTCCTCGACGACGTCGGAGACGATCGGGCCGTGCGCCGTGCTGCGCACGGTGAGGTCGATCGGGGTCGAGCCGGCCACGCGGATGGTCTCGGTGCGGACGTCGAGCGGCTCCCAGCCGTCGCCGCGCTGGTAGGTGTCGTCCCGCACCCGCTCGATGAAGAAGTCGGTGACGTCGGCGCCCATGTTCGTCAGGCCCCACGCCAGGTCGCCGTTGTGGCCGATGATCACGCCCGGGAAGCCGGCGAACGAGAAGCCCGCCACGTCGAACGGGCAGGAGTCGTCCACGGTCTCGCAGTGCAGCCCGACCTGCGCCCACACGTTCGGCTGGGACAGCGCGAGGTGCGGGTCGTTGGCCAGCATCGGCTTGCCGGAGGCGGTGTGCTGCCCCGCGACGACCCACGAGTTCGACCCCGTGCCCTCGCCCCGGCCGACGAGCGTCGGGACGGCGTCGAGGGCGTCGCGCGCGGACTGCAGCGCGTGCCCCAGCACGGCGCCGCCGCGCGGCAGCGGGACGCCGTCGGCCGCCTGGGCCACGACG
>NZ_LWGM01000254.1 GCF_001750215.1 Isoptericola variabilis | reverse complement strand
GGCCGCCCGCCGGGCGGCGCGCCGCGCGCTGGCCCGCCGGCCCGGTCCCTGCGCAGCCCGTCCGCCACCGCTCGCTCCGTCCGCACCGGTCCGACGCCGGCGGGAGGCCGGTGCCTGCCATCCTCGCCGCGCGGCGGCGGGCGACGGAACGCCACGACGGCGACCACCGTGCCGCGCCGCGGGTGAATTCGGCGCCCTGCGGGTCGTCGGGCGTCGTCGGGCGTCGTCGGGGCGTCCTCAGGCGGAGTCCTCGGAGCGTCGCCGCCCCGGCGGTCGTGCGTCGGGGGCGGCGCGTAACCTGGTGGGGCAGCCCCGGACCCCCCACCCAGGAGGATCTCCGGGCTCGTCGTCGTGCGCGAGAACGATCGAAGGATCCCCGTGAACCTCACCGGCCTCATCCCCGCCCTGCTCACCGACCCCGGCGCGGCCGCCGCGGTGGAGCACGTCCCGGCGCGCGGCTTCGTCGACGTCGTCGGCCCGCAGGGGGCGCGCCCGCCGCTGCTGGTCGCCGCCTCTGCCCGGCGCCCGCTCGTCGTCGTCACCGCCACCGGCCGGCAGGCCGACGAGACCGCGGCGAGCATCCGCGCCTACCTGCCCGACGAGCGGGCGGACGACGTCGCGGTCCTCCCGGCGTGGGAGACGCTGCCGCACGAGCGCCTGAGCCCGCGCGCCGACACCGTGGCCAAGCGCATCGCCGTGTTCCGGCGCTTGGCGCACCCGGCCGCCGAGCCGGGCCCGACCGGCCCGATCCGGGTGCTGGTCATGCCGGTGCGCGCGCTGCTGCAGCCGGTCGTCGCGGGCCTGGGCGAGCTGGAGCCGGTCGAGCTGCACCTGGGGGACACGGCCGACCTCACCGACGTCGCCGAGCGGCTGACCGCCGCGGCGTACTCCCGCGTCGACATGGTGGAGCGCCGCGGCGAGTTCGCCGTGCGCGGCGGCATCCTCGACGTCTTCCCGCCCACCGAGGACCACCCGCTGCGCGTGGAGTTCTGGGGCGACGAGGTCACCGAGATCCGCTGGTTCGCCGTGGCCGACCAGCGCTCGCTCGAGGTCGCCGAGCACGGCCTGTGGGCCCCGCCGTGCCGCGAGATCCTGCTCACCGACGAGGTGCGCGCCCGGGCCGGCGAGCTGGTGGAGCGGCTGCCCGGCGCCGTGGAGATGCTCGACAAGCTGGCCGCCGGCGTGGCCGTGGAGGGCATGGAGTCGCTCGCCCCGGTGCTGGTGGACCGCATGGTGCCGGTGCTCGACCTGGTGCCCGAGGATGCGCTGCTGGTCGTCGACGAGCCCGAGCGGGTGCGCCGCCGCGCCCACGACCTCGTGGCCACCACCGAGGAGTTCCTCGCCGCCGCCTGGACCGGCGCGGTCGCCGGCGGCAAGGCGCCGATCGACCTGTCCGCGGCGTCGTTCTCGACGTTCGCCGACGTGCGCGAGGTCGCGGCCCGGCGCGGGCTCGGCTGGTGGACGTTGTCGGCGTTCGGCCAGGACGCCGAGCTGGGCGACGGGGCCGCGGGCGCCGACGGGCCGGGCGCGGACGTCGACGGCGTCACCACCTACACGGTCGGCGCCCGCGACGTCGAGTCCTACCGCGGCGACATGCAGCGGGCCCTCGACGACGTGCGCGACCTGCAGAAGGCCGGCTGGCGGCTGGTGCTGACCACCGAGGGCCCCGGCCCGGCCAAGCGCATGGTCGAGCAGCTCATGGCGGCCGACACCGCGGCCCGCCTGGTCGCGCGGCTGGACGAGGAGCCGGACGGCGGCGTCGTGCTGGTCACCCCCGCCCTGGTCGGCAAGGGGTTCGTCGCGCCCGAGCTGCGGCTGGCCGTGTTCTCCGAGTCCGACCTCACCGGCCGCGCCGGCACCACCACCCGCGACATGCGCAAGATGCCCAGCCGCCGGCGCAACGTCGTCGACCCGCTGCAGCTCAAGGCGGGCGACTTCGTGGTGCACGAGCAGCACGGCGTCGGCCGGTTCGTGGAGATGGTGCAGCGCACCCTCGGCGCCGGCGCGAACGCCGCCACCCGCGAGTACCTCGTCATCGAGTACGCCTCGAGCAAGCGCGGTCAGCCGGGCGACCGGCTGTTCGTGCCGATGGACCAGCTCGACCAGGTCACCAAGTACACCGGCGGCGAGGCGCCCAGCCTCAACAAGATGGGCGGCGCCGACTGGAAGAACACCAAGGCCAAGGCGCGCAAGCACGTGCGCCAGATCGCCGGCGAGCTCATCCGCCTGTACTCCGCGCGCATGGCGACCCAGGGCCACGCCTTCGGCCCCGACACCCCGTGGCAGCGCGAGCTGGAGGACGCCTTCGCCTACGTCGAGACGCCCGACCAGCTCTCCACCATCGAGGAGGTCAAGGCCGACATGGAGAAGTCGGTGCCGATGGACCGCCTCGTGTGCGGCGACGTCGGCTACGGCAAGACCGAGATCGCCATCCGCGCCGCGTTCAAGGCCGTGCAGGACGGCAAGCAGGTCGCCGTGCTGGTGCCCACCACCCTGCTGGTGCAGCAGCACTTCGACACGTTCTCCGAGCGCTACGCCGGGTTCCCCGTGACGGTGCGGGCGCTGAGCCGGTTCCAGACGGAGAAGGAGTCCGCCGAGACGGTCGAGGGCCTCGCGAAGGGCACGGTCGACGTCGTCATCGGCACCCACCGCCTCATCACCGGCGGGGTGCGGTTCAAGGACCTCGGCCTGGTGATCATCGACGAGGAGCAGCGCTTCGGCGTCGAGCACAAGGAGACGCTCAAGCAGCTGCGCACCAACGTGGACGTGCTGGCCATGTCCGCCACCCCGATCCCGCGCACGCTGGAGATGGCGGTGACCGGCATCCGCGAGATGTCGACGCTGCAGACCCCGCCGGAGGAGCGCCACCCGGTGCTGACCTACGTGGGGCCGTACGAGGAGAAGCAGATCGCCGCCGCGGTGCGCCGCGAGCTGCTGCGCGAGGGCCAGGTCTTCTACGTCCACAACAAGGTCGAGACCATCCAGCGCACCGCCTCGCGCCTGCAGGAGCTGGTGCCCGAGGCCCGGGTCGGCGTGGCCCACGGCAAGATGAGCGAGCACCAGCTCGACCAGGTGATCCGCGCCTTCTGGGAGAAGGAGCTCGACGTCCTGGTGTGCACCACCATCATCGAGACCGGCCTGGACATCTCCAACGCCAACACCCTGGTCCTCGAGCGCGCCGACATGCTCGGCCTGTCCCAGCTGCACCAGCTGCGCGGGCGCGTGGGTCGCGGCCGCGAGCGCGCGTACGCCTACTTCCTCTACCCGCCGGAGCGGCCGCTGACCGAGACGGCGCACGACCGCCTCGCCACCATGGCGGCCCACACCGACCTCGGCGCGGGCATGCAGATCGCCATGAAGGACCTGGAGATCCGCGGTGCCGGCAACCTGCTGGGCGGCGAGCAGTCCGGCCACATCGCCGGCGTCGGGTTCGACCTGTACGTGCGCATGGTCGGCGAGGCCGTCCAGGCGTTCCGCGGGGAGAAGGAGGAGGAGCAGCCCGAGGTCACCGTCGAGCTGCCCGTGGACGCCCACCTGCCGGAGTCCTACATCGCCACCGAGCGCCTGCGTCTCGAGGCCTACAAGAAGATCGCCGCCGCGCAGGACGCCGCGGCGCTGGCCGAGGTCCGCGCCGAGCTCGTCGACCGGTACGGGCAGCTGCCCGACGTCGCGAGCGCGCTGTTCGACGTCGCCGACTTCCGCAACCACGCCCGCGAGGCCGGGGTCACGGACATCACGGCGCAGGGCAAGTACGTGCGGTTCGCGCCGGTGGACCTGCCGGAGTCGGCGCAGCTGCGCCTGCGCCGGCTGTACCCGGGCACCGTCCAGAAGCCGGCGATCCGGGCGGTCCTCGTGCCCTTCCCGACGACGGCGCGGATCGGCGGCCGCCCGCTGCGCGGCGCCGAGGTGCTGGCGTGGGCGCGCCAGCTCATCGACGCGGTGGTGCTGGGCGACGTGTCGGCCGCCGCGTCGGCCGGGACGCAGGCGGCCGCCGCCGGGCGGCGTTGACGGGAGCCCCTGGGCGGCGCTGACGGGAGCCCCCGGACGG
>NZ_LWGM01000253.1 GCF_001750215.1 Isoptericola variabilis | reverse complement strand
TCGGCGTGGCCGCCGGCGCGGGGCTCGGCCGCTGGCACGCCGGGACGCAGGAGCCGCCGACGCCGGCGGTCACCGTGCCCGCGGCCGTGGTGGCGCAGCGGCAGGTGCCGCCGGCGCCCGCGCCCGCACAGGTGCTGACCTTGCTGGCGGCCGGGGACGTCCTGCTGCACGGCCCGGTCAACGCCTCGGCGACCACGGCGGGGGGCACCGACTACTCCCCCCTGCTCGCCGGCACCGACACGTGGGTGGGCGGGGCCGACCTGGCCCTGTGCCACCTGGAGGTGCCGCTGGCGCCCCCGGGCGAGGCGCCGTCCGGCTATCCGGTGTTCGGCGCGCCCGGCGAGATCGTCCGCGACCTCGCCGAGCAGGGCTGGGACGGCTGCTCGGCCGCGTCCAACCACACGCTCGACCGCGGCCTGGCCGGCGTGGTCGCCACGCTCGACGCGTTCGACGCCGCGGGCCTGGGGCACGCGGGCACGGCCCGCGACGCCGCGGAGGCGGCGGCCGTGCAGCGCTACGAGCTGCAGCGCGGCGGCCGGACGGTGCGGGTGGCGCACCTGTCGGCCACCGAGCAGCTCAACGGGTTCACGCCGCCCGCCGACGCCCCGTGGGCAGTCCAGCGGCTCGACGCGGACGCGCTCGTGGCCGCCGCCCGCGGCGCCCGCGCGGACGGCGCGGACGTCGTCGTCGTCAGCGTGCACGCCGGGACCGAGTACACGGCGGAGCCGACCGCGGCCCAGCGCCGGGTGGCCACCGCCCTCGCCGCGTCCGGGCAGGTCGACCTGGTGATCGGCCACCACGCCCACGTGCCGCAGCCGATCGAGCGGCTGCCCGGCGGGCCGGACGGGACCGGCATGTGGGTCGCCTACGGCCTGGGCAACCACCTGTCGAACCAGGACGACGCCTGCTGCGCCGCCGCCACGTCCGGCGGCGTGCTGCTCCTCGCGGACCTCCGCTGGCAGGGCGCGCAGGCGCCGCGGGTGGCGGACGTGGGCTGGGCGGCCACCACCGTCGACCGCGAGGCGGGCCACCGGCTGCGGGTCCTCAGCGGCGGCGACGGGTCGGCCGCCGGCACCCTCGGCCCGGACGAGCTGCGCGCGCGGCACGACCGCGTCCGGGCCGCCGTCGGGCCGGACGCTCCCGAGCGCACGGCACCCCCGGCGCCGAGCGGCCCGGGACCGGTCGTGGTGCCGCGGTCCTGAGCCGCCGGGCCGGCGGTCAGCGCCAGCTCTCGGCCTCGTCGGCCCCGTCGTGGTAGTCCTTCGCCACGGGCGGCAGGTGGCCGTCCACGCCCTCGGAGTAGTCGTGGGCGGCGCCGCCGGCCGCGCCCGCGTCGTCCTGGTCGGCGGGCGGCGGGGTCTCGCCGCGGATGAGCGCGAGCGCCGCGGGCAGGTCGTCCGGCTGGACGAGCACCTCGCGGGCCTTGGAGCCCTCGGACGGACCGACGATCTCGCGCGACTCCAGCAGGTCCATGAGCCGGCCCGCCTTGGCGAAGCCGACGCGCAGCTTGCGCTGCAGCATCGACGTCGAGCCGAACTGGGTGGTGACCACGAGCTCGGCCGCCTGCAGCAGCAGGTCGAGGTCGTCGCCGATGTCGTCGTCGATCTGCTTCTTCGCCGCCGCCGGCGCGGTGACGTCCTCGCGGTAGACCGGCTTGAGCTGCTCCTTGACGTGCTCGACGACCTGGTGCACCTCGGACTCGCTGACCCAGGCGCCCTGGACGCGCATCGGCTTCGCGGCGCCCATCGGCAGGAACAGCGCGTCACCCTGGCCGATGAGCTTCTCCGCACCGGGCTGGTCGAGCACGACGCGGGAGTCGGCGAGCGACGAGGTCGCGAACGCGAGGCGCGAGGGCACGTTCGCCTTTATCAGACCGGTGACGACGTCGACCGACGGGCGCTGCGTGGCCAGCACCAGGTGGATGCCGGCGGCGCGGGCGAGCTGGGTGATGCGCTGGATCGACGCCTCGACGTCGCGCGGCGCCACCATCATGAGGTCGGCGAGCTCGTCGACCACCACGAGCAGGTACGGGTACGGCGCGATCTTGCGCTCCGAGCCCGGCAGCGGCTTGACCTTGCCGGCACGCACCGCGGCGTTGAAGTCGTCGACGTGCTTGAACCCGAACGCCGCCAGGTCGTCGTAGCGGGCGTCCATCTCCCGCACCACCCAGTCGAGGGCCTCGGCGGCCTTCTTGGGGTTGGTGATGATCGGCGTGATGAGGTGCGGGATGCCCTCGTAGATGGTCAGCTCGACGCGCTTGGGGTCGACCAGGATCATCCGGACCTGCTCGGGCGTGGCCCGCATCATGATCGAGACGATCATCGAGTTGATGAAGCTCGACTTGCCCGCGCCGGTGGCGCCGGCGACGAGGATGTGCGGCATCTTCGCCAGGTTGGCCACCACGTAGCCGCCCTCGACGTCCTTGCCGATGCCCACGACCATCGGGTGCTCGGTGCGCCGGGCCGCCGAGGAGCGCAGCACGTCGCCCAGCACGACCGTCTCGCGGTCGGTGTTGGGGATCTCGATGCCGATCGCGGACTTGCCCGGGATCGGCGACAGGATGCGCACGTCCGCGCTGGCCACCGCGTACGCGATGTTGTTCGAGAGGTTGGTGATCTTCTCGACCTTGGTCTTGGCGCCGACCTCGACCTCGTAGCGGGTGACGGTCGGGCCGCGGGTGAAGCCCGTGACCTTGGCGTCGACCTCGAACTGCTCGAACACCCCGGTGAGCGCCTCGACGACGCGGTCGTTGGCCGCCGAGCGGGTCTTGTGCGGGGCGCCCTTGACGAGCAGGTCCTCCTCGGGCATGAGGTAGACCGTGTCGCCCTCGAGCATGGGCTGCACGGGCCGGCCCGACGGCGCGGGCGGCGGCGTCGGCGCGAGGTCGCGCGACGACGCCGCCGGCGCCGTCTCGGGGTCCGCGCCCTCGAGCTCCGAGGCCACCGGGACGGGAGCGGCGGCCGGCACCGCCTCCGTCGGCGGGGGCGGCACCGGCGCGGTCTTCCGGGCGCGCCCGGAGCGGCCGGGCGCACCCGGCCGCTCCACCTCGGCGGCGGTCTCGAACGCCTCGTCGCCGGAGAACCCGCCGTCGGGCCGGGCGAGCTCCGCGCGCTCGGCGTCCCTCTCGGCCTTCGTCTTGCGCCGCCGCTTGCGCGGCGCCTCGTCGGTGCCGTCGTGGCGGGAGAAGCCCTCGGCCAGCTGGAGCGTGTCGTCGTCCGTCGGTTCGGGGTGGTGGTTGCCGGTGAGCCGGTCGTAGCCGGCGCGCAGGCGGTCGGGCACCCGGTGCACGGGCGTGGCCGTGACCACGAGCAGGCCGAAGAAGCCCAGGAGCAGGAACAGCGGCACGGCCCCCCAGGCGGTCACGCCGGTGACCACCGGGGTGGCGACGAGGTAGCCGACGATGCCGCCGGCGTCCTGGACCCGGGCGAACCCGTCGCGCGGGCTCGGCAGGTCCTCGGCGATGGCCACGAGCGCGCACACGCTCATGACCAGCAGGGTCACGCCGATCGCGACGCGGGAGTTGGCCTGCTCGCGCTCGGGGTGCCGCATGATGCGCACGCCGAGCCACAGCAGCAGCACGGGGACGGCGACGCCGGCCAGGCCGACGGTCCCGGCGACGACCGCGTGCACGACGGTCCCGAAGACGCCGGGGATCCCCCACCACTCGCGCGCGGCGACGACGATCGCCAGCGCGACGAGGAAGAAGGCGACGCCGTCACGACGGTGCTCGGGTTCCAGGTCTCTCGCTCCTCTGAAGATCGTGCGGATGGCGCCCCCGACGCCGTGCGCCACGCCCAGCCACAGGCCGCGGACGGCGCGCACCGGCCAGGAGTGCCCCTGACGCCGGGCCGGGGGCCGGGCGGCGCCGCGCCCCTTGGCGGAGGCGGCGGACGACCGGGCGGGCGCCTTCGTCCCCGTGGCGCGGCTCGTCGTGCGGGCGGGCCGCGCGGCGGTCGCCTGGGCACGGTGCGCCGTGCGTGCCGGAGCGACGCGCGTCGGGGTGCGCCCGGACGTGCGGGAGCCGCCGCGGGCTGTGCCGCTCGAGGTGCCGCTCG
>NZ_LWGM01000252.1 GCF_001750215.1 Isoptericola variabilis | reverse complement strand
GCCGCGCGGCGGCCGCGGCACGCACGACGGCGGCGAACGCGCCGACGAGCGCGCGGGCCTGCACCGCGTTGACCGGCGCGTCCGCGCGCGCCTCGGCCAGCAGCGCCGCCCGGTCGAACCCGCCGTGGGCCAGGTCGGACTCGTCCCACGTGGCGAGCCGCTCGGCCGACACCTCCGGGTGGAACTGCACGCCCCACGTCGTGGCGCCCAGCCGGAAGGCCTGCACGCGGCAGGCGGCCGACGTGGCCAGGTGCACGGCGCCGGGCGGCAGCGCGGTGATCGAGTCGTGGTGGTTCTCGATCATCCGCAGCACCGGGCGACCGGCGGGGTCGGCGGGGTCGGCGGGGTCGGCGGGGTCGGCGGCCAGCCCGCCGAACAGGGCGTCGTCGGCCGCGGCGCCGAGCAGCGTGATCGCGCACGACCCGCGCTCCGTCTCCCCCGACCGCGGGGTCACCCGGCCGCCCGCCACGTGCGCGACGAGCTGCGCTCCCAGGCAGATGCCCAGCAGCGGCACCCCGGCCGCCATCGCCTCGCGGGCGAGCGCGCGCTCGCGCGCCAGGAACGGCGCCCGCTCGTCCTCGTCGGGCATGAGCCCCCCGCCCAGCAGCACGATCCCGTCCACCGGTCCCGGCAGGTCGGCGAGGCGGCCGGGCAGGTCCGGGCCCTGGACCACCGGGGCGTCGACCTGTTCCTCGGCGAGCCAGCCGGGCAGCCGGCCGGGGCGCGAGCGCGCCGTGTTCTGGACGAGCAGGACGCGCGGGCGGGTCATGCGGGCTCCCTCGGTCGGCCCGGGCGGTCGGCCGCCCGGCGCACCGTCTCCATCGAACCACCTTCCCCGGCGGGGGCGCCGGTCGCCCCGGCCGGCGCCGTCGCGGACGCGGTGGCCGCGCGCGAGGATGTCGGTATGACCACCCCCGCCGCCGCGACCGGCACGCGGCGGCCCCTCCTGGACGCCGGCGCCGCCCTCGAGACCGACGGAGAGCCCTCGGCGCCACGGCGGGCGCCGCTGGCGCCGGCCTTCCGGCCGCCGCGCCTGCGCGCGGGCGACGTCGTCGCCGTGGTGTCGCCCTCCGGGCCGGTGCCGGAGGCCCGCGTGGACCGGGGCGTGGCGGTGCTGCGCTCGTGGGGGCTCGAGGTGCGGGTCATGCCGCACGCCCGCGGCCGGCACGCCGAGCGCGGGTACCTCGCCGGGACCGACGAGGAGCGCGCCGCCGACTTCACCGCCGCGTGGCTCGACCCGGACGTGCGCGCCGTCGTCTGCGCCCGTGGCGGCTACGGCGCGCAGCGGATCGTCGACCTCGTGGACTGGGACGCGCTGCGCGGGGCGGACCCCACCGTGCTGGTGGGCTTCAGCGACGTCACGGCGCTGCACCAGGCGGTCGCGGCCCGGCTCGGGCTCGTGACGCTGTACGGGCCGATGGCCGGGGCGGTGTCGTTCCTCGACTCGCGGGCGGCGCAGCGCCACCTGCGGGCCACGCTGTGCGCCCCGGAGTCGGTGCGCGTCATCGCCCGGCGGCGCGCCCGCGCGCTGCGCGGCGGGTCGGCCACGGGCGTGACCACCGGCGGCTGCCTGTCGCTGCTCACGACGTCGGTGGGCACGCCCGCGACGCTCGGCACGGCGCGCGGCGGGATCGTGCTGCTCGAGGACGTCGACGAGCGGGCCTACCGGGTCGACTCGTTCCTGACCCACCTGCGCCGGTCCGGCTGGTTCGACGGGGCCGCCGGCGTGGCCCTCGGCTCCTGGCAGGGCTGCGACCCCGACGTCGAGGACGTGGTGGCCGAGCGGCTCGACGGGCTGGGCGTGCCGGTGCTCGGCGAGCTCGGGTTCGGGCACGGCCCCGACCCGCGCACGGTGCCGCTGGGCGTGCTGGCCCACCTGGACGCCGACGGCGGGCGGCTGACGCTCGAGGAGCCGGCGCTGGCGTGACGGGCGCCCGGCCCGCGCACCCCCGGCCGCACGCGCGGCGCACCTGTCCGACCGTTCGGTGATTCGTTGGCTGATCGGCGATCCGGATCGCCGATCAGCCAACGAATCACCGAACGGACTCCGAGCCGCCGGCACCGTCCGCTCGGACGGGTTCCGTGAGCTGCTCACGCGAGCGCCTGTGGACGACGCCGTCGCCCACAGGCGGGCACCCGGCGCCGGCCGGCGCGACCGGCCGTCCGGCACCGTGACGGCATGGGACGGCGCGAGATCCTGGTGGCACGCGAGCACGACCGGTTCGCCCTGCGGACGGCGCACCGCGCGGGCGACGTCCGGCGCGTGCGCCGCGGCGCCTACGTCGCCACCTCGGACGACGCGCGCCCGGACGGCACGTCCACCGGTTACCGCGAGCGGATCCTCGCCGTCCACCGCCAGCTGCGCGCCGAGCACGTGTTCAGCCACGGCAGCGCCGCGTTCCTGTGGGGCCTCGCGCTGTGGCGCGAGCCGGACCGTGTCCACGTGGTCCAGGAGTATCGGGCCGGCGCGACCGCCGCGCGAGACATCGCCCGTCACCACGACCGGATCGGTGACGTCGTCGAGCTGGACGGCATCCCCGCCACCGACCTCACGCGCACGGTCGTCGACTGCCTGACGACGATGCCGCCGCTCACCGGCCTGGTGCTCGCGGACTCGGCGCAGCGCCGGAACGTCTCGGCCGCTGCGCTGCTGGAGACGCTCGAGCGCCGCCGCCGGCCCAACGGCCGGGCGCGTGCCCGCACGGTCCTGAGCCTCGCCGACGGCGGTGCGGAGTCGCCGTGGGAGTCGTGGCTGCGGTACTCGGCGCTGCGCCTGGGGCTTCCGCGGCCTCGGACGCAGGTGCTCGTCCGGACCCGGCTCGGCCCGTTCCACGTCGACGTCGGCTGGCCGGAGCACGGCGTGCTCGCCGAGTTCGACGGCAGGGTCAAGTACGACGCCGGGACCGGCGGACGGCGGGACGGCGCGGAGTCAGCGCTGTTCGACGAGAAGCGCCGCGAGGACGCCATCACCGAGGCCACCGGCATCCGGCTGCTGAGGTTCACGGCCCGCGACGCCGCCCGGCCCGCCGAGACGGCCGAGCGCCTGCTGCGACGCTTCCCGGCTGAGGTGCGCCGTGCGGCGCGGGTCGACCCTCGACTCCCCGCACCCGACCCGGGGCGGAGGTGAGCGGGGGACCCGCGCGCTGTCGCCGTCTGTTCGGCGATTCGTTGGCTGATCGGTGATCCGGATCGCCGATCAGCCAACGAATCACCGAACAGACCGAGGGGTGCGGCGAGGGGCAGCAGCGGGTGCCCGCCCGGGGATCAGCCCGTGGGCGACGGCACGCCGGCGAAGACCTCGGCGCCGTCGGGCACCCGCTCCAGCCGCGGCCAGACCTTGGCCACCACCGTGCCCACGACGTCGTCGACGGGCACGAACGGCCCGCCGACGGCGCCTCCGTGGACGCGCGAGTCGCTGCTGTCGGACCGGTTGTCGCCGAGGACGAACAGGGTCCCCGCCGGCACGGTGACGTCGAACGCGAAGTCGCTCGGCGCCACGCCGGGCGGCAGGTAGGGCGACTCGTCGACGGCGACGCCGTCGACCTGAACGTACCCCTCGGCGTCGCAGCAGGTGACGTGATCGCCGCCGACGCCGACGACCCGCTTGACCAGGAACTCGCCGTCGTCCTCGGGCAGCAGCCCGGTGCCCTGCAGCAGCCGCTTGCCGGCGTCGAGCACCGGCCCGTGGGAGGGCACCGCACGCGGCTCGAGCCATCCGCCGGGGTCGTGGAAGACGACGACGTCGCCGCGCTCGACGTCGGCGAACCGGGGAGCGACCCGCGAGACGACGATGCGGTCGCCCTCGACGAGCGTGTCCCGCATCGAACCGCTCGGGATGCCGAACACCTGCACCAGCAGCGCCTTGACCACCCAGGCGACCAGCAGGGCCGCCGCCACCACCAGGACGACGCCGCAGGCCGCGCGCAGGACGGCGTGCCCCGCAGCGTCGCGGTCCCTGCGCCGGCCGGCGTGCGCGGGCGTCCTCACGGACGCACTCTGCCAGACGGCGGCCCGGCACCGCCCGCGGGCGGCCACCATTCACCTGGGCCGGCCGCCGCCGCGGC
>NZ_LWGM01000251.1 GCF_001750215.1 Isoptericola variabilis | reverse complement strand
CGGGGGTGGCGACCTGGGTGAACTCCGTCTGGCCCGAGACCACGGTCAGCGTGCCGTCGTCGATCTTGGGCTGCAGCACCGACATCGCGCCCTTGAAGAAGTTCGGCGCGTTCGGGTCGGCCGGGCCACCTGGAGGGCGTCGAGACGCCGCCGGAGGCCGCCGTGCGCGAGGTGTTCGAGGAGACCGGGATCGTGGGCCGCATCCGCACCACGCTCGGCATCATCGACTACTGGTTCAGCGGCGAGACGCGCCGCGTCCACAAGGTGGTGCACCACTACCTGCTCACCATGACCGGCGGCCGCCTCACCGTGGAGGGCGACCCCGACGGCGAGGCCGAGGACGCCTTCTGGGTGGCCGTGGCCGAGCTGCCCCAGCGCCTGAGCTATCCCAACGAGCAGAAGCTCGCCGTCGTCGCGCAGCAGCTCCTCGCCCGCGACCCGGGCCTGCGGGGCCGCGACCTCGGGGTCGCGCCGCACGTCCGAGCGCAGCAGCAGGATCATCGCGCGCATCTCCTCCAGGGACGCCACCGCGCTGCTGCGCACCTGCTCCAGGGCGGCGCGGTCGCGCCCGGGGTCGGGCGGACCCGCGAGCGCCGCGCCGGAGTGGATGGCGATGGCCGACAGGTGGGAGGCGACGGCGTCGTGCAGGTCGCGCGCCATGGCGGCACGCTCGGCCCGCACGGCCTCGTGCCGGTCGAGCTCCCCGATCCGCTCGAGGTCGGCCGCGCGCCGGCGCTCCAGGGCCGCCTGCCGCTCGGCGAGGTCGGCGCGCTGGCGCTCGAGCTCGGCCAGCTCCGTCTTGTGCCGCACGTTGGTGGCCCACCACAGCGGCATGAGCAGCACCGCCGTCATCGTCAGCGCCACCGACACAGCCACGCGCGGGTCGCGCGCGGCGACGGCCCCGGCCACGGAGGCGCCGGCGGCGAGCGTCGTCGTCGTGATCCACAGCCACCGCCGCGCGCGCGGCCCCATCCACAGGGCGGCGGCGTACAGCAGGTCCCACAGCACGATGAGCAGCGCCAGGCTGCCGCCCCACCACAGGTCGACGGCCACGAGCACCGTGCCGCCGAGCAGGGCGCGGACCGGGTGGGCGCGCTTGGCGAGCAGCAGCAGGCAGCCGAGCACGAGGAGCACGAGGTGCCACCAGCCCGGCACCGTCGGCGCGTCCCCGTAGAGGCCCACGAGCCCGACGGCGAGCGTCAGCGCGCCGAGCGCGAACGCGCCCACGGCGTCGACGACCAGCCCGCGCCGGTCCTCCCCGGACGGCGCGACGACGGCGCGCGCCAGCTCGCCCGCCAGCCCGCGCCACCACCTGCCCTCGCCGCCCACGGACCCATCCCAGCACGTCGGCGGCACGGTGGGATCCGACGAAAGTCGTACGGGGCGCCCGCGGCGGCGGCGAGGATCGCTCCTCCGGCCGACGCGGAGCCGTGACGGCCCCGGGCAGGCTCGCCGGCATGGACATCTTCTCGCTGGACCTCCCCGCGGGCGCGGGGCTCGCGGCGATGGCCGGGACGCTCGTGGTGCTGGCCCTCCTGGACTCCACGAGCTTCGGCACCCTCGCGGTGCCCGTCTGGTTCCTCCTGGCGCCGGGCCGCCCGCGCGCGGGCCGCATCCTGGTCTACCTCGGCACGATCGCGGGCTTCTACCTCGCCGTGGGCGTCGCCGTGCTGCTCGGCGCCGGGGCCCTGCTGGAGCGGTACCAGGACGCGTTCACCACGCGCGGGTTCACCTGGGTGCAGCTGGTGCTCGGCGTGGCGCTGTTCGCGCTCAGCTTCCGATTCGACGGCAAGCGCGCCGCCCGGCGCCGCGCCGCGCAGGAGGCCGCGGGGATCACGCCACGGCCGGGCCGCCTGCAGCGGTGGCGGGAGCGGGCGCTGGGGCTCGACGCCGCCGCGGCCGGCGGGGCTCCCGCCCCGGGGCCGGGCGCACCGCCCGGCCCCGGGGGGCACACGGTGCTGGTGCGCGCCCGGCCGTCGGTGCTGCCGCTCGTGGGCCTGGCGCTGGGCGCCGGGGTGGTCGAGGTCGCCTCGATGCTGCCCTACCTGGGCGCCATCGGGATCCTGTCGGCGTCGGGGCTGCCGACCGCCACGAACGTCGCCGTGCTGGCTGCGTACTGCCTGGTCATGGTGCTGCCGGCGCTGCTGCTGCTGGCCGGTCGGCTGACCGCGTCGCGCCTCGTCGACCCGCTGCTGCGCCGCATCGACGCGTGGTTCGCGAAGAACGGCGAGGAGACGACGGGCTGGATCCTCGGCATCATCGGAGCTGTCCTGGCGCTCAGGGCGGCGAGCACGCTCGGCATCGTCGGCTGACGCCGCCCGCCCAGGATGCCGGGGCGTCGCACGGGCTGCAGGGGGGTCCCGTGCGGCGTCCCGGCCCTTACGCTGTGCGGCGTGCACCCCGTCCCGCTGTCCGACGACGTCGTCCTGCGCCTGCTCCGGCCCGGCGACGGCGAGCTCCTGCTCTCCGCCTACGAGCGCAACCGCGAGCACCTGGCCCCGTGGGAGCCGGAGCGCACCGACATCTTCTGGACGGCGGGCTGGCACGAGCAGCAGGTCGCCGGCGCCCTGGCGGGGCACGCGGCCGGCCGCAGCGTGCCGCTGGTGCTGGTGCAAGAAGAGCGCGTGGTGGGCCGGCTCAACGTCGACGACGTCGTGCGCGGCGCGTTCCGCAGCGCCCACCTCGGCTACTGGGTCGACGCCGCGATGACGGGGCGCGGGCTGATGACCGCCGCCGTCGAGGCCGCCGCGGCGCACTGCCGCGACACGCTGGCGCTGCACCGCCTGCAGGCCGCCACGCTCGTGCACAACGCCGCGTCGCAGGCGGTGCTGGCGCGCACCGGGTTCGAGCGCATCGGGACGGCGCCGCGGTACCTGAAGATCGCCGGGCGCTGGCAGGACCACGTGCTGTTCCAGCGGATCCTGCACGACTGACGGGCGGCCGCGCGCCACGGAGGGAGGCCGGCATGACGCTGGTCCGCACGAAGCTGCGCGCCCCGCGGCCCCGCGCCGCGGCGGTGCCGCGCGGCCGCCTGGTCGACCGTCTCGCCGACGCGGCCACCGCCGCGCTTACGGTCGTCGTCGCGCCCGCCGGCTTCGGCAAGACCACCCTCCTGGCGCAGTGGCTGGCGCGGCCCGGGACCGGGCCGGTGGCCTGGTTCGCCGCCGACCCGCGCGACGACGACCCGGCGGTCTTCTGGCGCTACGTCCTGGCCGCCCTGGCCACCGTCGCCCCGGACGCCGCCGCGGCGGCGCGTGACCAGGCGGACGCCGCCGCGCCCGCCGCGGAGGTGCTCACGACGCTGGTCAACGACCTCGCCGACGCTCCCGACGACGTGGTCCTCGTGGTCGACGACCACCACGTGGTCACCTCGCCGGAGGTCCGCGACGGCCTGGCGTTCCTCGTGGAGCACGCGCCGCCGACCCTGCACCTGGTGCTCGCAGGGCGCACGGAGCCGGACCTGCCGCTCGCCCGGCTGCGGGCGCGCGGCCGGCTCGTGGAGCTGCGCGCGGCCGACCTGCGCTTCACCGCCGCCGAGGCCCGGGCCTTCCTCGGCGACGTCATGGGCGTGCCGCTGGACGCCGACGCCGCGGCCGCGCTGCACGGCCGCACCGAGGGCTGGGCCGCCGCGCTGCAGCTGGCGGCCCTCTCGCTGCGCGGGCGGCCCGACCCGGGTGCCGCCGCGGCACGCGTCGGCGGCACCGACCGGTTCCTGCTCGACTACCTCGCCGCCGAGGTGCTGGACGCCCAGCCCGCGCCGGTCCGCGACTTCCTGCTGCGCACGAGCGTGCTGGACCGCCTCGAGGGCGGCCTGTGCGACGCCGTCACCGGCGGGTCCGACGGCGCCGCGACGCTGGCGGAGCTGGACCGCGCCGACCTGTTCCTGGTGCCGCTGGACGACCGGCGCACCTGGTACCGCTATCACCACCTGTTCGCCGACGTGCTGCGGGCGCGGCTCGCGGCCGAGGCTCCCGGGGCCGCCCCCGACCTGCACCTGCGGGCGAGCGACTGGTTCGCCGCGCGCGGCGACGCCGCCGAGGCGGTCGAGCACGCGCTCGCCGCCGAGGCGTGGGGC
>NZ_LWGM01000250.1 GCF_001750215.1 Isoptericola variabilis | reverse complement strand
GGCAGCGTCCCGGCGAGCCAGGGCCGGTCGTCGGGCTCGGGCGCCGGAGCGTCCTGCGGGGCGGGTAGCCGCGCGGCGGCGAGGGCGCCGGCCTCGACGCCGCTCCCGGTCTCGTAGGCCGCCACGAGCTCGCGCCATGCCTCCACAGCACGAAGGTACGCAACGGCCGGGCACCCGCACGCGGCGGAGACGGCGGTCGCCCGCGGCACCCGTCCCGGCCGGCGTGCCGCTCTCGCCGTGTCAGTACCGGCGCAGGCCATGGCGTGCGCCGGTGCTGACAGGTGCGCGGGGCGAGGGGACGAGGCGGGGTGGGGCGGAGGGGGAGGAGAAGGTTCGGGCCGGCCGGGCGACGGCTAGGATCCGAGCATGGCCTCCAGCTCTGCGACCGACTTCGTGCTGCGACCCTTCGAGGGCCTCCCGAGCGAGCCCGACTGGGTCGCGATGCGCGAGATCGTCCCCTCGGCGACCGCCCCGCTGCGCACCACGGCCGAGCACGGCGCGCGCGACGTGCTGCTCGTGACGATCCTGCCCGGCGGGTACGCCGCCATGCACCGCCCGGACGGCACCGTGCTCCTGGCGCTGCAGGGCGTGCTGAGCACCGGCGACCTCTCGCGCGACCTCGCCGCCGCCCTGCTGGAGGCGATCGCCGCCGAGCCCGGCACCGCGATCCCCACGCCGGCCGACCCCTCCGACGGCCCGCGCCTGCAGGACGTGCTCGACTTGTCCGTCCCGTTCGAGGTCACCGTCCACGACGGCTACGACTACTGGGTCGACGCCACCGCCGAGCGCACCGCCGACGTCGAGGCCTCGCTCTCCGAGGCCGCCGAGGCCACCATCCCCACCGTGAAGATCCCCGGCGTCGAGTCGGCGTACTGGTGCCGGATGAGCCGCGAGTTCGTCCGCTGGGCGCGCCCCGAGCCGGAGGACCAGGTGGTCGACGCGATCGCGCGCCTGCACGCCGAGCGCCGCTCGGCGATCGCCCTGCCCGACGGCGAGGGCCGGTTCCTGGGCATGTTCCGCGCCGCCGGCATCGTCGTGCCGGTGTGGGAGCTGCCGCGCGGCACCGAGGCCGCCGACGTCGAGGCCCCGCTCGCGGAGCTCGGCGAGCGCCTCGCCGAGGCCCTGACGGTCACCGACCCGCTGGACGCCAACCAGCGCCGGGCCCGCGCCGGCATCGTCTCGCGCCAGGTCACGCTGCGCTGACTTCCCGCCGCCCGGTGCCGTGCCCGACGGCGGTGCCGGGCGGTGCCGGGCGGTGCTGCGCCCGGCGACGGCGCGGCGGGGGGCGAGGCCGTGGGAGCCGCGGCCGGTCCACCGTGACCGCCCCCACGTCCGCCGGCGACCTGCCACGACGCGTTTCGACGAGAATCTCGCTACCGAGGGAGTAGCATTCTCAGGGAAAGTCTTTGCACTCCCGATCCCCGGGCGAGCCCCGGAGACCGCCACCCTCGACCAGCAGGCAGGACACGCGTGAACGCCGACCCGGTGCGGGGCCAGGAGGGCCCCGACGTGGTGACGAACGGGACCGACCGGCAGGACGCCGGGACGGCCGCCACCCCCGAGGCCGCGATGCCCGTGGCGAAGACGCCACGGCCGGCCGTCAGCAGGGCGGGCCGCGACACCCAGCGTGTCGCCGTCGTCATCCCCGCGAAGGACGAGCAGGAGCGCATCGCCGCGACGGTGCGCTCCGCGCGGGCCATCCCCTACGTCGACCTCGTGCTCGTCGTCGACGACGGGTCCGAGGACGACACGCAGCACGTCGCGCGCGACGCGGGCGCCGTCGTCGTGCGCCACTCGCACAACCGGGGCAAGGCGGCCGCCATGGAGACCGGCGCCGCCGTCGCCGCCATGCGCGACGCGCCGGGCCGCCCGCCGCGGCTGCTGCTGTTCATCGACGGCGACCTCGGCGACACGGCCGTCAACACGGCGCCGCTCGTGGCCCCCGTGCGCGAGGGCGTGGCCGACGTCGCGATCGCGCTGCTGCCGCCGCAGCCGGGCGCCGGCGGGCGCGGCATCGTTGTCGGCGCGGCCCGCCGCGCCATCCACGCGCTGACCGGCTGGACGCCGCAGCAGCCGCTGTCCGGCATGCGCTGCCTGACGCGGGAGGCGTTCGAGGCCGCGACGCCGCTGGCGCACGGCTGGGGCGTCGAGACCGGCATGACGATCGACCTGCTGCGCAAGGGGTACGTGGCCGTCGAGGTGCCGTGCGACCTGCGGCACCGCCCGTCCGCCAACGACTTCCGCGGCCAGGTGCACCGTGCGGGCCAGTACCGCGACGTGATGCTGGCGGTCAACGCCCGCCGCCTGCGCGGGGCGTTCGACGCGCTGCGCGGCGTGCACGGCGACACCAAGTCCTGACGCGCGGGACCACCCGCGCGGGCCGGCACCGGCCGGCCCGCGCGCACCGGCCCGCGCAGGTGGTCCCGCGTCAGGACCGCTCGAGCTCCCGCCCGCCCCGCGCCTGCAGCGCCACCAGGGTGATCATCGGGATCGCGGGCACGAGCGCGATCAGCGCGATCCGCACCCCGAAGTCGTTGACCAGCGACCCCAGCACGGCCATGGCCCAGATCGCCAGGACGGCGGGCCGCAGCAGCGGCCAGCGCTCCTCCGACCGCGTGAACCACCCGGGCGTCCAGCGCGCCCGCACCCGCGCCGGCGCCAGCAGCGGCACCGCCGCCGCCACGAGCACCACGATCGTCAGCCACACCGGCACCCCGCCCAGCACGGAGCGCAGCGCGTAGGACGCCTTGCGGGCGAGGATGCCCCACGCCTCGCCGTCGACCACCTGGTCGACGAACCGGCCCAGGTGGGAGCGGGCGGCCTCCGGGCGCAGCCAGTCCAGCACGCCGACGGCGGCGACGGCCGCGACGCCGGCGGCGGCCACGAGCGAGAAGCGGCGCAGGGTCACGCGGGCCCCGGACGCCGCCAGCCCGATGATCACGAACGCGGGCACGAGCACCAGCCCGCCGCCCAGGTCGGCGCCGAGGGTGGGCCACACGTCCACCACCATCGCGACGACGCCGACCACGCCCACGGCCCCGGCGGCGAGCACCGGGCGGCCGCGCCGCACGAACCACTGCGCGACGGCGGCGGCGAAGAGCAGGCCCGCGACGGCGTAGATGGAGAAGGTGGGGTTGCCGAACCCGTAGAACCGCGCGCCGAACGTGGGCGCCGAGCCCAGCGGCGAGGCCCGGTTGAGCGGCGTCCCGAGCAGCCCGTCGAGCGTGAGCACGGTGAACGTCACGCCCGCGACGACGCCGAGCGACGCCCACAGCGGCCGCCGCGGCGCGAGCGCCCCCAGGCCGGCCACCACCGCCGTCGTCAGCGCCGTGCCGACCACGAGCGCGGGCAGCGGCGCGGAGAACCGCCACCACCCGACCAGCGCGCCGAGGAACGACGCCGCCGGCAGGGCCGACAGCGCCAGCGCCGCGCCCTCGGCCCAGCGCCAGGCCCGGGCGCCGCGGCCCCGGCCGGTCCGGGCGGCCAGCAGGCACGCGGCGGCCAGCGCGAGGCCCGCGTAGAACGGCACGTCGACGAGCCACGTGTACACGGCGCGGCGCACGTGGTCGCGGTCGGTGAGGTCGGCGAGCTCGTCCGCGGTCGCCGTGGCGTCCGGCGGGCGGACGGCGGCGCGGGCCAGCGGGGTGTCGTCCAGGGTGGCGGGCACGGCGGCGTCGGCGGTGCGCAGCACGGTGGCGGGCACGTCGAGCAGCCGCACGACGCCGTCGGTGCGGGTCGCGGTGCTGGACAGGTAGCGGGGGCGGTCCTCGAGGTCGGCCGACGGGCGCACCATCCCCAGGCCGAGCGCGGCCTGGGAGCCGGGCACGTTGGCGACGTCGACCACCACGACGGTCGCGCTCGCCGGCACGGCGTCGAGCACGTCGGCCACGACGTCGTCCACCGCGGCCACGGCGTCCGCCCGCTGCTGGTCCGTCGCGTCCCGCGGGACGACGGCGCTGCCGGCGTCGACCACGGTGACCGGGCAGTCGAACGCGTCCGAGCCGCGGGCCACCGCGGCCTCGACGTCGCGGTAGCGGGCCACGGCCCCGTCGCCGTCGGCGAGCGCGACGGCGGCGCCCGG
>NZ_LWGM01000249.1 GCF_001750215.1 Isoptericola variabilis | reverse complement strand
CGACGCGCTCGCGGCGCGGGGGGTGGCGGACGCGGCGCAGCCCGGCGCCCTGCTGGGCCTCGGCGTGCCGGTCGCCTGGCTCGACGGCGTCCCCGCCGCCCGGGTCGCCTGGGCCGCCGCGCTCACCGCGATCGACACCGCCGGCGACTGGTGGGAGTGAGCTCCTGCCCGCCCGAGCGTCCCGCGGCGTCGTCGTCCCGCCCCGGGTGGACGACGTGCCGGGACGCTCGGCGGCGTGCCCGGGGCGACCATCGGACAAAACCGGCAGCACGACCGGGTAGGGTCGCCGCATGCTCGTGCTGAGTCGTCGGGTCGGGGAGAGCCTGGTCATCGGTGACGACATCACCGTCACCGTGATCGAGGTGCGGGGCGACACCGTGCGGCTCGGGGTCGACGCCCCGCGCCACGTCCGCGTGCACCGCGCGGAGGTCATCGCCGCGGTGAAGGCCGAGAACGCCGCCGCGGCGCGGGCCGACGACGGCGTCGCCGCCGCCCTGCAGGCCCTCGCCCGCGGTGCCGCCGCGCCCGCCGCCCCTGCCGCGCCCGCGGTCGCCGACCCGGCAGGGGATGAAAAGGCCGATACGGACAGATGACGCCGTGTCCGATTCCTTAGACTCGCGGTCTTCCGACCGATGAGGGGGGTGCCCAGCCGGAGCTGACCACCGGCGGGAGGAAGGGCACCGCCATGGAAGGCATGGACGACATCGTCCGCGAGTTCTTGGTCGAGAGCTACGAGAACCTCGACCAGCTCGACCGCGACCTCGTCGCGCTCGAGAGCGAGCCCGGCTCGCGCCCGCTGCTGAGCAGCATCTTCCGCACCATCCACACGATCAAGGGCACCAGCGGGTTCCTCGCGTTCGCCCGGCTCGAGCGGCTCACCCACGTCGGGGAGAACCTGCTCGTCGAGCTGCGCGACGGCTCGCGCTCCATGGACCACGCCACGACCGACGTGCTGCTGCGGCTCGTGGACACCGTGCGCGAGCTGCTCGCCGCGATCGAGGCCGACGGCACCGAGGGCGCCGTCGACGTCGAGGACGCGATCGCCGACATCCTGGCCGTGCAGGAGCGTGCCCCCGGCGCGCCGGAGGCGGCCGCGCCGCAGCCGGAGCCCGCGGCGCAGGCGGAGCCCGAGGGGATGCCGGAGCCCGAGCAGAAGCCGGAGGCCGAGGCGCCATGAACGACGTGCTCGCGGCCGAGCTGGGCGAGGTGCGCGCCACGCTCGCGCGGCAGAAGTCGCGCGTGCTCGTGGCGTCCGGGGTGCGCCCCGAGCGGCGGGACGCCCCGCCGACGTTCCCCACGACGGCCACGCTGGCCGACCCCGCGCTGCGGGCCGCGGCCGGCACGGCGGGCGTCGCCGTCACCGCCCACGGCGGCACGTTCGCGGGTGCCGCGCTCGACCGCGGCACGCGCTTCCTGCTCACCACGGCCGACCGCTGGCCGACCGACGTGACCGACGCCGTCGACCTGGGCTGCGGCACCGGGCTGCTCGCCGCCGTGCTCGCGCTGCGCTCGCCGGCGGCGCGCGTGGTGGCGACGGACCGCTCGGCGGCGGCCGTCGCCTCCGCCCGCGCGACGGCGCGCGCCAACGGCGTCGCCGACCGGGTCGTCGTCGTGCGCGACGACGCCGGCGAGGGGCTGGCGGACGCGAGCGCCGACCTGGTGGTCCTCAACCCGCCGTTCCACGACCGCGCGGCGGTGCGCACGGACGCCGCGCACCGCATGTTCGCCACGGCGGGGCGGGTGCTGCGGCCCGGCGGCGAGCTGTGGACGGTGTTCAACACGCCGCTGCGCTACCGCGCGGCGCTCGCCCGCGCCGTCGGGCCGACCGAGCACGTGGCGCAGGACCCGCGGTTCACGGTGACCCGCAGCGTCCGCGGCTGACCCCCTTCCCGTCACCGCCGAGCCCGTGTGTCAGTACGAGCGCACGCCATGGCCTGCGCTCGTACTGACACACCGCGGCGGCGGGCGCCGTCACCCTTGACAGGCAAGTCGCTGCTTGCCTAACGTCGGCGGCATGACGGAGCGCGAGGGTGGCACCGGCACCGGCGCCGGCACCGACGCTGCGGCAGGCACCGGCACGGACCGCGCCGCAGGCACCGACGCCGACCGGCCCGAGGTGTTCAAGGCGCTCGCCGACGGGACCCGCCGGGCGATCCTCGACGAGCTCGTCGCGCGCGACGGGCAGACGCTGTTCGAGATCTGCGCCCGGCTCACCACCAACCGCGGGCTGGTCTCCTCGCGCCAGGCCGTCTCCCAGCACCTCGACGTGCTGGAGCGCGCCGGGCTGGTGCGCACGCACCGGCAGGGCCGCTACAAGCTGCACGACGTCGACACCCGGCCGCTCGCGCAGATCGCGCGGCGCTGGCCCGTGCCCGACGGCACCACCCGCACGCCCGCCACCAGCACCCCCGACACCCGCACCCCCGACACCGAGGACGAGGACGAGCCATGAGGATCCACCTGAGCAGCATCCTGGTCGACGACCAGCGCAAGGCCCTCGCGTTCTACACCGACGTGCTGGGCTTCGTGCCGAAGCACGACGTCCCGCTCGGCGAGCACGCGTGGCTCACCGTGGTCTCCCCCGAGGACCCGGACGGCGTCCAGCTCGTGCTGGAGCCGGACGAGCACCCGGCGGTGCGGCCCTTCAAGGAGGCCCTGGTGGCCGACGGCATCCCGTTCACCTCGTTCGCCGTGGCGGACGTCGCGGCCGAGCACGAGCGGCTCACCGCGCTCGGCGTGAAGTTCACGCAGCCGCCCACGCCGATGGGCCCCGCGATCACCGCGGTCTTCGACGACACCTGCGGCAACCTCATCCAGATCGAGCAGATGGCGTAGCCCGGACGCGCGGACGACGACGTCCACCACGAAGACGAGCGTGTCGCCGCCGGCGATGCCGGCCTGGGGCACGCCCCGCATGCCGTAGCCGTGCTCCGGCGGGATCGACAGCAGCACGCGCGAGCCGACGTTCTTGCCCACCAGGCCCTTGTCCCAGCCGCCGATGACGGCGCCGACGCCGATCGGGAAGTCGATGGGCGCACCGCGGTCGTAGGAGTTGTCGAAGACGTGACCGCCCCACGTCTGGCCGAGGTAGTTGACGACGATCGTGCGGCCCGACTCGACGACCGGGCCGGCGCCCTCCTCGAGCACCTGCACCTGCAGGCCGGACGGCGCGCCGCCCTCGGGGAACGTGATGGCCGGCTTGTCGCCGAAGCTGCCGGAGGCGGTGGGGAGCGTGGTCACGAGGGATACCTCATCTCAGGGGCGGTCGCTGGACGGCGTCGGACGCCGCCGGCGGGGGCGGCGTCCGGGCCTCGACCAGCCTACGCGGCGGGCTCGGCCGGGGTCCGGCCGCCGGCCGCCACGGCCACGAGCGCCTCCAGCGCGGTGCGCGCGGCGGGCGTGGCCGCGACCGACTCGCGCACCACCGCGTGGATCGAGCGCACCGGCGTGGGCCGCACCACCGGCACCGCCACGGTGCCCGGCGGCAGGTGGACCGCCCCGAGCGCGGGCAGCACGGTGATGCCGATCCCGGCGCGCACGAACGCGACCGCCGTCGGGTAGTCGTGCGCCTCGACGTGGAACGTGGGGCTGAAGCCGGCGGCGGTGCACGCCTCGAGGAGGTTGCGCCGGCACCAGCCGCGGGCGAAGTCGTTGTCGACCCACCGCTCGCCGACGAGCTCGGCCAGCCCCACCTCCGCCCGTCCGGCGAGCGGGTGCGCCGCGGGCAGCACGACGACGTAGGGGTCGTCGAGCAGGTGGCGCGCGCGGAACCCCGGCCCGGGCGCGAAGTCGGGCTGCGCCACGACGACCTGCAGGTCGGGCCGCTCGTCGGGGTCGTCAGCGACGTCCTCACGGAGCTCGAGGTCGAGGCGCACGCCCGGCAGCCGGGCGGTCAGCCGGTGCACGACCTCCGGCAGCCACGCCGCCCCGACCGACGCGAAGTAGGCGACCGACAGCGTCCCGGTGCGTCCCGCCCGCAGGTCGCCGACGACGGCCTCGTTGAAGACGGCGACGATGCGGGGCAGGTACTCGTCGACCAGCTTGTCGTGGGCGGTGTCCACGGCCTCGGTCGCCTTGACGTG
>NZ_LWGM01000025.1 GCF_001750215.1 Isoptericola variabilis | reverse complement strand
ACGAGCGCAGCTCGACCAGCAGCGGCCCGAGCCGGACGGTCTCCGGCACGCGGGGGGCGTCGACCATCAGCGCTGCGACGGGGACCTCGCCCCGCCGCTCGTGCGGCACGCCGACGGCGCGGCGCAGCATCTCGGCGAGGAACGCGAGCATCAGCGCCATCGCGACGACCAGCGGGAGGTGGCGCAGCACCGGCTCGCCCTGGGTGCGCCAGGCCACGCCCACGGCCCCGAGGCCGGCGAGGGCGAGGACGACGGAGGCGCCGCCCGGGGCCGGCGAGCGGACCAGGCGGGGCGCGCCCGCCGCGAGGCCCGCCACGAGCACCACGGCCACGGCCACGAGCGCCGGCGTCCCGGCGTACGCCGCGGCGGCCACGACGGCGGCGAGGACGGCGGTCGTCACGGCGCGGGAGGTCACGGTCACGGGGACGAGTATCCCGGACCCGGCGCCCCGGTCCCGCCCGCCCGTGGGTCGCGCACGCATCGCCCGTGTGACGCCGCGGGCACGCGGCCGGCCCCGCCGCGCCGCGGCGACCGTCCACGAAAACGACGCGTAATGCGCCCGTAACGTGGTCCGGGGCACACTGCCCGGGATCACACAGGTGTGTCGGGACGTCGTGCACGGCGCCGCCACCCGGCGGTACCTTGACGGCCAGCCGTCCGAGCGGTTCGTCCGCCCGGCGGCGGCCGCCGGTGGCGCCCGGCCCGACGACACCGGGAGGAGGTGCGCGTTGGCAGAGCTGTTGATCCTCACCCCCGCGACGGGCGGGTCGGTCGAGGTGCTGCCCGCCCTGGGGTTGCTGTCCCACCGCGTCCGCGTGCTGCCCATGGAGCCCTCGGCCCTGGTCGACGCGCCGGACTCGGACGTCGTCCTGCTGGACGCGCGGCGCGACCTCGTCGCCGCCCGCACCACGTGCCGGCTGCTGCACGCCACCGGGCTCACCGTGCCGCTCGTGCTCATCCTCACCGAGGGCGGCCTCACCGTCGTCACGCACGAGTGGGGCGCGGACGACCTGCTGCTCGAGACGGCCTCCCCCGCCGAGGTGGAGGCGCGGCTGCGCCTGGTCGTCGAGCGCTCGGCGCGCGGCCCGGCCGAGGAGTCGCCGCAGGAGATCTCCGCCGGCGACCTCGCCATCGACGCCGGCGGCTACACCGCCCGCCTGCGGGGCCGGCCCATCGACCTCACCTACAAGGAGTTCGAGCTCCTCAAGTACCTGGTGCAGCACCCGGGCCGCGTGTTCACCCGCGCCCAGCTGCTGCAGGAGGTCTGGGGCTACGACTACTACGGCGGCACCCGCACCGTGGACGTCCACGTGCGGCGCCTGCGCGCCAAGCTCGGCCCGGAGCACGAGCAGCTCATCGGCACGGTCCGCAACGTCGGCTACCGGTTCGACCCGCCGAAGGACCGCGCCCAGCTCGACGCCGAGGCCCGCGACGCCGTCGACGGCTCCACCGACGGCGGCCCCGCCCGCCGCCCCGGCGCGCCGGCCCGCACGACCGGCCCGCGAGCGGTGGCCTCCCGCCCCTGACCCGGCCCGCCGGGTAGGTTGCCTGGCGTGATCGCTCCGCTCGCCGCCGTGCCCGCCCGCCCACCCGCCGCGGGGGCGGGGCGATGAGCGACGCGCTGGAGGTCGCCGACTACTCCGCCGTCCTCGTCGACGGCCCGTGGCGGCACGAGTTCGTCGCGGCCAACGGGTCGCGGTTCCACGTGGCGCTCGCCGGGCCGGAGCCGACCCACGACCGCGACGAGGAGGGCTCGCCGCTCGTGGTGCTGCTGCACGGGACGGCGCAGTTCTGGTGGGCGTGGCGCCACCAGGTGACCGCGCTGGCCAACGCCGGCTACCGGGTCGCCGCGATGGACCTGCGCGGCACCGGCGCGTCCGACAAGCCGCCGTCGGGCTACGACGTGCCCACCCGCACCCGCGACGTGGCCGGCGTGATCCGTTCCCTCGGGCACGACCGCGCCGTGGTGGTCGGGCACGGCACCGGCGGCGCCGTCGCCTGGTCGATGGCCACGCTCCAGCCGGCGGTCACCACCGCCGTCGCCGCGCTGTCCGCCCCGCACCCCGCGCGGCTGCACGCGTCCGTGCGCCAGCTGCTGACCCCCGCCGCGCTGCGCATGGTGGCGCTCGCCCAGGTGCCCACGCTGCCCGAGCGCGGGCTGCGGGAGTCCGACCTCGTCGAGCGCCTGCTCACCACGGGCGCCGCCGCCGCGCGGCCCGCCGAGGAGGTCGAGCTGTACCGCACCGCGATGCGCATCCCGTTCGCCGCGCACGCCACCCTGGAGCAGGTGCGGTGGCTGGTCCGCTCGACGCCGCGGCTCGACGGTCGCCGGTTCCTGTCCGCGGTGCGCCGCGGCGTACCCGTGCCGGCGCTGCAGGTGCACGGCGCGCGGGACGGCCTGCTGCGGCGCCGGCTGGCCGACGCCGACGGCGCGGCGCTCGCCCGCGACTACCGCTTCGAGGTGGTCGAGGGCGCCGGGCACTTCCTGCCCGAGGAGGCGCCCGCCCGGGTCAACGCCCTGCTGCTCGGCTGGCTGGACCGGGTCGCGCCGCGCTGACGCCTTCCGGGGCCGATGGTCCTGCGGCTGGTCCTGCGGCGCCCCGGTCCCGCGCCGTGGGACGTCAGGCGTGCGGCGGCTGCGGGGTCGACGGCGACGGCGTCGGCCCGGGCTTGACGAGCGTGCGCGCCACCTCCGGGTCGGTCTCCCCGACGCCGAACGACGGGCACCAGCGCGCCACCACGCACGCCCCGCACGCCGGGCGCCGCGAGTGGCACACCCGCCGCCCGTGCCACACGAGATGGTGGCTGAGCATCGTCCAGTCCTTCTTCGGCACGAGCTCGCCCACCTCGTGCTCGACCTTGACCGCGTCCTCCGACTCCGTCCACCCGAATCGGCGGGCCAGGCGGCCGAAGTGCGTGTCCACCGTGATGCCGGGGACGCCGAACGCGTTGCCGAGCACCACGTTCGCCGTCTTGCGCCCCACGCCCGGCAGCGTCACCAGGTCCTCCAGCCGCGCCGGCACCTCGCCGTCGAACCGCTCCACCAGCGCCTGCCCCAGCCCGATCAGCGACCGCGTCTTGGCGCGGAAGAAGCCGAGCGGCTTGAGGATCTGCTCGAGCTCCTCCGGGTCCGCGGCCGCGTAGGCGGCGGCGTCGGGATAGCGCGCGAACAGCTCGGGCGTCGTCGCGTTCACCCGCACGTCCGTGGTCTGCGCGGACAGCACCGTGGCCACGAGCAGCTCGAGCGGCGTGGTGAAGTCCAGCTCGGCGCGGGCGTCCGGGTAGGCCTCCGCCAGCTCCCGGTCGATCCGCCGCGCGCGGCGCACCAGCGCGAGGCGGGACTCGCCCGTGGGGGTGGGGGCGCCCTGCTCGCCGGAGGACGCCGGCGCGCCCGGCGCCGGCGCGGCAGGGCGTGCGGTCGGCTTCGACGACTTCGACGGCGGCACACGGGCAGCGTAGCGAGGCCCCCGGACACCGGCGCCCGGTGCGGCCCGGGGCCGCGCCGACCCGCCCCGGGCCGGTGTGACCTGCGTCCGGGGGGATCTGAGGCAGACTTGAGAACTGGAACACAAGCCATCGACACCAGGACCGCGGCGGTGGCGCACCGCGCGCCGGTCCCGAGAACGTGAGGAAGCCCCGTGGACGACACCACCGTCGTGCTCTCCGCCCCCCTCTTCGCCGACATGGACGAGGAGGAGACCCGTGCCCTCCTGGACTCCATGGTTCCCGTGGAGCTGTCCCGCGGCGACGTGCTCTTCCGCGAGGGCGAGCCCGGCGACCGCCTCTACGTGATCGCGCAGGGCAAGATCAAGCTCGGCCGCCGCTCGTCGGACGGCCGCGAGAACCTGCTGTCGATCCTCGGCCCCGGCGAGATGTTCGGCGAGCTGTCCCTGTTCGACCCGGGCCCCCGCACCGCCTCGGCCTCGTCGGTGTCCGACTCGGTCGTCTACGAGCTGCGCCACCAGGCCCTCGTCGCCTGGGTCAACGCGCACCCGAAGGTCGCCACCCACCTGCTCGGCGCGCTGGCGCGCCGCCTGCGCCGCACCAACGAGACGCTCGCCGACCTCGTCTTCTCCGACGTGCCCGGCCGCGTCGCCAAGGCGCTGCTCGACCTGTCGACCCGCTTCGGCGAGCCGTCCGACGACGGCGTGCGCGTGGCGCACGACCTCACGCAGGAGGAGCTGGCGCAGCTCGTCGGCGCCTCGCGCGAGACCGTGAACAAGGCGCTGGCCGACTTCGCGTCGCGGGGCTGGGTGCGGCGGGAGGGCCGCGCCGTCGTCCTGCTCGACATGGACCGCCTGGAGCGCCGGGCTCGCTGATCCTCGCTCGGCCCCCGCGCGCGTCGCGGGTGGGCCGCGGGCAGACGAAGGCCCGTCCGCGCAGCCGCGTTCACGCGCCCCAGGGGGCGCTCCACTACGGGATGGATACGGCTGCGCGGACGGGCCTTCGTCTGCCCGCTCCGTCCGTCGGTCGGTAACCGCGTCGGAGCAGGCGGGCCGCGCCGCGTCCGGGGACGTCGGCGCGGCCCGTGGGAGTTTCGGGTCTGGGTGGGGCCGGTGGTGCTACTCGGCGAGCTCGACCAGGAGCTCGACCTCGACCGGGGAGTCGAGCGGCAGGACCGCCACGCCCACCGCCGAGCGGGCATGCACGCCGGCGTCGCCGAAGATTTCGCCCAGGACGTTCGAGGCGCCGTTGATGACCGCGGGCTGGCCCGTGAACGTCGGGTCGGAGGCGACGAAGCCCACGACCTTGACCACCCGGGCCACCTGGTCCAGGGAGCCGGTCAGCGAGCGGACCGCGGCCAGCGCGTTGAGCGCGCACTGCCGGGCGTAGCGGGCGGCGTCCTCGGGGTCCACGAGGCCCTCGCCGACGCCGACCTTGCCCGTGGCGGGCAGCGCGCCGTCGACCATGGGCAGCTGGCCCGAGGTGTGGACGTAGCGGCCGGAGCGCACCGCCGGCACGTACGACGCGACGGGCGGGACGACGTCGGGCAGCTCGATGCCGAGCTCGGCGAGGCGCGCCTCCGGGGTGGCGGCCGCCATCACTCGCCGCCGGTGGGGCGCTTGAGGTACGCCACGAGCCCCGTGCCGTCGGGACCCGGCACCACCTGCACGAGCTCCCAGCCGTCGGCGCCCCACTGGTCGAGGATCGCCTTGGTGTTGTGGATGAGGAGGGGGATCGTCGCGTACTCCCACGTCGTTGCCATGCGCCCAGGCTAGCCGCGGGCGCGCGGACAGGGACGGTCGGCGAGCCCGGGCGTCCACAGGACCTGCACATCGGTCCGCCGGCCGCGCCCGCCCGCGTCCAGGAACCACCCCTTACCCTGGTCGCCATGGCGAGTCGACGGCACGTGAACCCCTCGGACCCCCGCCGCATCACGCGCACGATGCCGGCGACCCAGCTCGTCGCGCTGCTGCTCGCCTTCCTGCTGACGGCCGGCGCCGGCGGCGTCCTCGCGGCCGGGCTCGCGATCCCGCTCGCCGCGGGCGCGAGCACCGCCACGAACACCACCGTGGAGCTGTTCGAGGAGGTGCCCGACGAGCTCACGCCCGGGCCCCTGTCGCAGGCCTCGTTCGTCTACGCCGCGGACGGCTCCCTGCTGGCCACCTTCTACGCGCAGAACCGCATCGTCGTCCCGCTCGACGAGGTGTCGGACGCGATGAAGAACGCCGTGATCGCCATCGAGGACGAGCGCTTCTACCAGCACGGCGGCATCGACCCGCGCGGCATCACGCGCGCCTTCGCCAACAACCTCGCCGGCAAGTCCACGCAGGGCGCCTCGACCCTGACGCAGCAGTACGTCAAGAACGTGCTCATCGACCAGGCGGAGCAGCAGGGCGACCCGTTCGGCGTCCTGGAGGCCCGCGAGGACTCCGTCGAGCGCAAGCTGCGGGAGGCCAAGCTCTCCATCGCGCTCGAGAAGGAGATGAGCAAGGACGAGATTTTGCAGGGCTACCTCAACGTCGCCCAGTTCGGCACGAGCGTCTACGGCGTCGAGACGGCCTCCCACTACTACTTCGACAAGTCGGCCAAGGACCTCACGCCCGTCGAGGCGGCCACGATCGCCGGCGTCACCAAGGCCCCGAGCCAGTTCGACCCGACGGTCAACCCGGAGGAGTCGCAGAAGCGCCGCGACATCGTGCTGAACAAGATGTGGTCGCTCGGCTACATCAGCACCGAGGAGTACAACGACGCGATCTCGACGCCGATCGTCGACACGCTGCACGTCACGCCGATCGAGGTCGGCTGCCAGGCCGCCGACGGCGCCGCGTTCTTCTGCGAGTACGTGATCAAGGAGATCATGGCGAGCCCGGAGTTCGGGGAGACCTCGAGCGACCGCCAGGAGCTGCTGTACCGCGGCGGCCTGGAGATCACGACGACGCTCGACCCGGCCAAGCAGACCGCCGCCGAGCAGCAGGTCACCACGCAGGTCCCCGCGGACAACACCGCCGGCTTGGAGTCCGCCGTCGTCTCGGTGGAGCCGGGCACGGGCAAGATCCTCGCGATGGCGCAGAACGTGCCGTACGACCCGAGCAGCGACCCGGCGCCGGGCACGACGTCGGTCAGCTACGCCGCCGACTACGCCCACGGCGGCTCCCGCGGCTTCCAGCCCGGCTCGAACTTCAAGCCGTTCGTGCTGGCGGAGTGGCTCAAGACGGGCCGCACGCTCAACGAGACCGTCAACGCCACCAAGGTGCGCCGCTACAGCAACGCCTGGCACGCCTCCTGCCTCGAGCGGGGCGTGAACATCGGGCGCGACGGCTGGGCCCCGGCCAACACCGAGAGCAGCCTCGGCGGCAACATGAGCGTGCTCAAGGCCACCTACCTGTCGGTGAACACCGCGTACGCCTCGATGTCGACGCAGCTGGACCTGTGCGGCGTCCGCAACACCGCCTGGGACATGGGCTTCCGCCCCACCGTCAACAACGAGACGCGCCAGCCGCTGACCACCGCCACGGTGGACGACGTCTACATCACGCCATCCATGGTCGTCGGCACGCAGAACACCTCGCCGCTGCAGCTGGCGGCCGCGTACGCCACGATCGCCAGCAACGGCACCTACTGCGACCCGATCGCCATCACCAAGGTCACCAAGCCGGACGGCTCGGAGATCAAGGTGCCGTCCGCCAACTGCAACCCGGACGCGCTGCCGGACAACGTCGCGGCCACCATGGTCTACGCCATGAAGAACGTGCTGACCATCGGCACGGCGTATGGCAACGAGCTCGCCGGCGGCCGGCCCGCGGCCGGCAAGACCGGCACCAACCAGCTCTCGGCGCAGACCTGGTTCACCGGCTTCACCCCGCAGATCTCCACGACCGTCTGGGTCGGAGAGGCCTCCGGCGAGACCTCGCACCTCAACATCAACTTCCAGGGCCGCTACTTCGACCCGCTCTACGGCAGCTCGCTCGCCGCGCCCCTGTGGCGTGACTACATGAACATGGCGACCGACGGCATGCCGGTCGAGGACTTCCCCGCGCCGGACCCGGCGCTCATCGGTGGCGGCGGCGGCTTCTCGCAGAGCTCGCCGAACACCGCCTCGCCGGCGAGCAGCACGAGCCAGGGCAGCGGGACCGGCGCCGGGAACGACGGCGACGGGGGCCAGGGCTGAGCGCCCGCGGCGTGACGGGCGCGCTCCGCCTGCTCGGCGGGGTCGCCGCCCTCGGGGCGGCGGGCGTGGTGTACGCGCACGTCGAGACGAAGCTCTTCACGGTGCGGCACGTGACCGTCCCGGTGCTGCCGCCCGGCCAGGCCGACCTGCGGGTGCTGCACGTGAGCGACCTGCACGTGGTGCCCTCGCAGCGCACCAAGCTGGCGTGGATCCGCTCGCTGGCCGACCTCGAGCCCGACCTGGTGGTCGACACCGGGGACAACCTCGCCGACCGCGGCGCCGTCGGCCCGCTCCTCGACGCGCTCGAGCCCCTGCTGGCCACGACGCCCGGGGTGTTCGTCATGGGCTCGAACGACTACTTCGGCCCGCGGCCCAAGAACCCGGCCCGGTACCTGCTGCGCGACCCGCGGGTGATCCACGCCGAGCCGATCGACCTGCCGTGGCAGGACCTGGCGCGCGCCTTCACCGAGGCCGGCTGGAGGGACCTCACCAACCGCCGTGACGTCGTGGCGGCCGCCGGCCGCGCCCTCGCCTGCGTCGGCGTCGACGACCCGCACCTGGACCGCGACGCGTTCCCGCCGTCGGCGTCCGACGACGCGGCCCCGGACGGGCGCGCCCCGGACCTGCGGCTCGGCGTCGCCCACGCCCCGTACGTCCGCGTGCTCGACGCGATGCACGCCGACGGCGTCGACGCCGTCCTCGCGGGGCACACGCACGGCGGGCAGCTGCGCGTGCCGTTCTACGGCGCGCTCGTGACCAACTGCGACCTCGACCGCGGGCGGGCCAGCGGCCTGCACGGCTGGCCGGGGCCGCGGCCGGACGCCCCGGGCGGGGCCGGCTCGACGTGGCTGCACGTCTCGGCGGGCGCGGGCACCTCCCCCTACGCGCCGGTCCGCTTCGCGTGCCGTCCGGAGGCGACGTTGCTCACGTTCACGGCCAGGTAAGCGCCTCACCGGGCCGCACGCGAGGCGCGGCCCCGGCCCGGTTTTTCTCCGGGGCCCCGGGTCGGCTATGCTGGCCAGGCTTCCCCACGAGGTCGGCCGCCGTCAGGCGACACGGTCGTGTGGTGAGCACTCTCGGGGTGTGGCGCAGCTTGGTAGCGCGCTTCGTTCGGGACGAAGAGGTCGCAGGTTCAAATCCTGTCACCCCGACCGGGAGAGAGGGCCGCTGGCCTGAGCATCTGCTCAGGCCAGCGGCCCTTTGCCATGCCCGGCGCTCCCGCGCCGGAGCCGTGCGGGAGGCGGCGCGGACTCGACGCAGCCGCTACTCGGGAGACCCGCCCCGCCGGCGACGCAGCATGTGCAGGCCGACGCCCAGGCCGACGAGGAGCGCGGCGACCGCCGCCATCAAGGCCGCGTCGGCGCCGGTGACCGGCAGGGTCCACGGCGGAGAAGGCGGCGCCGGCGGCGCGGGTGGTGCCGGCGCCGCTCCGCCGGGCGTCGGGTCGGGCCCAGGCGTCGGGTCGGGCCCAGGCGTCGGGTCAGGCGTCGGGTCCGGCGTCGGGTCCGGCGTCGGGTCCGGCGACGGCGGCGTCGTGTGCGTGGTCCCGCACCCGGGTGCCGCCTCGGGCTCGGCGTCGCACCGCTCGGCGCCGGCCGCCGTGACGACGTTCTCCAGCGTGACGCCGGACGCGCCGCCGTCCACGACCACCTGATAGGTGAGCGTCGCCTCGTCCGCCAGGAGGGGGATGGTCCACCTGAGCGACGTGCCGTCCACCGCCGCGTCGCCGACGCTCGGCTCGACGGTGCCGTCGACGAGCGTCGCGTGCTCCAGCACCCCCGACAGGTCGTCGGTGACCACCAGGTCGTGCGGCCGCTCCGCGCCGCCACCGAGGTCGGTCGCGGTGACCGTGTAGGTGATCACCTCCCCGGGCTGCACGCTCGAGCCGGACGCCGGGTCGCTCGACTTCTCCACCGTCCACCGCGAGGGGTCCGCGACGTTGCGGAACGTGCAGATCATCGAGCCCAGCGGGTCGAGCGTGATGCTCGGTGCCTGGCGGGGCGAGGGGCCCAGGATGCAGTCGACCCCTGCCAGGGAGTACCCGGCCGGGGCCCCGGGCACCGC
Source organism: Isoptericola variabilis (assembly GCF_001750215.1). Lineage (GTDB taxonomy): Bacteria > Actinomycetota > Actinomycetes > Actinomycetales > Cellulomonadaceae > Puerhibacterium > Puerhibacterium variabilis_A. The sequence goes on along the minus strand of NZ_LWGM01000025.1, from coordinate 14,603 downwards.
CGACTCCGTCAGCTCGTACGGGGTGCCGGGCCGCACGAAGAACTGGCTGCCGAGCAGGGCGCTGGTGCCTCGGACCGTCTCCGGCCCGAGGCCGGCGGGCCCGCCCAGCGGCGTCGCGGTGAGGGCCCAGCTCTCCGGCGGCGCCGGCGAGCCGTCCGCGTTCACCACGGCCTTGCGGAGGGCGAGCCGCGCGGTCTGGTTGACCAGCTCGCACGAGGTGTGCTGCCCGAACGTCGGCACGACGCCGCCGCTGAGCCCGTCGACCACGTCGCCGACGACGGTGCCGTCCGCGCTGACGGTGCGGCAGAACGCCGACCCGGTGGACCCCGGGTACTCGGTGCTGCCCTCCCGCCGGTCGACCTGGGCGTACCGGGGGTCGCCGCCCGACTCCGCGATCGTGTACGGGACCTCCGGGTCGACGACGACCTCGGTGACCTGCTCGCTGTTGCCCGGACCGCTGATCACGCCCGGCTCGCTGCCGTCGGGCCCGGTGGCCGTGAGCGTCCAGTCCGCCGCCGACGCCGGACCGCCGCCCATGACGGTCTTGGCGAGGGTCAGCAACGTCGGGCAGCTCACCACGTTGGTGACGGCGACCGTGTTCCGGGGCTCGGTGAGCGTGACGGGGTAGAACTCGCCGGGCGGCGTACCAGGGTCGTCGGGGTCGAACGGCGTCGACGGGAACGGGTCGCCCACGTCCTCGCCGTTGACGGTGGTCACCGTCGAGCTCTCGAGCATGCACAGGTCGGCCGAGCCGAAGGAGACGGTCTCGGCCAGCCCCACCGTGGCGCCCTGGTCGAAGACCATCTCGGCGTTCGGGTACCAGCCGGCCATGATCGGGGCGCGGGGCGACGGACCCGTGTCGGGCGGGTCCATCCACAGGTCGGCGGCCAGCCCTGGTGGTTGCTCGCCGTGCGCGTACTCCTGGCCGTTGATGACCCAGGTCTTGGTCACGCTCAGGCTCGCGCGCGGGGCGGGCGCCTCGTTGTAGACCACGCAGCTCACCGCGCTGCCCGCGCTCATCGGGAAGGAGAACCCGGGGTTCTCGGGGTCGTCGACGTCGGTGACCTCGAGGGTGACCCCGTCCGGCTGCTGGGCCGTCCGCAGGGTGCAGACGGCGTTGGACCCGTCGACCTCGACGAGCTCGTGGCCGGGTTGCTGGGCCTCGGTGACGGTCACGGTGGACTCGCCGTCGAAGCCGGCGAGCGGGAAGTTCACGGCACCCGTGCCGTTGTCCTGCGTCACCTGGGTGTCGGGCAGGCCGCCGACCCCCGGGTCCGCCGTGGCGGTGAAGGACCAGCCGGGCCCCGCGGGGGTGGCGTCGGCGACGGTGCCGCCGGGCGGGACGATCGCCTTGACCACGGAGAGCGACGGTGCGCACTTGGAGAACACCAGGTCCCGCAGCGCCGTGCCGGCCTCCTCGAAGCCCGTCTGGTAGAAGTCGGCGGTCTCGACGTTGGTGCCGGAGAACGCCTCGGTGCCCGAGACCGCGCGGAGGTTGAGGGCCGCGGTCGCGCTGCCGACGCCGGCGCCCACCCCGACGGCGAGCACGCGCGTGCCCTCGGCCTTGAGGGCGTTGGCGGAGAAGATGCCGTTCTCGATCTCGCGCAAGCGCGTGCTCGACCCGTTGCCCTGGTTCGGGTCGCCGTAGTACGTCGGGTTGCCGTCCGTGATGATCACGGCGAGGTCGTACGTCTCGTTCGCCTCGGCGGCGGCGGCCAGGCCGCGGTCCCAGTTCGTGCCGCCCCCCACGCCCCAGTCGGCGTACAGGTCCTTGAAGGCCTGGGCGTCCGTCGACGTCGAGACCGGGAAGTGGGCGGGATGGTTCGCCGTCGCGCTCTGCGCCGGCGAGACGCGCGAGAAGGAGAACAGCGACATGCGCGACGGGGTACCCGTCAGGGCGTCGACGAAGGTGTCGGCGGACCCGATGAGGTCCGGGAGGTTGCCGCCGACGGACCCGGACAGGTCCAGGACCAGGGCCACGTCGAGCCCGCACTGGTCCGGCAGCGGCGGGTTGTCGCGCGACTGCTGCCAGACGCCGCCCGAGGCGTTCCTGGCGCCGGACTGGGACACCATGAACGTGGACGTCCCGCCCGGCTGCCCCGTCGTGTACGTCTGACCGGCGTAGACGCGCGGCGTCTGGAACTCGTACTGAGACGCCTGCGTGGTCCCGCTGGTCGTGGTGCTCAGCGAGTCGTTCGTGTAGAACCCGTCCGGGGCGCCGACCTGGCGCACGTAGAACGTGTCGCCGCAGTTCTCGCCGGCGCCGGCGCCGGTGCACTGGCCGTTGCTCCCGCGCTGCGCATCGGGCACCCGGAAGCTGCAGTCGCCGTCGGCGTCGGACACGCAGGTGCCCCAGTCCTCCGCCACGGGCTCGCCGCCCCCGGCGCCGCGGAACAGCTGCAGGGTGACGCCGGGCAGTCCTGCGACCGAGTTGACCCCGGTCCGGTCACCGCCGGTGCGGACGCTGACGACCGCCTCGTCGCCTGTCGTCGCCGGGACGTCCGCCCGTGCTCCGGGCGCTCGGCCCAGCGCCAGCGCCCCTGCGAGCAGTGCGAGAACGACCAGCACGGCGGTCCCGCCGCGCACCCGTACGGCAGTCATGCGATGTCCCCCTCGGCCGAAGCTGCTTCCATCCACGTGCCGACATCGAGCGGAGCGCGAAGACCCCACCGCCTAGCATCTTGTCCGCGCCGACGCCGGACGACAAGGGGGAGGCGCCGACCGACTCCTCGGGCGTGCGACCACCGCACCGCCGTCGGGCGGGGCCCTCGGACCACCGAGCGTCGTCGTCCCGGCGGTCACGCCGCCCGCAGCGGCGCCTCCGGGTGAGAGGGTGGGGTACCCACCGGGACACCGAGCCCGGACCACGCCGAGGAGGCACTGTGCCCGCACCGATCGTCGTCGTCGGCGGTGGCCTGGCCGCCGCCCGCGCCGTCGCCACGCTCCAGGACGAGGGCCACGACGGGGACGTCGTCGTCCTCACCTCCGAGCGCCACCGCCCCTACGAGCGCCCGCCGCTGTCCAAGGACTACCTGCGTGGCGAGGTCGCCCGCTCCGCCCTGTACCCGCTGCCGGAGGAGTGGTACGGCCAGCACGGCGTCGACCTGCGGCCCGGCATGGCCGCGCTGGGCCTGCATCCCGGCGACCACACGGTGACGCTCTCCGACGGCAGCACCCTGCGGTACTCCCGGCTGCTGCTCGCCACCGGCTCCACGCCCCGCCACCTGTCCGTCCCGGGCGGCGATCTGCGGGGTCTGCACTACCTGCGCACCATCGACGACGCCGACCACCTCGCCGGCATGCTGCTGCCCGCCGCGCTCGAGGGCGGCGACCCGGTCGCGGTCGTGGGCGACGGCTGGATCGGCCTCGAGGTCGCCGCCTCCGCGCGGGAGCTCGGTCTGGACGTCACGCTGCTCGGGCGCGGCTCGCACCCCCTCGGCAGGCTGGTCGGCCCGGAGCTGGGCGAGGTGTTCGCCCGCCTGCACGAGCAGCGCGGCGTGCGCGTGCACCGACGGGCGCCGGTGACGGCGTTCACGCACTCCGAGGGCCAGGTGACCGGCGTCGTCACCGCCGACGGCTCGCACGTCGAGGCCGCCGTGGTGGTGGTCGGCATCGGCGCCGTGCCCGCGGTCGGCCTCGCCGCGGCCGCCGGGCTCGAGCTGCGCCCGGCCACGCAGGGCGGCGGCGTCGCCGTCGACGGCTCGCTGCGCACGTCGCACCCCGACGTCTTCGCCGCGGGCGACATCGCCTCCGTGCCGTCGCCGCAGTTCGGCCGCCCGCTGCGCCACGAGCACTGGGCCGGCGCGGACACGACCGGCAGGCATGCGGCGCGGGCGATGCTCGGCGCCACCGACGCGTTCGACGCGCTGCCGTACTTCTTCACCGACCAGTACGACCTGGGCATGGAGGCCGTGGGCTGGATCGAGGGGCCGGGCGGCTACGACGACGTCGTGGTGAGCGGGTCGCTCGACGAGCGCGAGGCGGTCGCGTTCTGGCGGCGCGGGGGCGCCGTGCAGATGGCGATGGCGCTCAATACGTGGGACCGGATGCCGGACGCCGAGGAGCTCATCCGGTCCCGGCGCGAGGTGCCGCGCGAGGAGCTGGAGGCGTTCCGCGGCTGAAGGTCGTTCCGACTGCCCGCCGAACGTCCCGCTGCGTCGTCCTCCCGTCCGCAGACGACGACGCAGCGGGACGCTCGCGGACCGGCCTCGCCGCGCCTGTGGACGACCGGCGAGGCCGTCGACCGCACGGTGGTCTGCTGGTCGCGTGCCCCGGCTGCTGCCTCCCGTTCCCGACGCCCTGCGCGCGCTGGCCGCGCGCCAGGAAGGGCTGCTCTCGGTGCGCCAGTGCGGTGACCACGGCGTCACCCGGCAGCAGGTTGCGGCGCGGGCCCGCCGGAGGGAGTGGGCGCCCGCCGCCCGCGGCGTCTACGACACCGGCTCGGCGGCACCTGGCGGTGACCCGTACGACCACCGTCGTCGGCGAGCGGCCCTGCTCGGCCTCCTCGCGTACCCCGCGGCGGTGGCGACGGGCTCGTGCGCGCTGGTCCTGCGCGGCGTCGCCGGCACGCCGACCGATCTCCGGCCGGAGGTGACGCTGCCCGACGGCACCTCGCGGGAGCCCCGGGGACCCGTCACGGTCCGACGGCTCCCGCTGTCGCGGTGGGATCTCGTGGACGGCTTCGCCTGCGCGACCACGGGCGACGCGCTGCGGCAGGCGGTGCCCGGGCTGGACCGCCGGCAGGCGCTCGCCGTCATGGACTCGGCGTTGCACCGGGGTCTCGTCACCCCGGCCGCGCTCGCCGCCGCGCACGACGCCGCCCGCGGGCACCGCGGCGTCGCGCGGACCCACCCGCTGTGGGCGCTCGCCGACGGCCGCGCCGAGTCCCCCGCCGAGTCGTGGGCACGACTGTCCTGCCACGACCACGGCGTGCCGCCGGACGTGCTGCAGCTGCCCGTGGTGCTCGGCGGCCGGACGGTGGCCCGCGTCGACCTCGCGTGGCTGCTGCCCGACGGCGGTGTGCTCGTCGTGGAGATCGACGGCGCGGAGGTGCACTCGACGCCGGACGCCGTGGTCGGCGACCGCCGTCGCCAGAACCTCATCGACAGCCGACGCACGGTGGTGCGCCGCTTCTCCGGCACGGACGCGTGGCACGGTGTCGTCGGACCTCACGTGGCGCGCGAGCTGCGTGCGGCGGGATGGCGACCGCGCGCGGTGCGGTCCGACGCCGTGCTGACGCTGGACGACCGCTGACGAGACGACGAGCGTCCCGGGACGTCAGCCAACCGCGATGGTTGGACGACGTCCCGGGACGCTCGTCACACGAGTCCGAGGAGGGTTGACCCGGGTTAACCAGGGTTAACCAGGGTCAACCGAGGCTCAGGCCTCCCGGCGCGCCCGCACCGCCGCGGCGAGCTCGCGCAGGAGGCCCTCGGTGGTGCCCCAGTCCATGCACTTGTCGGTGACCGACTGGCCGTAGGTGAGCGTGTCGAGCGGGCCCGGCTTCTGGGCGCCGGCCTCGAGGAAGCTCTCCATCATGAGGCCGCTGATCCCGCGCTCCCCCGCCGCCAGCCGCTCGGCGATCTCGCGCACCACCTGCGCCTGGCGCACGTGGTCCTTGTTCGAGTTGCCGTGGGAGGCGTCGACGACCACGCCCGCCTCGACGGCGCCGCCCAGCCCGGAGCCGCGGGCGACCTCGAGCGCCGCGGCGACGTCCTGTGCCGAGTAGTTGGGGCCGCCGCGCCCGCCGCGCAGGATGACGTGGCAGTCGGGGTTGCCGGCCGTCTCCACGGCGGCGGCGCGGCCCTCGGCGTCGGCGCCGAAGAACGTGTGCTCGCTGGCGGCGGTGATGCAGCCGTCGACGGCGATCTGCACGTCGCCGTCGGTCGCGTTCTTGAACCCGACCGGCATCGACAGGCCCGAGGCGAGCTGGCGGTGCACCTGCGACTCCGCGTTGCGCGCGCCGATGGCGCCCCAGGTGACGGCGTCGGCGATGTACTGCGGGCTGGTCGGCTCGAGGAACTCCGTGGCCGCCGGGACGCCGGCGTCCAGCACCCCGAGCAGCACCTCGCGCGCGAGCCGCAGGCCGTGGTGCACGTCGTGGGTGCCGTCCAGGTGCGGGTCGTTGATGAGACCCTTCCAGCCCACCGTGGTGCGCGGCTTCTCGAAGTACACCCGCATGACCACGACGAGGTCGTCGGCGAGCTCGCGGGCCACGGCGGCCAGGCGCCCGGCGTACTCGAGCGCGGCCTCCGGGTCGTGCACGGAGCACGGCCCGACGATGGCGATCAGCCGGTCGTCCTCGCCGCGCAGCACGTCGCGGACCTCGCGGCGCGAGGTGGTCACCAGGTCGCTGCGGCGGGTGCCCAGGGGCATCTCCGTGCGCAGGGCACGCGGCGCGGGCAGCGGCTCGAGCGCGCGGATGCGCAGGTCGGAGGTCTCGGCCTGCAGCTCGCCGGGCTCGGTGGCCGGCTCGGTCGTGGTGCTCATGGGGTGTCGCTCCTGGTCGTCGGTCGAGGTGCCGGTGGGTCTGACGTCGTCGTCGACGCACCGTGGTCCCGGCGACCGGAGCGGCCGTCTGACGACGAAGGGCCCGGACCGCTCGGCGAGCGGTCCCAGGCCCTGTGCTGGCTCCGGTGGATGGCGTCGGTCAGGCGCAAGCCCGCCGAGCTCCGCACGGAGCCGGCGTAAAGCGCCAATACCAACGAGTGTTCACGGTCGACGACGGTACGCCGCCCGCCCCGCGCCGTCCAGCCGACGTCCGGATCGTGGGAAGGACGGCGCCGGGGCGTGGGCGTAACCTCGCTGCCATGCCGATCCCGCCGTACGTGGCCGACCTGCGCACCCGCATCGGGACCGACCTCCTCTGGCTGCCGGGCGTGACCGTCGTCGTGCGCGACGACGCGGGGCGCGTGCTGCTCACCCGCCGCGCGGACAACGACATGTGGGCCCTGGTCAGCGGCATCATCGACCCGGGCGAGGAGCCCGCGCCCGCCGCGGCGCGGGAGTCGCTGGAGGAGACGGGCGTCGCCGTCGTCGTCGACGACCTGGCCGCCGTGTCCACCACCGGCGAGATCGTCTATCCCAACGGCGACCGCACCACCTACCTCGACCTGCTGTTCACCGCGCACCCTGTGTCGGCCGAGGCCGCCGCGGCGGCGCACGTGGCCGACGACGAGAACTCCGCCGTCGGCTGGTTCGCGCTCGACGCGCTCCCCGAGCCGCTGACGGGGTCGACCACGCAGCGGCTGGCCCTGCTGCGCCGCTTCGAGGCCAACGGGGACCGCGTCACGCTCTTCGTCGCTCCGTGACGCGCGGCCCTGGCGCGCGGCCCTGAGTGCGGCCGTGGCGCGCGGCCCTGGGCGCGGCCCCCGGCGGGGCGCAGGGCGCGATGCTGGGCGCCCACGGAGAGCGGCCTGGGCGACACCGCCCCGTGAGCGCGTAACACGTCGGAAAAGTCCCGGGATGTACTGTGCCCGAGGACACTGTCCGCCTGTGACGTCGGACACTGTCCCCTCGGGCCCCTCGACCCGAGGTCCACCCTTCGTTCGGAGGACCATGTGAACCGACGCATGACCAGCGCGTTCGGCCTCACCGCGGCACTGATCGCCGCGGCCGCCGTCGCCCCGGCCACCGCCGTGGGCGCGCCGGCGCCCGACAGCCCGCCCGCCCAGGAGGCGGCGCACGCCACCAAGAAGGACGACCGCCCCGACGCCCTCGCCGCGAAGCAGCGGGCCGAGAAGCAGGCGGCGGTCGACCTCGTCGCCACGGGCAAGGCCCAGGTCGAGACGCGGGGCAAGGGAGCCCAGAAGTCCGACGTGGTCGAGATCCGCCCCGGCAAGTACGTCGAGTACGGCGTGAACGAGACCGCCCAGCTGCTGACCTTCCTCGTCGACTTCAGCGACACCAAGGACACCCGCTTCCCGGACGCCCCCGCCGGCCCGGTGCACAACCAGATCCCCGAGCCCGAGGCGGACGACAACTCCACGTACTGGGAGCCCGACTTCTCGCGCGAGCACTACGAGCAGATGTTCTTCACCGGCCTGGAGGACCAGGGCGGCGAGTCCTTCGCCGGGGTCTACGACGAGATGTCCTCGGGCCGCTTCGACCTGCAGGGCGACGTGGCCGACTGGGTCACCGTGCCCTACAACGAGGCCTCCTACGGGCAGACCGAGTCCCAGGCCGACATGACGCGGTTCATCCAGGACACCGCGAACGCGTGGTACGCCGACCAGCTCGCCCAGGGCAAGACCAAGGACGAGATCGTCGCCTACCTGAAGTCCTTCGACATCTGGGACCGCTACGACCTCGACGGTGACGGCATCACCAACGAGCCCGACGGCTACATCGACCACTTCCAGGCGGTCCACGCCGGCGAGGGCGAGGAGGCCGGTGCTCCCGAGTGGGCGATCTGGTCGCACCGCTGGGCCGTGAACCAGGCCGGTGTGGGCACCACCGGCCCCGCGGACTACGCCAAGGTGGGCGGCATCCAGATCGGCGACACCGACCTGTGGATCCGCGACTACACCACCGAGCCGGAGAACGGCGGCCTGGGCGTGTTCGCGCACGAGTTCGGCCACGACCTCGGCCTGCCGGACTACTACGACACCCAGGGCGGCGAGAACGGCACCGCGTACTGGACGCTGATGAGCTCCGGCTCGTGGCTCAGCCACGGCGAGGGCGCCATCGGCACCACGCCGAACCAGATGGGCCCCCACGAGAAGCTGTTCCTCGGCTGGCTCGACTACGAGACCGTCGAGGCCGGCCAGACCGAGACGGTCGACCTGGGCCCGGCGTTCCACGCCACGAAGAACTCGGCGCAGGCCGTGCTCGTGAACCTGCCCCCGGGGCAGGAGACCGTCGAGGTCGCCGAGCCGGTCGCCGGTGCGTACGCCTACTCCGGCACCGGGAACAACCTGAACGTCTCGCTCGCCTCGCCGGCGTTCACCGTGCCGGCCGGCGCGACGCTCGCGGCCAAGACGCTCTACGAGATCGAGGCGGACTACGACTACGCGTACGTGGAGGTCTCGACGGACGGCGGGGCGAGCTGGGCGGCCGTGCCGACCAACCGCTCCACCGCCGAGGAGGGCAGCGGCAACACCGGTGGCGGCATCACCGGCAGCAGCGACGGCTGGGTGGACCTCACCGCCGACCTGTCCGCCTTCGCGGGCCAGCAGGCACAGGTGCGCTTCCGCTACGCCAGCGACGGGGGCGTGAACGAGCTCGGCTTCCTCGTGGACGAGGTCACGGTCGGCGGCGCGCTCGCCGAGGACTTCTCCGACGGCGTCGCGGGCTGGACGAACGACGGCTTCACCGCCGTCGGCCCCGAGGGGACGTACGAGCAGCCGTACGAGCACTACTACCTGGCCGAGAACCGGGTCTACGGCGGCTACGACGCCACGCTGCGCACCGGCCCGTACAACTTCGGCTGGGCGAGCTCGGCGCCGGACAAGGTCGAGCACTTCCCGTACCAGGACGGCCTGCTGGTCTGGTACGTGAACTCGCTCTACGGCGACAACAACACGTCGGCGCACCCGGGCGGCGGCGAGGCCCTGCCCGTCGACGCCCGCGCCGCGGCGCTGCGGTGGTCGGACGGCACGCTGGCCCGCAACCGGATCCAGTCGTTCGACGCCACGTTCGGCCTGCAGCGCACCGACGCGATCTCGCTGCACCGCGAGACCGCGGCGGGCATGACGACCCTGTCGGTGAAGAGCCGGCCGGCCGTCCCCGTGTTCGACGACACCGACCCCTACGCCTACTACGACGCCGCGAACCCGCAGGGCTCCGTCATCGTGGGCGGCACCGGCACCACCATCGAGGTGCTCAAGCAGAACGAGAAGCAGGGCACCATGCGGGTCCGGGTCAACTGACCTCCCCCGAGCGCTGAGCACCGAGCCCCTGAGCACCGAGCCCTGAGCACCGAGCCCTGGGCACGACGGCGGCCGGTCACCCCTCGCGGGTGGCCGGCCGCCGTCGTCGTGCGAGGACCCGCCCGCGCCCTCAGCCGCGGGCGTAGCGCTCCACGAACGCCCGCAGGATCCGCGACGGCTCGGTGACCGCGCGCGACCGGGCGCGGGCGACGACCTCGTCCTGCTCGTCGGGCCGGAAGTACCCGTAGCCGGCGTACACCTCGATGCGCTGCAGCAGGCCGTCGAGGTCGAGCTCGGGGTGGAACTGGGTGGCGTAGAGGTTCTCCCGCAGCCGGAACATCTGCACCGGCGCCGCCTCGGACGTGGCCAGCAGCACCGCGCCCGGCGGCAGCTCGCGCACCGCCTCCTTGTGCCCCACGAAGGCCGTGAACCGCCGCGGCAGCGTCTTGAGCAGCGGGTCGGCCGCGCCCTCGGGCGTGAGCTCCACGGTGACGGGGCCGATGGGCTCGGCGAAGGTGGTGTCGACGACGGCACCCTGGTGGCGCCCCAGAGTGCCGACGCCGTAGCAGGCGCCGAGGAACGGGAAGTCCTGCGCCACGACGTCGTCGAGCAGGGCGCCGATCTCCCGCTCGACCCGGCGCTGCACCTGCGACTTGCTCTCCTCGGGGTCCGAGGAGCTGAACGGGCTGCCGCCGACGATGATGCCCGAGTAGTCGGCGAGGTCGATCGCGGGCATCGGCTCGCGCTCGAGCCGCACGCGGTGCACCTGCTCCCGCGCCAGGCCGCCGTACCGCAGGACCGCCTCGAGCTCGCCGTCGGCCGCGACGTCCTCGGCACGGGTGCCGAGGAGCAGGAATGGCTTCATGTCCCCAGCCTAGGGACGCGGCCGGCCCCGGGCCGGTCGCCATCTGAGACGGTGACCGCCGCCACAGTGGCCCCGACGTACCGTCGCGCCGACGAGCCGACATGGAGGGGGTACGTCGTGCAGGTTCTCGCCGGGCTGCGCAAGGTGGCGGAGATCGCGGGGCGCTGGTTCGCCCTGCTCGTGCTGGTCGGCGCCGTGGTGGGCGTCGCGGCCCCCGGGCCGAGCGCCACGCTGGCGCCGCACGTGCCGATCCTGCTCGGCGTCATCATGTTCGGCATGGGGCTGACGCTCCGCGGCGCCGACTTCGCGCTCGTGGCGCGCCGCCCGTGGGCCGTGCTGCTCGGCGTGACGTCGCAGTTCCTCGTCATGCCGCTCGCCGCGTGGGGCATCGGCCACCTGTTCGGGTTCGAGGGCATGGCGCTGGTCGGCATGATCCTCGTCGGCGCCGCCCCCGGCGGCACGGCGTCCAACGTGGTGGTCTACCTGGCCAAGGGGGACGTGGCGCTGTCGGTGACGCTCACCTCGGTGGCGACGCTGCTGGCGCCCCTGCTGACCCCGGCGCTCGTGCTGTGGCTGGCGGGCTCCGACCTGCCGGTGGGCTTCGCCGCGCTGTTCACCTCGATCCTGCAGGTCGTGCTGGTCCCGATCCTGCTGGGCGTCGCCGTGCGCGCGGTGGCCGGGCGGGCCGTGCAGCACCTGTTGCCCTACCTGCCGCTGGTCTCGGTGGTCGGCGTGGTGCTCGTGGTGGTCGGCGTCGTGGGCGCCAACCAGCCGGCGATCGCCACCACGGGCGCGCTGATGGCGCTCGCCGTCGTGCTGCACAACGGGGTCGGGCTCACGCTGGGCTACCTCGCCGCCCGCGCGGTCGGCCTCGACGAGGCGGCCCGGCGGGCGGTGAGCGTCGAGGTCGGCATGCAGAACTCCGGCCTCGCGGCGAGCCTGGCGACCACGCACTTCACGCCGCTCGCCGCGCTGCCGGCCGCGCTGTTCTCCGTGTGGCACAACATCTCGGGCGCGCTGATGGCGACGTTCTGGGCCCGGCGGCCGGTCACGGCGCGAGCCGCGGCGCCCGGTCGATCAGCTGGCGGGCCGCCAGGGCCAGCCCGTCGGGCAGGCGCCGCATGTCCGCCGTCGCGGCCCACGCCGCGAGCTCCGGCGGCATCCGCAGCGGCACGGACCAGCCCTTGCCGCCGCGCACGCGGATCGCGTAGGTGCCGGCGACCATGTCCCCGAGGCGCTTGCCCCTGGCGTTGGACAGCGAGGTGGCGATGGCGACGCCGCCGGCCGTGGCCCACAGCTCGAGCACGCCCAGCAGGGCGCGGATCAGGGCGTGCCGCAGGCGCACCGGGCCGCCGTCGTCGCGCACCACCCGGGTGCCGGTCGCGAGCCGGCCCAGGGACCGGCCGCGGGTCAGCGTCTCCACCGCCGCGGGCGCGACGACGAGGAACAGCACGACGAGCACGATCACGCTCGTGCGCAGCCAACGCTCGTCGAGGGAGTCGAGGCCCAGACCCAGCAGCAGGAGCACGACGAACGCCACCGCGACCGTGACCGCCGCGTCGAGCAGGGCGCCGAGCGCGCGGGTGGCGAAGGACGCCGGCCGGGCGTCGAGCACCACGCCCTCGCCGATGAGGATGCCGTCGTGCACGCGGGCCTCCGGGTGGTGGGGTCGGGCCGGGTCCCCAGGGCGCGGGGGCGGCCCGGACCGGCGGGGTCGTCGTGTGGCAGGGTATCGGGCGTGGACCTCGACGCCTTCTCCGCCGTGCACAGCGCCGCCTGGGACCGCCTCGCGGTGCTGGTGAAGCGGCGCCGGCTGGACGGGGCCGAGGCGGACGAGCTGGTGCGCCTCTACCAGGAGGTCGCCACCCACCTGTCGACGGTGCGGTCGGCCGCGCCCGACCCGGTGCTGGTGACGCGGCTGTCCGACCTGCTGACCCGCGCCCGCACCCGGATCTCCGGGGCCCACGACCCGGCGTGGTCCGACGTCGTGCGGTACGCGACGGTGTCCGTGCCGGCCGCGCTGTACCGCGTGCGCTGGTGGACCCTCGGCGTGACGGCGACGTTCCTGCTGGTCAGCGTCGTCGCCGGCTGGCACGTCGCCACCGACGCCGACGCGCTGGCGGCCATGGGCACGCCCGCGGAGCAGGAGCAGTACGTCGAGGAGGCGTTCGCCTCGTACTACGACCCCGACGTGTCGTTCGCCGCGATGGTGTGGACGAACAACGCGTGGATCTCCGCGCTCCTGGTGGCGCTCGGCGTCACCGGCGTGCTGCCGCTCTACGTGCTGTGGCAGAACGCGTTCTCGGTGGGGGCCACGGGCGGCATGATGGCCGCCCACGGCGAGCTCGACCTGTTCCTCACGCTCATCGCCCCGCACGGCCAGCTGGAGCTCACCAGCGTCTTCGTCGCCGGTGCCGCGGGCCTCAAGACCTTCTGGGCGCTCGTCGACCCCGGCCCGCGCCGCCGCGGCGCCGCCCTCGCCCAGGAGGGCCGGGCGCTGATCACCTGCGCGGTGGGGCTCGTCGGCGCGCTCGCGCTGTCCGGCGTCGTCGAGGGCTTCGTGACCGGCTCCGGCCTGCCGTGGTGGCTCAAGATCGCCATCGGCACCGTCGCGCTGGCGGCGTTCTGGACGTACGTGCTCGTGCTGGGCCGGCGCGCCGTGGCGGCGGGGGAGACCGGCGACCTCGACGTCGACCGGGCCGGCGCCGTCGTGCCGACCGCCGGCTGACCCGGGCCGGGCGCGGCGAGGCGGCGCCTCCGCTCGAATGATTCGGTCGCTGCGCTCCCTCTCGGCTCTCGCGGAGGCGCCGCCTCACCGCGCCCCCAGGACGGCGGCCGCCGGGCGCCTCAGAGCCGGCCGGCCGCCTTGAGCGCCAGGTAGGCGTCCGCCACCGCGGGCGCCAGCTCGTCGGGCAGCGCCTCGAGCACCTCGGCGCCGTGGCGGCGCAGCACGCCCGCCACGGCGTCCCGCTCCAGCTCGGCGCGGGCCGCGGCGGCGGCGTCGTACACCTCGCCCGCCGTGCCGCGCCCGGCGCGCAGCGCGGCCACCTCGGCGTCGGTGACCGCGGCCACGAGCACCTGGTGCGTCGTGGTGAGCTGGTCGACCACCGTGAGCAGGCCGGTCTCCACGGCGGCGGGGTCCAGCGTGGTGAGCAGCACGACGAGCGCCCGCTGGGCCACGTGCGAGCGGACCTGGGTCACCAGGCCCGGCCAGTCGGTCTCCAGCAGCCGCGGCTCGACGCCGGCGAGGGCGTCGGCGAGGCCCGGCAGCAGCCGAGGCCCGGAGGCGCCGGCCACCCGGGCGCGCAGCTGCCGGTCGAACGCCATCACCTGCACCCGGTCGCCCGCGCGGTCGGCCAGCGCCGACAGCAGCAGCGCCGCCTCGATCGACGCGTCCAGCCGCGGGGAGCCCGTGCCGTCGGCGCCCGCGCCGATGCGCGTGGCGGCGGTGCGGCCGGTGTCGAGCACCACCAGCACGCGCCGGTCACGCTCGGGCCGCCACGTGCGCACGACGACGTCCCCGCGCCGGGCGGTGGCGCGCCAGTCGATCGAGCGCACGTCGTCGCCCACCACGTACTCGCGCAGCGAGTCGAACTCGGTGCCCTCGCCGCGCACCTGCACGGCCGAGCGGCCGTCCATCTCGCGCAGCCGCGCCAGGCGGCTGGGCAGGTGGCGCCGCGAGGCGAACTCCGGCAGCACGCGCAGCCGCGCCGGCACGGGGATGGTGGCCTGCCGCCCCGCGAGCCGCAGCGGGCCCAGCGAGCGGATCGTCACGGGGCCCGCCACGCGGTCGCCGCGCCGCGTCGGGCGCAGCGGCGTGGTGACCCGTGCGCCGTCGCCCGCGGGCAGGTCGACGCGGTGCCGCGCCG
>NZ_LWGM01000248.1 GCF_001750215.1 Isoptericola variabilis | reverse complement strand
GGCGGAGGCGTTCGAGGCGCTCGCAGCCCTGCCGGCCGGGGCGCCGGGCCGGGTGCGGGTGCTCGACGACGCCGGCCGCACCGTCGGCACCCTCACCGCCGACGGCGTGCTGGCCGCGCTGCGGCGGGCCGTCGACGCCGCCGCACCGGCGGCGGAGCGCGCCCCCGCTAGGCTCGGGTCGTGAGCACCGAGAACCCCACGTCCCGCCGCGTCGCCCTGGTCACCAGCAGCCAGCTCCCCGAGCTGGACGGCGACGACCGGCCGCTGGTCCCCGCGCTCGCCGAGCGCGGCGTGGCCGCCGAGCCCGTGGTCTGGGACGACCCGGACGTCGACTGGGACGCCTACGACCTCGTCGTCGTGCGCTCCACCTGGGACTACTCCGCCCGCCGCGACGAGTTCGTGGCCTGGGCCGAGCGCGTGCCGCGGCTCGCCAACCCCGCCGCCGTGCTGCGCTGGAACACCGACAAGCGCTACCTGCGCGCCCTGGAGGAGGCCGGCGTGCCGGTCATCCCGACGATCTGGCTCGACCCGGACCGGCACCTGTCCAAGCGCGCGGTGCACACCCGCATGCCGGCGTTCGGCGACTTCGTCGTCAAGCCGGTCGTGTCCGCCGGGGCCAAGGACACCGGCCGCTACCAGCCGATCAGCGCCGAGTCCCGCGCGCTGGCGATCCAGCACGCGATGTCGCTGCTCGACTCCGGGCGCTGGGTGATGATCCAGAGCTACGTCGAGAGCGTCGACACCGAGGGCGAGACCTGCCTGACGTTCGTGGACGGCGAGCTCCGCCACGCCACGCACAAGAAGGCGCTGCTGAGCGGCCCGGCGGAGGAGTCCAGCACCTACCGCGAGGAGGAGATCTCGCCGGTGGAGGCCACCGCGGCGCAGGTCGACGTCGCGCAGCGCGCCCTGCAGGTCGCCGCCGAGGTGCTCGGCCTCACCGAGCCGCTGCTGTACGCGCGCGTCGACCTGGTCGAGGGCGAGGACGGCGTCCCGACCGTCATCGAGCTCGAGCTCACCGAGCCGTCCCTGTTCCTCCAGCACGCCGGCGAGGTCCGCACGCTCGACGCGGTCGCCGACGCGATCGCCAAGCGGGTCTGACGGCCCGCCGGGCTCCGGCCCGGTGCGGGCCCGACGGCGCGGCGGATCCTCCGCGGAGGGTCTGCCGCGCCGCCGTCCGGAGGACTAGCGTGGTTGCCTGAGCACCGGTCGACGTCGACCGTGGCGCCGCGGTGCGGGATCGTCCGCTACCGGTGAGGTGAGGCAGCATGCTCGTCGCTGTGTGGATCCTGATCCTGATCACGGGGATCGTCCATGTGGGCGTCTTCGTCCTCGAGGCGTTCTTCATCGCCCGGCCCGCCGTGTACGCGGGCTTCTTCCGGGTCCCCGAGTACGACCCCGCGATCCGGCTGTGGACCTTCGGGGTCGGCTTCTACAACCTCTTCATCGGGCTGGGAGCGTTCGCCGCGGTGGCCCTGTGGGCCGGCGGTCACGAGATCGCGGGCCGGACGCTGGCGATCTACCTCATGACCCTGATGGTGCTGTCGGCCGTCGTGCTGGTGGTGGCCGACCGCATGGGCATGGGCCGCGAGCGCGGCAAGGGTCTCGGCGGCGCGGTGGCGCAGGGTGTGGTCCCGCTGCTCGCGCTGATCGGGATCGCGCTGGTCTGAGCCGGCGGGTGGCCGGCCGGCGACCGGCGCGCGACGGTGCCCCCGGCAGGACTCGAACCTGCAACCTACGGATTAGAAGGCCGGTGCTCTATCCATTGAGCTACGGAGGCGTGGCCACCATCGTAGCCAGCCGCGGGGCGGCGCCCGTGCCGGTGCCGCGCGGGAGGCGGTGAGCGCAGCCGCGCCGGAGCGGGAGAAAAAGGGGTGCGCGGACGCCGTCGGCGCTGGAAGAGTCTGGGACGCACCGCGGTGACGTCCGACCCGGCCCGTGCCGGGCGGTGGAGGGGACCTGGCCCGTCCCGAGACTCCGTCGTCACGAGAGAAGAACCACCATGCACCCCGAGATGGTCTACGCCCTGGCGCAGGCCGACCACCGTGAGCGTCTCGCCGAGGCCGAGAACGCTCGCCTCGTCCGTCGCGTCGCCCGCGAGCGCCGCGCCGGTCTCCCGGTCCGTCCCCGTCGCGGCCTGCGCTGGCCGCGGTACCAGCCCACCGTCCTGGTGAGCTGGCGGGCGCTGTGACCGCTGTACCGACGTCCGGGCCCCCGGGTCCCGGCGCCGCACCCGCACGAGGGCCCCGCCGCCCCGCACGTCTCCTCGCGAGCCGTCCGGAGTGCCGGGGCCCTCGCCGTGCCCGGCGCTGCCCCGGCGCCGCCCCGGCGCCGCCGGAACGTAGGCTGGCCCCGTGAGCACCCCGAACGACCGCATCGTCTGGATCGACTGCGAGATGACCGGGCTGGACCTGCGGGCGGACGCGCTCGTCGAGGTCGCCGCCGTCGTCACCGACTCCGAGCTGAACGTCCTGGGCGAGGGGGTCGACGTCCTCGTCGCCCCGCCGGCGGGGGCGCTGGAGCAGATGGGCGACTTCGTGCGCGAGATGCACACGAAGTCGGGCCTGCTGGACGAGCTGTCCGGCGGCACGACCCTCGCCGACGCCGAGAAGCAGGTGCTCGACTACATCACCGAGTGGGTGCCGGAGCCGCGCAAGGCGCCGCTGGCCGGCAACTCGGTGGGCACCGACAAGATGTTCCTCGACCGCGACATGCCCGCGCTCGTGGAGCACCTGCACTACCGCATCATCGACGTCAGCTCGATCAAGGAGCTGGCCCGCCGCTGGTACCCGCGCGTGTACTTCGCCTCGCCGAAGAAGCAGGGCGGGCACCGCGCGCTGGCCGACATCCTCGAGTCGGTCGACGAGCTGCGGTACTACCGCGAGGCCCTGTTCGTGCCGCAGCCCGGGCCCGACTCGGCCAGCGTGCGCGCCGTCGCGGACCGCATCGCCGAGACGTCGGTCACGCGGCGCCCCGCCGTGTCCTGAGCAGCCCCTCGACTCGGGTATGCTTTCGGTCGGCCCTTGAGGGAGATCCTCCTGCGGGAGGGGACCGGACAGGGCCGTGGTGGCTATAGCTCAGTCGGTAGAGCGCCTGGTTGTGGTCCAGGAGGTCGCCGGTTCAAGCCCGGTTAGCCACCCCGCCGAAGAACCCCCACGCCGTCCCGGCGTGGGGGTTCTCGCATCTGTGGCGGGACCCCACGGCGCGGTCGTTTGGTGCCGTGGCAGGATGCCGCCAGGATGAACCCCGTGACACAGTCCCTGGGATCGCGCGCCGTCCGTACCGCAGGACGACCGGACCCCGGCGCCGCCGACGAGCTCGGCCTCACCATCTACGACGTCGCCCGAGACCTGCGCCGCGACATCGACGCGGTCCGGCTCGTGCTGCCGATCGAGGGGGCGCCGGACGCCGAGGCCTCCCGCGGCCGGCTGCTGGCCCAGCTCGACGAGCACCTGCTGCCGCGCCTGCGCGAGCTGTCCTCGCCGGCGATCGTCGTGGTGGCCGGCTCCACCGGCGCGGGCAAGTCGACGCTGTACAACTCGCTGCTGGTCGAGGAGGTCTCCGAGGCCGGCGTGCTGCGCCCCACCACCCGGCAGCCAGTCCTAGCGTTCAACCCGGCCGACGAGGAGGTCGTGCAGAAGGGCCCGGCCACCGACGCGTCGCGCGTCGTCTACCACGCGGGCGTGCCGCGCGGCACGGCGCTGCTGGACGCCCCGGACCTCGACTCGTTCCTCTCGGAGAACCGCACCACGGCCCAGCAGCTGCTCGAGGCCGCCGACCTGTGGCTGTTCGTCACCACCGCCTCCCGGTACGGCGACGCCCTGCCGTGGCAGGCGCTCGCCCGCGCCACCGAGCGCGGCGCCTCGGTGGCGATGGTGCTCAACCGCGTGCCGAAGGAGACGCTCACGACCGTGCGCGCCGACCTGCTGCAGCGCCTGCGCGACCACGGGATGACGGACGTGCCGCTGTTCGTGGTGCCCGACGTGGGCCCGCACGAGGGCCTGCTGGAGCCGGCCACCGTGGCGCCGATCCGGCGCTGGCTGACCCTGCTGGCCGGGCCCGAGCGCTCGCGCGCGGTCGTCGTGCGCACCCTCAAGGGCGCGCTCGGCGCGCTGCCGGCGTGGGTCACCGCGCTGGCCGACGCCGTCGACCGGCAGGCCGAGGCCGCCCACCGGCTGCGCGCCGCCGTCGAGGGCGAGCGGGC
>NZ_LWGM01000247.1 GCF_001750215.1 Isoptericola variabilis | reverse complement strand
GCTGGCCCAGCCGGCCGGCGCGGAGGCCGACGCCGCGGTGCGCGCCGAGCTCGTCGTCGTGCGCGCCATGCTCGACGTGCTGGGCCTGGACCCGCAGGACCCGCACTGGGCGTGGTCAGCGGCGACGGCACCACTGGCCAGGCCCTGGTGGAGCACGAGGACGTCGCGCTGGTGGCGCACGTCGGCTCGACGGCGGCCGGCCGGCGCATCGCCGCCGCCGTCGGCGCCCGGGGCGCCCGCGCGCTGCTGGAGAACGGCGGCAAGGACCCGATCGTCGTGGACGCCGGCGTCGACCCGGCGGAGGCCGCGGCGCAGATCGCCACGGGCGCGTTCACGAACGCCGGCCAGCTGTGCACCGCCGTCGAGCGGGTCTACGTCGTCGAGGAGGTCGCCGACGCGCTCGTGGCCGAGCTCGCCCGGCGGGCCGAGGCGCTCGTCGTCGGCGACCCCGCGGACCCGTCGACGACGATGGGTCCGCTGGTCGACGACGACCAGCTCGCCGTGGTCGCCGCGCACGTCGCCGAGGCCGTCGAGGCGGGCGCGCAGGTCATCACCGGCGGCCACCGGCTCGAGCGGGACGGCAGCTTCTACGCCCCCACGGTGCTCGACCGGTGCCCGGAGGACGTGGCCCTGCTGCGCGAGGAGACGTTCGGGCCGGTGGCGCCCGTGGTGCGGGTGGCCGACTTCGACGAGGCGCTGCGCCGGGCGTCCGCGTCGGCGTACGGGCTCGCGGCGACCGTGCTCACGCCGCGCCTCGACCACGCGCTGCGCGCGGCCGACGTGCTCGAGGTCGGCACCGTGAAGGTCAACGCCGTGTTCGGCGGCGCGCCGGGCGGTTCCGCGGACCCGCGCCGGGGCAGCGGCGGCGGGGCCGGCTACGGGCCGGACCTGCTGGACGAGATGACGGTGCGCAAGGCGGTGCACCTCGAGGGGCTCTGAGCCGCGGAGCAGGACGGCCGGTGGCCGGGGCGTCGTCCGGCGCCCCGGCCACCGGCCGTCGGCTCAGCGCACGCCCAGGACGAACGGCAGCACGCGCGCCGCGCCGGCCTGGCGCAGCAGCCGGGCGGCGACCGTGAGGGTCCAGCCCGACTCGGTCCAGTCGTCCACGAGCAGCACGGTGCGCCCGGGCAGGCCGCGCAGCGCGCCCTCGCCGAGCTCGAGCCGCAGGCGGCGCGCGACCCCGGCCAGGCGCATGGCCGAGTTCACGTCGTGGCGGCCCGGCTGCTCCTGGCCCGGCACGGGGCCGACGGCCCCGATGAGCGGCACGCCCAGGTAGGCCGCGAGCCCGCTGGCCAGGTGGTAGGTCAGCTGCGGGCGGGTCACCGACCGCACCGCGACGACGCCCTCGACGAGCAGCCGCCGGTCGGCGGCGGCACCCGCGCCGCTCCCGTCGCCGCCGGCCCCGTCGCCGCCGGCCCCGGAGCCGTCCGCCGCGGCCCCGGCCCTTTCCCCAGAGCCGTCCGCGGCCTTCTCCCCAGAGCCCTCCGAGGCGTCCCCGGCGGCCTCCCGCAGGGCGTCCCAGTCGTCGAGCACGCGGGCCGCGGCGCGGCGCAGCGGCACGGGCACCTCGCCGTCGGGTGCGCCGGGGGCGAGCAGGTCGCGCAGCGGTCCTGACCAGCCGAGCCCGTCGAGGCGGGCGACGGCGCGCCCCGGCTCGGCGAGCTCGTCGGCCGCGAGCCGGCCCCTGAGGTCCAGGCCGAGAGAGGCCAGCCCGGAGGGCCACATCTTGCGGGGCTCGATCTCCACGCCCGGGCGGTCCATCTCCGCGCGGGCGGCGGCCACGGCCTCCGGGTCGGGCGGCTCGGGCAGGTTCACCCCGTCGCAGCGGTCGCAGCGGCCGCAGCGCCAGCCGTCGGGCAGCTCCGGGTCGTCGAGCTGGGCGCGCAGGAACGCCATCCGGCAGCCGGGCGTGGCGACGTAGTCGAGCATCGCACGCTGCTCGGCCTCGCGGGCGGCCTCGACCCGGGCGTAGCGCTCGGCGTCGTAGGCCCACTCGCGGCCGGTGGCGACCCAGCCGCCCTGCACGCGGCGGACGGCGCCGTCGACGTCGAGCACCTTGAGCATGGTCTCGAGCCGCGAGCGCTTGAGGTCGACCTGCGTCTCCAGCGCCGCCGTGGACAGCGGGGACCCGGCGGCGGCGAGCGCCGCGAGCGTGGCGCGCACCTGGTCCTCGGCCGGGAACGCCTGGGAGCCGAACCAGTCCCAGATCGCCCGGTCCTCCTGGCCGGGCAGCAGCACGACCACGGCGTCGTCGACGCCGCGCCCGGCGCGGCCGACCTGCTGGTAGTAGGCGATGGGGGAGCTGGGCGCGCCGAGGTGCACGACGAAGCCCAGGTCGGGCTTGTCGAAGCCCATGCCGAGCGCGGACGTCGCCACCAGGGCCTTGACCCGGTTGGCCTTGAGGTCCTCCTCGAGCGACTCGCGCTCCGTGGGGTCGGTGCGGCCCGTGTAGGCGGCCACCGCGAGCCCGGCCGAGCGCAGCTGCTCGGCGACCTGCTCGGCGGCCGAGACGGTCAGGCAGTAGACGATGCCCGAGCCCTCGACGTCCTGGAGCGTCTCCGCCAGCCACGCCACGCGGGTGGGCTGGTCCGCCAGCTCGAGCACCGCCAGGTGCAGCGACTCCCGGTCCAGCCCGCCGCGCAGCACCAGGACGTCGTCGGTCGCCGTGCCGTCGGCGCGCACCGCGAGCTGCTCGGCCACGTCGCGGGTGACCCGCGCGTTCGCCGTGGCCGTCGTCGCGAGCACGGGGATGCCGGCGGGCAGGTCGGCGAGCAGCGTGCGGATGCGGCGGTAGTCGGGGCGGAAGTCGTGCCCCCAGTCGGAGATGCAGTGCGCCTCGTCGACCACGACCAGGCCGGCGTCGGCCGCCAGCCGCGGCAGCACCTCGTCGCGGAAGCCCGGGTTGTTGAGCCGCTCCGGCGAGCACAGCAGCACGTCGACCTCGCCGGCGGCGATCTGCGCGTGCACCTGGTCCCACTCGGTGACGTTGGCGGAGTTGATCGTCACGGCGCGGATGCCCGCGCGGGCGGCGGCGGCGATCTGGTCGCGCATGAGCGCCAGCAGCGGGGAGACGATGATCGTGGGGCCGGCGCCGCGGGCGCGCAGCAGCGACGTGGCCACGAAGTAGACGGCGGACTTGCCCCACCCGGTGCGCTGCACGACCAGCGCGCGGCGGTGGAACGCCACCAGGGCCTCGATCGCCGTCCACTGGTCCTCGCGCAGCGCCGCGTCCTCGCGGCCCACCAGGGCGCGCAGCGCCGCCTCGGCCTGCTCGCGCAGCGTGCTGGGCCCGCCGTCGGCGCCGGAGGTGCTGTCCAGCAGCCCGCGCAGCATGGCGAGCTTGGCCCGGCGTGCGGCGTCGCCCGCCCCGGCGCCGGCGCCGCTCTCGATCCCGCTCTCGGTCTCGGTCCCGGTCCCGGTCGCGGGAGCCGGAGAGGGCGCGGCCGCCCGCCCGTCGCGCGCGGCGCCTCCGGCAGCGCCCGGCACCGCCTCGGGTGCCCGCTCCGGCGCCTCGTCCGGCGCCGGGACGTCGTCGTCCGGCGGCTCGGTGGGCACGAACACGAGGTCGGCGTACGGGTCGGCGTTCGGATCGCTCACCCGCACGATCGTAGGCGGCGCCGCCGACGTCTCGGCCCGCGCGGCGGCGGCTGTGGACGACGAGGCCGTGGACGGCGAGGCCGTGCACCAAGCGGCCGTGGACGACGCGGCCGTGCACCAAGCGGCCGTGGACGACGCTGCCGGCGGGGGACCGCCTCAGCCGCGCCGGCCGCGCACCAGCACGATCACGCCCGCGACGGCGGCGACCAGCTCGGCGACCCCGGCCACGGCCGCCTCGGTGGTCACGACCAGCTCCCGGACGCCGAAGAACCCGACCGACAACGACAGCAGGTAGGCGCCGAGCGTCGCCACGCCGTAGCCGACGGCGCCCAGCGGCGGCAGCCAGTGCACCCATGCCGCCAGCAGCACCGCGAGCACCACGCCGGCCACCGCCTGCAGCAGGAACAGCGGACCCACGACGGGGATCTGCCGGTACCCGTCCGCCCACAGCGCCAGGTGCACGACCGCCGAGACGAGCACGGCGAGCTGCGGGTCGCGGATGCCGACGATCTCGACCTCGGAGTTCAGGTCGAGCGTGCCACGCTCCACCTTGCCGGTGACGACGGTGCCACGACCGGTGATCGTGAAGACGTCCTCGATCGGCATGAGGAAC
>NZ_LWGM01000246.1 GCF_001750215.1 Isoptericola variabilis | reverse complement strand
GCCGGCTGCACGTCGACGACGGCGCGGCCCGCGCGGTGCTCGGCGGCCGCGCGTCGCTGCTGCCCGCGGGCGTCACGCGCGTCGACGGCGAGTTCGACGCCGGCGACCCGGTGGAGCTCGTGGCGCCGGACGGCGCCGTCGTGGCCCGTGGCCTCGTCGC
This sequence comes from Isoptericola variabilis, assembly GCF_001750215.1. GTDB lineage: Bacteria > Actinomycetota > Actinomycetes > Actinomycetales > Cellulomonadaceae > Puerhibacterium > Puerhibacterium variabilis_A. The sequence goes on along the minus strand of NZ_LWGM01000246.1, from coordinate 4,061 downwards.
GTTCGACTCCCACGAGCTGCCCGCGCTGCTGGGCCGGCAGACCGCCGAGCTGCGCGAGGCGCTGGGGGAGGGGTACGACCGCGAGATCGTGCACCGCGACGACCTGGTGCTGGAGCACCGCGCCCGCCCGCGGGCGCGCGCCGCCCGCTGACCGTTGTGGGTACAGGACACGCCGGTCGTTCTGCGGAACGACCGGCGTGTCCTGTACCCACAACGAACCACTAGGCGGCCGGGAGGTCCTCCTCCAGGCGGCGGCCGCGCAGCTCGGCCAGCATCGCCGAACCGGCCATCGCCAGCACGAACGCCGCGGCGAACACGACGAACACGCCCGCGGTGCCGATGCGGTCATGCAGCGGCAGCACGACCAGCGGGGCGAGGATCGAGGCGAGGCGGCCGAACGCGGTGGCGCTGCCCGAGCCGGTCGCGCGCAGGGCGGTGGGGTAGCTCTCCGGCGTCACCGCGTACAGGGCGCCCCACGCGCCGAGGTTGAAGAACGACAGCGCGATGCCGGCCACGAGGATCGCCGGCACGGAGCCCGCCAGGCCGAAGCCGATCGCCGAGACCGCCGAGCCCGCCAGGAACGTCACCAGGACGGCGCGCCGGCCCCAGGCCTCGATGAGCCAGGCCGCCACCGCGTAGCCCGGCAGCTGGGCGAGCGTGAAGACCAGCGTGAACGTGAACGACCGCACCAGGCCGAACCCGTCGGCCACCAGCAGCGTCGGCATCCACGTGAACGCGCCGTAGTAGGCGAAGTTCACGCCGAACCAGGTCAGCCACAGCGCCACGGTGCGGCGGCGCAGGGCGGCGGTGAACAGCTCGCGCACCGGGACGCGGCGCGGGGGCGCGCCCGTGCGGGCGACGTCGGCGGTCGGGCCGGCGCCCTCGGGCGCCGGCACCCCGGCCGACTCCTCGAAGCGGCGCACGGCGGCCTCGGCCTCGGCGTGCCGGCCCTGGCGCTCGAGGAAGCGCACCGACTCGGGCAGCCCCAGCCGGACGACGATCGCGTACAGCGCCGGCGCGAGCCCGATGAGGAACGCCCAGCGCCAGCCGTCGTCGGACCCGGCGACGACGAACGTGCCGATGAGCGCCGCGGCGATCCAGCCCACGGCCCAGAAGGACTCCAGCACCACGATCACGCGGCCGCGGATGCGCGCCGGGGCGTACTCGCTCACGAGCGTCGAGGCGACGGGCAGCTCGGCGCCGAGGCCCAGCCCGACGACGAAGCGCAGCACGAGCAGGACGGCGACGCCGCCGGCGAGGGCGGAGGCGCCGGTCGCGAGCCCGTAGACCAGCAGGGTGAGCGCGAAGACCTGCCGGCGGCCCACCTTGTCGGCGAGCAGCCCGCCGAGCGCGGCGCCCACGGCCATGCCGGCGAAGCCGATCGACCCGAGCAGCGACAGCTCGCCGGTGGTCAGCTGCCACTGCACGGCCAGGGCGGCCAGCACGTAGGAGACGATCCCGACGTCCATCGCGTCCAGCGCCCAGCCCACCCCGGCGCCCGTGAGCAGCCGGCGGTGCGCCCGGGTGAAGGGCAGGCGGTCGAGCCGCGCGGTGCGGTCGAGGTCGGGGGTGGTCGCTGTCGACATCGGTTCTCCCGTCGGTGACCACGCCCGTCGTGGTCGCCGGAATGCTAGGGGGTCACCCGTGCGCGTGGCGAGCCGCCGCCGTCGCGCCCGTGGACGGCCCTGCCGCGGCGCCCGCCGCCGAAGTACCCTCGGGGCATGACCTCGACCCTCAGCGACCGGACGGCCGGGACCGACGTCGAGCAGGACGTCCGCGACGTCGCGCGCCGCGCCAAGGTGGCCTCGCGCGCCCTGGCGACCGCCACGCGGGCGACCAAGGACGCGGCCCTGCACGCCGTCGCGGACGCCCTCGTCGCCGCGGCCGACGACGTCGTCGCGGCCAACGCCGACGACCTGGCGCGCGGGCGCGAGAACGGCCTGACGCCGGGCCTGCTCGACCGGCTCGCGCTCACCCCCGAGCGCGTGGTCGCCGTCGCCGGCGCCCTGCGCGAGCTCGCCGGCCTGCCCGACCCGGTCGGCGAGGTGCTCCGCGGCCAGACGCTGCCGAACGGCCTGCGCCTGCGCCAGCTGCGGGTGCCCATGGGCGTCGTCGGCATGATCTACGAGGCGCGGCCCAACGTCACGGTCGACGCCGCCGGGCTCGCGCTGAAGTCGGGCAACGCCGTGATCCTGCGCGGCGGCAGCGCCGCGGCGTCGTCGAACACCGTGATCACCGACGTGATGCGGCGCGCGCTCGAGGCGCAGGGCCTGCCCGCGGACCTCGTGCAGTCGATCGACCGCTACGGCCGCCCGGGCGGCGTCGCGCTCATGCACGCCCGCGGCCTGGTGGACGTGCTCATCCCGCGCGGCGGAGCCGACCTGATCCGCACCGTCGTGCGGGAGTCCACCGTCCCGGTGATCGAGACCGGCGTCGGGAACGTGCACGTCTACGTGGACGCGACCGCGGACGTCGCCACCGCCGTCGAGATCGTCATGAACGCCAAGACCCAGCGCGTCGGCGTGTGCAACGCCGCGGAGACGCTGCTGGTGCACCGCGACGTGGCCCACGACTTCCTGCCGGCGGCGCTCACGGCCCTCGCCGGGGCCGGCGTGGTGCTGCACGGCGACGACCGGACGGCGGCGCTCGCGCCCGAGGGCGTCGCGGTGGTCCCCGCCACGGACGAGGACTGGGCCACCGAGTACCTCGCGCTCGAGCTCGCGGTGCGCGTGGTCGACTCCCTCGACGAGGCGATCGAGCACGTCCGCACCTGGTCCTCGGGCCACACCGAGGCGATCGTCACGCGCGACCTCGCCGCCTCCGAGCGGTTCGTCGCCGAGCTCGACTCGGCCGCGATCATGGTCAACGCCTCGACCCGGTTCACCGACGGCGGCCAGCTCGGCCTCGGCGCGGAGATCGGCATCTCGACGCAGAAGCTGCACGCGCGCGGCCCCATGGGCCTGGCCGAGCTGACGACCACCAAGTGGGTCGTGCACGGCGACGGCCACGTGCGCCCCTGACCCGGCCCGCGCACGGCACCGCGACCGCGGCCGGCGCCGGGGCGGAGCCGTGCGCGCCGCCGTGAGAGACTGATCGCCGAAGTCCACGCACCTTCAGGAGGAGCATCGTGCTGCAGACCGCCGTCCAGGCCGCCCAGGAGACCGCCGAGCACGCCGCCGGGATCTCGCCCGTGCTGCTCGGGGTCCTCGCTTTCGGCGGCCTGCTGTTCGCCCTGGCGGTGACCTACGCGTTCCGCAACATCTGGAACCGCCACTGAGCACCGGCTCCGGAACCGTCTGCCTGCCCGTGAGCACCGACGCGCCCGGACGTGACCGCCGTCGCCCCCGCATCGGGGTGATGGGCGGCACGTTCGACCCGATCCACCACGGACACCTCGTGGCCGCCTCGGAGGTGGCCGCGCACTTCGGCCTCGACGAGGTCGTGTTCGTGCCGACCGGGAAGCCGGGCTTCAAGCAGCACCAGAAGGTCTCGCCGGCCGAGGACCGCTACCTCATGACGGTCATCGCGACGGCGTCGAACCCGCGGTTCACGGTCAGCCGGGTCGACATCGACCGTCCCGGCCTGACGTACACCGTCGACACGCTGCGCGACCTGCGCGCCGAGCGGCCGGACGCCGACCTGTTCTTCATCACGGGTGCCGACGCCGTCGAGCAGATCCTGGCGTGGAAGGACGCGGGCGAGCTGTGGGACATGGCGCACTTCGTCGCCGTCACGCGGCCCGACCACGCCCTGACGATCGACGGGATCCCCGAGGGCGCCGTCACCACCCTCGAGGTGCCGGCCATGGCGATCTCGTCCACCGACTGCCGTCGGCGGGCCGAGGCCGGCCAGCCGGTCTGGTACCTCGTGCCCGACGGCGTGGTGCAGTACATCGCCAAGCACGGTCTGTATCGAGGTTCCGAGGATGAGTGAGAACCAGGCCCAGCCGTCCCGGCCGCTGACCCGCCGGGAGCTCCGCGCGCGCGAGGAGTCCGCGCAGCCCCAGGGCGGCGCCCCGGCGTTCCCGCCGGCGTCCGGCGCGACGCCGCCGCCGACCCGCC
>NZ_LWGM01000245.1 GCF_001750215.1 Isoptericola variabilis | reverse complement strand
GGCGGCGACGCGGTGCTGCCGCTCGCCGCACGCCGCCGGGCGTGCGCGCCGCTCGTCGTCGTCGACGAGCCCGCGGCGCCGTGGACGACGGCGTGGGGCCTCGGCGTGAGCGTCCACCACGAGGACGGGGTGCGGACCGTGGGGCACGGCGGGTCGGTGCCGGGCTTCACGGCGGCGCTGCGTGCCGACGTCGTCACGGGCGACGTCGTGGCCGTGTGCGGGTCGTCCACCGCCGGCTTCGGCGAGGCGACGTCGTTGCTGGCCGCGCTGGCCGAGGCGGAGCCGGTCGCGGCCGCCGACCCGTTCGCGACGCCGCCCGGCGCCGCGGCGGGCGCGGCGGCGGGAACACGGGCCGACGACCTGCTCGGGCTGGCGGGGACCTGGTACTGGGGCCCGCAGCCGTTCACGCTCACGGTGGGGGCGGACGGCCGGCTGGCCCTCACGGCCGCGCGACCCGGCGGGCAGGCGTCGGAGTTCGCGCGCACCGGCCCGCGGGAGTGGGTCGGCACGGTGGGCGGCTACTGGCGCGGCGAGACGGTGCGCGTCGTCGAGCGGGCCGGGCGCGCGGCGGCGCTCGACGTGGGCACGTTCTGCCTCACCCGCGCGCCGTACGACCCGGACGTGGAGATCCCCGGCGGGCACGACGAGGCGGGCTGGCGCCCGCTCCCCTGAGCCCGCGACCGGACCACCGCCTCCCCCGGCACGGGCGATCCCGGCGCCGCGCCCGCGCGGCACAGTGGTCCGCGGGCGCCCGGCGCGCCCCGCACGCCCGTGCCGACGAGGAGGGATGGACCGCCATGTTCCGAGGTCTCGCGACCGTGAGCTACTACGCCGACGACGTCGCCGCCGCCGCGCGGTGGTACGCCGAGCTGTTCGGCGTCGAGCCCTACTTCGTGCGGCCCGAGGAGGGGCCGGCCGCGTACGTCGAGTTCCGGGTGGGTGACCACCAGGACGAGCTCGGCATCGTCGACCGCCGGTTCGCCCCGCGCCCCGACGCCCCCGCGCCGGCCGGCGCCGTCGTGTTCTGGCACGTCGACGACCTCGACGCCACGCTGGAGCGGCTGTTCGCGATGGGCGCCACCGTGCACGAGGAGCTGACGCCGCGCGAGGCGGGCTTCGCCACGGCCTCCGTCGTCGACCCGTTCGGCAACATCCTGGGCGTCATGCACAACCCGCACTACCTCGAGATGCTCGGCGCGCCGGGCTGACCGGCCAGGACCGCCCCTCAGGAGACGCCGAGGGCGACCGTGTGCACCGTCCCGTCGGCGCACACCACGTACGCCGTGCCGCCCACGACCTCGAGCGAGGTGGGCCGGCGGATCCCGTCCGTGACCGTCTCCAGGTGGCCGCGCGGGCCGACCGCGAGCACCTGACCGGTGCGCGGGTCCGCCGGGGCCGAGGCCGCACCGACCGAGCCGGGGGCGTCCTGGGCGAGCACGTACAGCCCGTCCCGCCCGCGCTCGACGTCGACCAGCATCGGGACCCTCCCCGTCTCGGGCCGGGTCGCGCCGGTCGTCGGGTGGACGGCGACGACGCGCCCGTCGTGCGGCAGGTGCGGGTGCGGCTCGGTCTGCACGACCAGGAGGGACCGGCCCGCGGTCTCCAGGCCGGTGGGGACGACGTCGTGGTCGAACCTGACGACCTCCTCGACCGCGCCGCCGGGCGCGACGTGCAGGACGCGGCCGCCGTGCCCGTCGCTCACGAGGAAGCCGCCGCGGTACGGCTCGAGCGCGTCCTGCGCCCCGGCCGGCACGCCGTGCTCCGCCGCCGGCGGGTGCCGGCGCGACCACGCGCCGAGGTCCGCGACCCGGTTCACGGTCCCGGTCGCCCCGATCCGGTACAGGGCGGCGAGACCGCCGGCGTCGACGGTCAGCACGTACGCGAACGGGCCCAGGAAGGCGACGTCGACAGCCCCGCCGGACGACCCCGGCGCGCGGGCGGGCAGGCCGGTCACGACCGTCTGTGCCGCGCCCGTGCGCCGGTCGACCCGGGCGAGCTCGCCGGCCCGGGGCTCGACGACGTAGAGGTCGCCGTCGGGCCCGATCGCGCTGCCCGCGGCGCCGTCGAGGCCGGACGCCAGGAGCTCGGGGTCGTTGGGCGCGTACGCCGGCAGGAGCGAGGAGACGAGGACGACCCCGCCGACCGCGAGGGCGGCGAGCACGACGACGGCGACGGACGTCAGGCGGCGCGGGGCGCGCACGGAGCCCCTCCGAGGTGCGTCCTTGCACGGGCGGTCGGGCCCCGACGCGCCCGTGGCGCTGGTGCCAGGGTCGGGATCTGCGCTGCCCCCGCGCCTTCGAGCGTACGTCCGCGGGCGCCGGCAGTCACCGGTCGTGACCCTCCTGGCCCCCCAGTGCCGGTGGTCGCGCCACCACCCTTCTGGAGATAGTTGCCTCAGGCATTGACATTGTTAGCCTGGGTAAGTACCTTCGGGAGTCGAGAGCGCGGAGCGACGGCTCCGCCGCCGCGCCTCGGTACGCGGCCCCTCGGCGGGCCGCCCACGCCCCCCTCCCCGCCGGCACCGCGACCGGCCCCGCACCCCTGCGGCACCGCGCGGCCGCCGCGGACGGACCGGGAGCGGCAGGCACACGAGGCGCACGCAGCAGCGACGACCGACCCGGAGGGACGCGAGAAGTGACCGCAGTGGACAGGGCCCCGGCGAGCCGGGCCACCGAGGGCGCGGGGAGCGCCTCGCCGGCCGGCGCGCACGGCGACGGGGGCGGCGGCTCCCTGCTCAAGCAGCCGCTCGCCGTCTGGGCGATCGCGTTCGCCGCCACCGTCTCGTTCATGGGGATCGGCCTGGTGGACCCGATCCTGCCCGCGATCGCCGAGGCGACCCACGCGACGCCCACGCAGACGTCGCTGCTGTTTACCACCTACCTGCTGGTCACCGGTCTCGCGATGTTCTTCACCAGCTGGGTCTCGAGCCGCATCGGCGCGCGCCGCACGCTGCTCGTCGGCCTGGCCGTCATCGTGGTGTTCGCCGCCCTCGCCGGGTCCAGCGCCACGGTCTGGCAGATCATCGGGTTCCGCGCCGGCTGGGGCCTGGGCAACGCCCTGTTCATCTCGACGGCCCTGGCCAGCATCGTCGGCGCGGCGTCGGGCGGGGCCGCCAACGCGATCATCCTGTACGAGGCCGCGCTCGGCGTGGGCCTCGCCGTCGGCCCGCTCGCGGGCGGCCTGCTGGGCGACGTCTCGTGGCGCGGCCCGTTCTTCGGCACGGCCGTGCTCATGGCCGTGGCGTTCGTCGCGATCGTCGCGATGCTGCGCACCTCCGACCGGCCGCAGCCGACGCGGCTCTCGGCGCCGTTCCGCGGCCTGGCGGTGCCCGGCCTGCGGGTCATGGCGGTCGCCGCGCTGTTCTACAACATGGGCTTCTTCGTGCTGCTGGCCTACGCCCCGTTCGCGCTGCAGCCGCTGGGCGTCTCCGACGCGCTGACCCTCGGCTACGTCTTCTTCGGCTGGGGCCTGGCCCTCGCGGTCACCTCGGTGCTCGTGGCGCCGCTGCTGACCCGGCGCCTGCGCCGCTCCGTCGTCCTGCGCACCGTCATCCCGCTGTACGCGGTGGTGCTGCTGCTGGCCGGGATCCTGCACACCAGCGCGACCGCGCTGGTCGTCCTGATCGTGGTGGGCGGCCTGTTCCTCGGCATCCTCAACACGGTGCTCACCGAGTGCTCCATGGAGGCCACCGACCTGCCCCGCGGCGTCGCGTCGTCGGCCTACTCCGGCGTGCGCTTCCTGGGCGGCGCCGTCGCCCCGCCGCTGGCGTCCTGGCTCGCCGAGGCCACCGGCACCACCGCGACGCCGTTCTACTTCGGCGTGCTGGTGCTGGTCGTCTCCACGCTCGTCGTCACGTTCGGCCGCAAGCACCTCGCGCGCGCCGACGGCGTCGTGGAGGACCGCGAGCAGGTCGGCGAGGAGGTCGTCGTCGGCGCCGCCGACTGACTCCGGCCCACCATCCGCGAGACCGCAGGACGAGCGTCGGACTTTCCCGGCTTCCCGCGCCGGGAAGCCGGGAAAGTCCGACGCTCGTCGCCGTCCGGGTCGGGTGCCCCCGCCCGGGTTCGAACCGGGACTGGGCCGGGTTTAAGCCGGCTGCCTCTGCCAGTTGGGCTACGGGGGCGACGGCGGCCTCGGGCGCGGCGTCGGCACCGACCGTACATCGCGCGGCGGGCGGCCCCGCCCGCGAGCCGTGCCCGGGGGCCGGGGTCAGGCGGCGCTGACGACGGCGTCGGCGCCCCGGCGGGCGGCGCGGC
>NZ_LWGM01000244.1 GCF_001750215.1 Isoptericola variabilis | reverse complement strand
GCGTCGGGCTTGCGCGCCGCCGCGGCCGCCGTCGTCGGGTCGCCGGGCGCCCTCACCGCCCGCCACGTCGACGCCCTCGACGCCCTGGTCGTCGACTGGCACGGGCAGGGGGAGGCCGGCCTGCCGACCGGTGCGGCGGCCGGCCGGGCGTGTGGCAGAGTTTTCCTGCGCCCCGCCCCGAGCACCGAGGAGTGAACCCGTGGACCAGTCGGACGTCGCCGGCGACATCGCCGAGATCCTGCTCACCGAGGAGCAGATCGGCACCAAGCTCGACGAGATGGCCGCCCAGATCGACGCCGACTACGCGGGCAAGGACCTGCTGCTCGTCGGCGTGCTCAAGGGCGCGGTCATGGTGATGGCGGACCTCGCGCGCCGCCTGCACCACCCGATGCAGATGGACTGGATGGCGGTGTCGAGCTACGGCTCGGGCACCAAGTCGTCCGGCGTGGTGCGGATCCTCAAGGACCTCGACGCCGACCTCACCGGCCGGCACGTGCTGATCGTCGAGGACATCATCGACTCCGGCCTCACGCTCTCCTGGCTCGTGGCCAACCTGCGCTCCCGCGGCCCGGCGTCGGTGGAGATCGCGGCGATGCTGCGCAAGCCCGACGCGGCGAAGGTCGAGGTCGACGTCCGCTACGTCGGCTACGACATCCCCAACGAGTTCGTGGTGGGCTACGGGCTCGACTACGCGGAGAAGTACCGCAACCTGCCGTTCGTCGCGACGCTCGCGCCGCACGTCTACAGCTGACGCGGGCGCGCTGGGGGCCGCCGTCGCGCCCTGGGCGAACACTCATCGACCACCCAGGTGCAGCGTGTAGTTTCGAGGCACAGTCTTTGCGCGAACGAAGGGATGCGGGGGACTGCCCCCGTCGCCGATGAACATCAAGAAGATCCTCAGTGGCCCCATCGTCTGGATCGTGGCGGGCCTGCTCATCCTCGCCCTCGCCTGGGGCGCGCTCATGACACCTCGCACGGCGCGGATCGAGACCTTCCAGGGCCTGGAGCTGCTGCGTGACGGCACGGTCGAGCACGCCACGGTGATCGACGGCGAGCAGCGCGTCGAGCTGCGGCTGAGCGAAGACTTCGTCACGGGCACCGGCGACGAGGAGCAGAACCTCGGGCGCGACGTCGAGTTCTACTACGTGGAGCCGCAGGGCGACGTGGTGGCCGAGGCGATCACGCGGGCCGACCCGCCGGACGGGTTCGACTCCGAGGTGCCGCAGCCGAGCTTCTGGGGCTCGCTGATGTCGCTGCTCATCCCCTTCCTCATCATCGGCCTCGTCTTCTGGTTCCTCATGTCCCGCATGCAGGGCGGCGGCAACCGGGTGATGGGCTTCGGCAAGTCGCGCGCCAAGCTGATCTCCAAGGACATGCCGCAGGTGACGTTCGCCGACGTCGCGGGCGTGGACGAGGCGGTCGAGGAGCTCTACGAGATCAAGGAGTTCCTGGCCGAGCCGCAGAAGTTCCAGGCCGTCGGCGCCAAGATCCCCAAGGGCGTGCTGCTGTACGGCCCGCCCGGCACCGGCAAGACGCTGCTGGCGCGCGCCGTCGCCGGCGAGGCCGGCGTGCCGTTCTACTCCATCTCCGGCTCGGACTTCGTCGAGATGTTCGTCGGCGTCGGCGCCAGCCGCGTGCGCGACCTGTTCGAGCAGGCCAAGCAGAACGCGCCGGCCATCATCTTCGTCGACGAGATCGACGCCGTCGGCCGCCACCGCGGCGCCGGCATGGGCGGCGGGCACGACGAGCGCGAGCAGACGCTGAACCAGATGCTCGTCGAGATGGACGGCTTCGACGTCAAGACGAACGTCATCCTCATCGCGGCGACCAACCGCCCCGACATCCTCGACCCCGCGCTGCTGCGCCCCGGCCGCTTCGACCGTCAGGTGGCCGTCGAGGCCCCCGACCTCAAGGGCCGCGAGGCGATCCTCAAGGTGCACGCGCAGGGCAAGCCGATGGTCCCGCAGGTCGACCTGGCCGCCGTGGCCCGCCGCACGCCCGGCTTCACCGGCGCGGACCTGGCCAACGTGCTCAACGAGGCGGCGCTGCTCACCGCGCGCAGCGGTGCCCAGCTCATCGACGACCGCGCGCTGGACGAGGCGATCGACCGCGTCGTCGCCGGCCCGCAGAAGCGCACCCGCGTGATGAACGTCAAGGAGCAGAAGATCACCGCCTACCACGAGGGCGGGCACGCCCTGGTGGCGGCGGCGATGCGCTACACCGACCCCGTCACCAAGGTGACGATCCTGCCGCGCGGGCGGGCGCTGGGCTACACGATGGTCATGCCCACCGAGGACAAGTACTCGACCACCCGCAACGAGCTGCTCGACCAGCTCGCCTACGCGATGGGCGGGCGCGTGGCCGAGGAGATCGTGTTCCACGACCCCACCACGGGCGCGAGCAACGACATCGAGAAGGCGACCTCCATCGCCCGCAAGATGGTCACCGAGTACGGCATGAGCGAGAAGGTCGGCGCGATCAAGCTCGGCACGGGCAGCGGCGAGCCGTTCCTCGGCCGCGACTACGGCCACCAGCGCGACTACTCCGAGGCCGTCGCCGGCACCGTCGACCACGAGGTGCGCAAGCTCGTGGAGGCGGCGCACGACGAGGCGTGGGAGGTGCTCACCCAGTACCGCGACGTGCTCGACGACCTGGTGCTGCGCCTCATGGAGAAGGAGACGCTCAACCAGGCCGAGCTGGCCGAGGTGTTCGCGCCCGTCGTCAAGCGCGAGGCGCGCGACGTGTGGCTGTCCAGCGAGCAGCGCACGGTGCACACCCGCGGCCCGGTGATGACCGCCGGCGAGCTGAACGGCAACGGCAACGGCCACGTCGTGCCGCAGGACGAGGCCGCGGCGGCCAGCGACGAGCTGCCCCCGCAGCGGATCGGCGAGGTCCAGGAGTGACCACCGACCACGCCACGGAGCGGCTGTCGCCGGTGGTCTCCGCGAACGTGCGTCCCGCCGCGGAGATCCCGCCGTACGACGCCGCCCGGGCGGAGGCCGCCGTGCGCGAGCTGCTGCTGGCGATCGGGGAGGACCCCGAGCGCGAGGGCCTGCGCGACACCCCGGCGCGGGTGGCGCGGGCGTACCAGGAGATCTTCGCGGGGCTGCGCCAGGAGCCCGAGGACGTCCTGACCACCGTGTTCGACATCGGGCACGAGGAGATGGTGATCGTCCGGGACATCGAGGTGTACTCCACCTGCGAGCACCACCTCGTGCCGTTCCACGGCGTCGCCCACGTCGGGTACATCCCCAACGAGGACGGCAAGATCACCGGCCTGTCCAAGCTCGCCCGGCTCGTCGAGGTCTACGCCCGCCGCCCGCAGGTGCAGGAGCGCCTCACCACGCAGGTCGCGGACGCCATGGTGCGCATCCTCGAGCCGCGGGGCGTGCTCGTGGTCGTCGAGTGCGAGCACCTGTGCATGTCGATGCGCGGGGTGCGCAAGCCCGGCTCCCGCACGGTCACCTCGGCGGTGCGCGGGCAGCTGCGCAACCCCGCCACCCGTGCCGAGGCGATGAGCCTCCTCGGGAAGTAGGCCCGTGGTCTCGCCGACCGCCGCGCGCGACGCCGCCGTCGCCGGCCTGCCGGAGCTGTCCGCGGTCGGGCGCTGCCTCGTCATGGGCGTCGTCAACATCACGCCCGACTCGTTCTCCGACGGCGGGCAGTGGTTCGAGCCCGACGCCGGCGTCCGGCACGGTCTGGACCTGCTTGCCGAGGGCGCGGACATCCTCGACGTCGGCGGCGAGTCGACGCGGCCGGGCGCCGCGCGCGTGCCGCAGGACGAGGAGCTCGCGCGCGTGCTGCCGGTGATCGAGCGGCTCGCCGCGCACGGCGCGGTGGTCTCCGTCGACACCACCCGGGCGGCGGTGGCCGAGCGCGCCGTCGCCGCCGGCGCCCGCATCGTCAACGACGTCTCCGGCGGCCTCGCCGACCCGCAGATGGGTCGCGTCGTCGCCGAGAGCGGCGCCGCGTACGTCTGCATGCACTGGCGCGGCCACGCCGACGTCATGGACTCCCGCGAGGTGTACGACGACGTCGTCGCGGACGTCCGCGACGAGCTCGCCGCCCGCCTCGCGGCGCTGGAGTCCGACGGCGTGCGGCGCGAGCAGGTGGTGCTCGACCCGGGCCTCGGGTTCGCCAAGTCCGGCGACCTCAACTGGCCGCTGCTGGCGCACCTGGACGCGCTGCACGGGCTCGGCCGACCGGTGCTGGTCGGGGCCAGCCGCAAGCGGTTCCTCGGGCGGCTGCTGGCCGCCGCCGACGGCGCGCCCGCGGCGCCGGCCGAGCGCGACCACGCCACCGCGGCGGTCTCGG
>NZ_LWGM01000243.1 GCF_001750215.1 Isoptericola variabilis | reverse complement strand
GCTCCACGAGCCCGTCCCCCACCGGCCGCAGCCGCGGCGGCGTGCGCCGGCCGCGGACCAGCAGCGGCGTGCGCGCCGCCGGCCGCTGCAGGGCCTGGCGGGCCCGGCGCACCGTGGAGTCGAGCGCGTAGGAGATCTCCCGGCCGGCCTCGGCGAGGCTGGCGAGCAGCTCGTCGGGGTCGTCGTAGCCGGAGCGCTCGGCCACCTCGTCGAGGTCGGCGAGCAGCAGCCGGCTGGTGCGCCGCCGCGTGACCACCTGGAGGGTGTCGCGCACGTCGAGCACGTGGGCGTGGGCCTTGTCGACCGCCCCGTGCGGCCGGTCGGTGAGCCACGTGGCCGCGAGCGCGGAGAGCAGCACCGCGTCGCGGATGCCGCCGCGGGCCTCCTTGAGGTCCGGCTCGACGAGGTAGGCCAGCTCGCCGGAGCGGTCCGCGCGCTCGCGGGCGGAGGCGAGCAGCTCGGGCAGGCGGCGCCGCGACGCCGCCCGCCAGTCGGTGAGGATGGCCGACGCGGCGCGGTGCACCACGACGGCGTCGCCCGCCAGCGGGCGCACGTCGAGCCAGCTCACGGCCGCGGCGAGGTCCTTGGACGCCACCTGGCGGGTCTGGGTGAGCGAGCGCACGGCGTGGTCGATGTCGACGCCCGAGTCCCACAGCGGGTACCAGAGCCGCTCGGCGACCGTGGCGAGGGTGTCGGCGTCGTGCGTGCGCCCGTCGTGCACGAGCACGAGGTCGAGGTCGGACAGCGGGCCGAGGTCGCCGCGCGCGAGGCTGCCGACGGCGGCGAGCGCGATGCCGGTCGGGGCGACGTCGGCGGTGGCCTCGGCGTACAGGGCGGCGAGCCGCTCGGTGACGGTGCGCACGAGGGCGGAGCGGCGGGCCACGCCCGAGCGCCGCGGGCCCGTGAGGCCCGACGCGACGCCGAGCATCGTCCCGCGCAGGTCATGCAGGAGGCCCCGCACCCCGTCAGCGGGGTGCGGGGCCTCGCCGCCGTCCGTGCCCGAGAGGGACAGGTCGGTCATGCGGCTGTCAGAGGGCCGAGACGCCGTGCTCGCCGGTGCGGACGCGGGCCACGTCGTCGACGGGCACGACCCAGACCTTGCCGTCGCCGATCTTGCCGGTCTGCGCGGCGCCGACGACCACGTCGACCACGGCCTTGGCGTCGTCGTCGTCGACCAGGATCTCGACGCGCACCTTCGGCACCAGGTCCACCGTGTACTCGGCACCCCGGTAGACCTCGGTGTGGCCCTTCTGCCGGCCGTAGCCGCTGGCCTCGCTGACGGTCATGCCGCGGACGCCCGCGGCCTCGAGGGCCGACTTCACGTCGTCCAGGCGGTGGGGCTGGATGACCCCCGTGACGAGCTTCATGCGCGGACCTCCCTGATGACCGAACCCGTACCCTGCGTGATGGTCTCGTACGCCGTCTCGCCGTGCACGGCGAGGTCGATGCCGGCGACCTCGTTCTCCTCGGGGATCCGCCAGCCCAGCGTCGCCTTGAGGATCACGCCGATGATCGCGGTGAGCACGAAGCTGAACGCGAGGGCGATGACCGCGGCGACGATCTGGCTGAGCAGCTGCGTGACGCCGCCGCCGTAGAAGAGTCCGTCCTGCGAGCCCTCGAAGTAGAACGAGTCGTAGCGGCCGTTGGTGGCGAAGAAGCCGATGAGGACCGTGCCGACGAGGCCGCCGACCAGGTGGACGCCCACGACGTCGAGCGAGTCGTCGTAGCCGAAGCGGTACTTCAGCCCCACCGCGAGGGCGCAGAGGATGCCGGACACGAGGCCGATGACGATGGCGCCGTAGGTGTCGACGGTGCCGGCGGCCGGGGTGATGGCGACCAGGCCGGCGACCACGCCGGAGGCGGCGCCGAGGGACGTGGCGTGGCCGTCGCGGAACTTCTCCGTGGCGAGCCAGGCGAGCATCGCGACGCCGGTGGCCACGAGGGTGTTGATCCAGGCGCGGCCGGCGGTGCCGTCGGCGGCGAGCTCGGAGCCCGCGTTGAAGCCGAACCAGCCGAACCACAGCAGGGCGGCGCCCAGCATGACGAACGGCAGGTTGTGCGGGCGCATCGGCTCCCGGCCGAAGCCCTTGCGCTTGCCGATGACCAGGGCGAGCGCCAGGCCCGCGGCACCGGCGTTGATGTGCACGACCGTGCCGCCGGCGAAGTCGATCGGCAGGGACAGGGCCGAGGCCAGCCAGCCGTCGGCGCCGAACATGCCGCCGCCCCAGACCCAGTGCGCCAGCGGCGCGTAGACGACCGTCACCCAGATGATCGTGAACACGATCCAGGTGCCGAACTTCACGCGGTCGGCGATGGCGCCGGAGATCAGGGCGACCGTGATGATCGCGAAGGTGGCCTGGAAGCCGGCGAACACGAGGGCCGGGATGCCGACGCCCGTGGTGGGGCTCGCCGCGTTGTCCAGGGTGAGGCCGAAGTAGTCGGCCGGGTTGCCGAACAGGCCCGCGACGTCGGAGCCGAACGCCAGCGAGTAGCCGTAGAGCACCCAGATGAGGCCCACCACGCCGATGGCGCTGAAGCTCATCATCATCATGTTGAGGACGCTCTTGCCGCGCACCATGCCGCCGTAGAAGAACGCCAGGCCCGGCGTCATCAGCAGCACGAGCGACGCGGAAGCGAGCAGCCAGGCAGTGTTGCCACTGTCCAGTTCGAATTCCATCCCGATCGCCTCTCTCGACGAGCCGGCCGCGGTGACCGGTCTGGCACCACCGTCGAGGAGCGGGGTTTCGGTCGCGGTGTCCCGGTGTTACGGCGGTGTGACAGTGGCGCGCCACGGGTAAACATCGGGTTTCCACGCCCGGATCGTCCGAGATGCGGGACGACGACGGCGGGGCCGTGACCGGACCGTGATCCGGCCACGGCCCCGCCGTGGGTGGTGCGTGCGCCGTCGAGGGGCGCCGTCGAGGGGCGTGCTCAGGCGCCGAGGATGCCGTCGACGAACTGCTCGGCGTCGAACGGCGCGAGGTCGTCCGGGCCCTCGCCCAGCCCGACGAGCTTGACCGGCACGCCGAGCTCGCGCTGCACGGCCACGACGATGCCGCCCTTGGCGGTGCCGTCCAGCTTGGTCAGCGCGATGCCGGTGACGCCGGCGACCTCGGCGAACACCCGCGCCTGCGTCATGCCGTTCTGGCCCGTGGTGGCGTCGAGCACCAGCAGCACCTCGCTGGGGGCCGCCTCGCGGGAGACCACGCGGATGATCTTGCCGAGCTCGTCCATGAGCCCCGCCTTGTTCTGCAGGCGCCCGGCGGTGTCCACGAGCACGACGTCGGCGCCGTCGGTCACGCCGCGGCGCACCGCGTCGAACGCCACGGCGGCGGGGTCGGCGCCGTCGCGGTCCGAGCGCACCGTCGGCACGCCGACGCGCGAGCCCCAGGTCTGGAGCTGGTCGGCCGCCGCGGCGCGGAAGGTGTCGGCCGCGCCGAGCACCACGTCCTTGCCCTCGGCGACGAGCACGCGGGTGAGCTTGCCGACCGTCGTCGTCTTGCCGGTGCCGTTGACGCCGACCACGAGCACCACGGCGGGCTTGCGGGTGCCGTCCTCGGCCGCCGTGCCGGCGAGGTGCAGCGAGCGGTCCAGCGTCGGGTCGACCAGGCGCACGAGCTCCTCGCGCAGCAGCGCGCGCACCGCCTGCGGGTCGCTCACGCCCAGCACGCGCACGCGGGTGCGCAGGGCGTCGAGCAGCTCGCCGGCCGGGCCGGCGCCGATGTCGGCGAGCAGGAGCGTCTCCTCCAGCTCGTCCCAGTCGTCCTCGGTGAGGTGGTCGCGCGACAGCACCGCCAGGAGCCGCGCGCCCAGCGGCGAGCCCGAGCGGGCGAGGCGGTCGCGCAGCCGCACGAGGCGGCCCGCGGCCGGCTCGGGGCGCGGCATCGGACGGGATGGTGGAATCCTGGTACACCAGGAAGAATTGCGAGCCCATCGAGGACCCGTCGCCGCCCACGCGCGCCATGGCGAGGGTCCCCGCCGGGTAGACGTCGTCGGCGGGCGCGTTCTCGATCGGGCCGAACGAGTAGCCGGGCCCACCGGCCCCGGTCCCCGTCGGGTCGCCGCACTGCAGCACGTAGATGCCGCTGGTGGTGAGGCGGTGGCACGAGGTGCCGTCGAAGTAGCCCTGCCGGGCCAGGGAGACGAAGCTGGCGACGGCCTGCGGCGCCCTCGCGCCGTCGAGCTCCAGGGTCATCCGGGTCTGCTCGTCGCCGGCGCACAGGTCCACGGTGGCGGTCCAGGTGCGGCCCTCCGCCGCCGCGGCGTCCGGCAGCGAGAGGCCCCCGCGCGCCCCGGCCGGGCCGGTGGCCCACGCCCCGGCCGTCGTCGC
>NZ_LWGM01000242.1 GCF_001750215.1 Isoptericola variabilis | reverse complement strand
CTCGGCGGCGGCGGCGCGCTCGCCCGCCACGGCCTGCGCGGCCGCGTCGATCTGCGCCCAGGCGGCGTCCCGCTCCTCCTCGGCCGCGCGGCGCGCGGCCTCCAGCTGGGCGTAGGCGGCCTCGACCTTGGCCAGCGAGTCCTGGTGCGCCTCGAGCCGCTCCATGACCTCGATCTCGGCGTCCTCCAGGACGGCCTTGCGGCGCGCGAGCGACTCCAGCTCGCTGGAGACGGCCTGGGCGTCCCGGGCGCCGAGCGCGCCGTTGTCCAGCCGCTGCTGGTCCCGCGCGGCGCGGGCGCGCACCTGCTCCACGTCGGCCTCGGCCTTGGCGACCTCGCGCTCGAGGTCCGAGACCGCGGTGCGCGAGTCGACGAGGGACCCGTGCAGGTCGGCCATCTGCTTCTCCAGCTCGGCGATCCGGGCGAGCGCCGGGTGCGTCCTGCGCTGGTGGGCGAGCTGCTGGGCGCGGGTGTCCAGCGCCTGGACCTCCAGGAGCCGAAGCTGGTCCTCGGGCGGTGCAGTGGTCACCGTGGGTCCTTCCGTGAGTGCGGACCGGCCTGCGCCGCGGGCGCCGGGGGCGCCGCGGCGTCAGCGGCCGGGGCTGGCGACCCGCGCGGTCCACGGGTCGCTGACGAGCGTGCTGATCCTGGTGGTCACCGTACCGTCCGCGCCGCGCGCGGCGAGCAGCCGGGACACGCCCGCGGCGACGTCCTCGGCGGCGTAGGCCAGCCACGGCCACTCCGACGCGAAGTGCGCCACGTCGACCAGGAACGGGGTGCCCGCGGCCCGGTGCTGCGCGGGCGCCTCGAACTCTGCCCGCTCGCGCAGCTCCGAGGCCGGGTGGTGGCGCAGGTCGGCGGTGACGTAGACGTCGACGGCCGCCGCGCGCACCGCGTCGAAGAGCGAGTCCCCCGACCCGCCGACCACGGCCGCGGTGGTCACGGGCGCCGCGAGGTCGCCGGCGACCCGCACCCCCTGCGCCGTGGCGGGCAGCACGGCGGCGACCCGCTCGGCGAACGCCCCGAGCGTGACCGGCTCGGCCAGGCGCCCGACGCGGCCGATGCCGCGCACGGCGCCCGCGCCGTCGTCCGGCCCCACCCCGCCCGGACCGCCAGACGCCACGAGCGGCGCCCGGTCGACGATCCCGAGCAGGTCCGCGAGCGCGTCCGCGACGCCGCGCGGCGCGGCGTCGGCGTTGGTGTGCGCGCAGTACAGCCCGCAGCCGGCCGCGAGCAGCCGGTGCACCACCGAGCCCTTGAAGGTGGTGGCGGCCACCGAGTGCACGCCGCGCAGGAACAGCGGGTGGTGCGTCACGACGAGGTCCGCGCCCCACTCGAGCGCCTCGTCGACGACGGCGGCCACCGGGTCGACGGCGAAGAGGACCTTGCGCACGGGCGCGGCGGGGTCACCGGCCACCAGGCCGACGGCGTCCCACCCCTCGGCGGTCGACGGCGGGTAGAGGTCCTCGAGCACGGCGACGACGTCGGCGAGGCGCGCGGCGCCGGGTCCGGCGGCGGGTCCTGCGGCGTCGGATGCTGCGGGCTCGGGGGCGGTGGGCTGGGCGGGGGCTGCCATGCGCCCGACCCTAGTGCTCGCCCTCCGTCCTCGGCCCGGTGCCCGGCCCGGCGCTCGGCCCGGCGCTCAGCCCCGCGGCAGCACGGTGAGCACCCGCTCGACGTGCGTGCGGAACTCCTGCATGAACCCGGCGAGGAAGCCCGCGGTCGAGTCGTCGGTGACCTCGCCGTCCTCCTCGAAGACCTCGGGCCGGTAGTGGACGTACGCCTCCGGCGCCGTCATCTGCCGGGCGTTGCAGTAGCTGAGCACGGCCCGCAGGCTCTGCTGCGCCACCGCGGTGCCGATCTGCCCGATCGACGCGCCGATCACCGCGGCGGGCACGTGGTCGAAGGAGTTCTCGCCGAACGGGCGGGACGCCCAGTCGATGGCGTTCTTCAGGGCGCCGGGGATGGAGCGGTTGTACTCGGGCGTGACGAACAGCAGCGCGTCGGAGCGGGCGACCGCCGCCTTGAGCTCCGTCGCCTCCGGCGGGTAGGACCGGTCGTAGTCGGGGCTGTACAGCGGCAGCCCGCCGATCGGGATCTCGGTGAACGCCATGTCCGGGGGCGCGAGGCGGATCAGCGCCCGGCTGAGGACGCGGTTGATCGACGTCGACGAGAGGCTGCCGACGAAGTAGCCGACCTGGTAGGTACGCACGTCGCTCTCCCTCCGGACCGGGACGAGCCGCCGTCCGGTCGCGGCCCGCCCGCCTCCCAGTGTCGGCTCGGGCCCGCCGGCCCACGACCGGGCGGCGGCGGGTCAGCGCGGCCCGGCGTGGAACACCTGCCCGTTGCCGGGCAGGCCGGGGGCGCCCTCGCCGTCGCGCGGCAGCCCGTACCGCGGCGCGACGACACCGTGGTCGGTCTCGGCGCCGCGCCAGCGGAACGGCACGCCGGCGGCCTCGACCGGGTCGGGGCGGTCCATGAGCTGGAAGTGCAGGTGGGGCTCGGAGGTGTTGCCCGTGTTGCCCACCTCGCCGAGCCGCTGCCCGGCCACGACGGCGTCGCCCGGCCGCACCGCGACCGACCCGCGGCGCAGGTGCGCGTAGACCGCCCACACCCCGTCCCCCTGGTCGACGACGACGTGGTTGCCGAGGATGAACCGCACGCCGCCGACCTCCCGCACGAGCCCCTCGACGGTCAGGTACGGCAGGCCGGCCCAGGTGTTGCGGGCCCGGTGGTCGCGCTGGCGGGCCCCGGTAGCGACCACCGTGCCGGCGGCGGCCGCGTGCACGGGTGCGCCGAACGCCGGGAACTCCTGCGGCCGGGCGCCGACGCCCCAGCCGAGGCGCGGCCTGCCGTGCTCGGCGTCCGCCGGCTCGAGCGCCGCCGGCACGAGGACGTCGATGGCGTAGGCCTGCCCGTAGGCGCGCGTGCCGTGGGCGGGGACCCGGGACCCGGGGCTGTTGAGGGCCACCCAGGTGCCGCGCACCGGCACGTCGACCTCCACCCGGGCACGCTCAGGCGGGCGCGGGGCGAGCGCGGTGCACGCCGTCGCCGACACCAGCAGGAGCATGACGACGAGCCAGAACAGCGCGCGCGGCACGTCCACCACCGGCTGCAGGAGGACCCAGAGGGCGAAGGCGCGCAGGAGCCACGTCCCGGCGCGCACCGTCTGGCGCCGCAGCCCGCTCCTCGGTTCCGCGCGCGTCGGGGTGCTCGTCGGCTCGCTCATCGTCGCCCTCCCAGGACCGTCGTCATCAGCGGCACCACCCGCTCGGCCGGCACCTCGTAGCGGCCGCCGCCGCGCACGCGGAGCCACCCGCCCGCCACCAGGAGCCGCAGGTGGTGGTAGACCTGCCCGGTCGTGCCGATGCCCTCGAGCTCGCTGAGCTCGCGGGCCGTGCCGACGCCGCGCAGCACCTCGCGCACAAGACGCAGCCGCACCGGGTGGCCGAGCGCCGCGAGCGCCTCGGCGACCACGTCCCAGTCGTCGTCGAGGAGGTCGGCGGTGGCGGCGCCCAGCTGCCAGCCCGCCGTGCGCCCGTCCGGCAGCGTCACGTCGCCGACGATCATGACGGCGCCCGGCGCGGGCACCCGCTCCCGCAGGCCCTCGAGCGCCCAGAACAGGTCGGACGGCACCGCGGCCGCGGCGTCGCTCCCGCCCTGGTCGCCCTCGCCCTGGCCCCGGCCCTGGCCCCGCGGCACGATCACCCGGCCCAGGCGCGGGCGCGGTGCGCCCGCGCCCGGGGCCGCCGCATCAGAGGGCGCCGCATCAGGGGACGCCGCATCAGAGGACGCCGCGGCCGGCGCGGTCAGCAGCCGCTCGACGGCCGCCTCCAGCGCGGCGACCCGCGCCGCGAGGCCGTTCTCCTCGACCGGGGCGTCCGGCTCGTCGCTGTCCACCGCACCGAGGTTACGCAATCACGTGATCCCGTACAAGGCCTCGCTCCGGTGACCGGCCTACTTCGCGTCGGCGTAGCTGCGCACGGTCGCGACCGTGAGCGGGAAGGCCACGGGGAAGTCGCCGAACAGCAGGCGCCCCGCCTCGGCGGCCGCCTCGCGCAGCGCCTCGGCCACGGCGTCGGCCCAGCCCTCCGGGGCGTGCACCACCACCTCGTCGTGCAGGAAGAACACCAGGTGCGGCCGCCGGTCGAACGGCGCCGGCGCCGCGCCGGCGGCGCCGCCGGACTCCCCCAGCTCCCACAGCCGGCGCCGCGCGGAGGCGAGCCACGCGAGCGCCCACTCCGCGGCGGTGCCCTGCACCACGAAGTTCCGGGTGAACCGGCCCCACGACCGCGTCACGGACCGCGCCCGCGCCGCGGCGTCGGCCTCCCCACCCGCCGGCGCGTCGGTCCCGCCCGCCTCGGCGGCGTAGGCGCCGGCCT
>NZ_LWGM01000241.1 GCF_001750215.1 Isoptericola variabilis | reverse complement strand
GGCGGCGGCGAGCGCCGCGGCATCCGGCTCGGGGCGGCGCACCGGCAGCGCGCCGTCGACCGGCAGCAGCGGGTCGGCGACGACGTCGCGCACGAACAGCTGGGACGTGGCCAGCCCGCAGGCGTACGGCAGCTCGGGCAGGGCCGCGGCGAGCGCGACGCCGGCGGCCAGCCCGACGGACGACTCCAGCGCCGAGGACACCACGACCGGCAGCCCGACCCGCTCGGCCAGCTCGAGGCAGGCGCGCACCCCGCCGAGCGGCTGCACCTTGAGCACGACGACGTCGGCCGCCTCCTCGCGCACCACCCGCAGCGGGTCCTCGGCGCGGCGGATCGACTCGTCGGCGGCGACCGGCACGTCCACCCGGCGGCGCAGCGCGGCCAGCTCCTCGACGGTGGCGCAGGGCTGCTCGGCGTACTCCAGGCCGCCGGCGGCGGCGTCGAGGCGACGCAGGTGCCGCTCGGCGGCGTCGACGTCCCAGCCGCCGTTGGCGTCCACCCGGACGCGCCCGACGCCGGGGCCGTACAGCTCGTCGAGCGCGGCCCGCACGGCGGCGACCCGCTCCGCCTCGGCCTCCACCGGCTCCAGGACGCCGGCGGCGTCGCGCTGGGCCACCTTGACCTTGGCGGTGCGGCACCCGGCGGAGGCGAGCACGATCTCGCGCGCCTGCTCCGGGCCCACCGCCGGCACGGTGACGTTGACCGGCACGCGGTCGCGCACGGGCGCCGGCCAGCCGAGGTCGGCGGCCTCGCGGGCCGCGCGCAGCCAGGTGGCGGACTCGGCGTCGTCGTAGTCCCAGAACGGGCTCAGCTCGCCCCACCCGGCGTCGCCGCGCAGCAGCAGGCCGTCGCGGACGTCGAGCCCCCGGAACCGCGTGCGCAGCGGGGTGGACCACACCACCGGGCCGCTGGGCAGGGACGACGCGGGGGCGGCGGGGGCGGGCACGTCACCCAGGGTAGTGCGGGGCGCCCGCGCACCGGCGGGCGGCGGCGGTGACGTGCGCGACGGCCCACCCGGCGGCGGCCGGTGCGCGGGCGCGCCGCCGTAGGCTGGCCGCCGTGACGACCGCTCCCGCCCCCGG
Organism: Isoptericola variabilis; assembly: GCF_001750215.1. Classification (GTDB taxonomy): domain Bacteria; phylum Actinomycetota; class Actinomycetes; order Actinomycetales; family Cellulomonadaceae; genus Puerhibacterium; species Puerhibacterium variabilis_A. The sequence continues at coordinate 3,311 of NZ_LWGM01000241.1, read as the reverse complement.
CACGCCCCTGCCCCGCCAGGTCTCCGAGACCTTCGACCCCACGCGCTGGCGCGAGGTCACGGGGTTCGGCGACCTCACCGACATCACCTACCACCGCGGCGTGGAGCGCGACGCCGACGGCGCCGTGGTGCGGGACCTGCCGGTGGTGCGGGTGGCGTTCGACCGGCCGCAGGTGCGCAACGCCTTCCGCCCGCACACCGTGGACGAGCTCTACCGCGTGCTCGACCACGCCCGCATGACCTCCGACGTCGGCACGGTGCTGCTCACCGGCAACGGCCCGAGCGCCAAGGACGGCGGCTGGGCGTTCTGCTCCGGCGGCGACCAGCGCATCCGCGGGCGCTCCGGCTACCAGTACACGACGGCGGCCGACGGCGGCGGCGAGGTCGAGACGGCCGACGCCGTCGACCCGGCCCGCGCCGGCCGGCTGCACATCCTCGAGGTGCAGCGGCTGATCCGCACCATGCCCAAGGTCGTCGTCGCGGTGGTGGACGGCTGGGCCGCGGGCGGCGGGCACTCGCTGCACGTGGTGGCGGACCTGTCGATCGCCTGCCGCGAGCACGGCCGCTTCAAGCAGACCGACGCGGACGTCGGGTCGTTCGACGGCGGCTACGGCTCGGCGTACCTGGCCCGCCAGGTGGGCCAGAAGCGCGCCCGGGAGATCTTCTTCCTGGCCCGCGAGTACTCGGCCGAGGACGCCGAGCGCTGGGGCGCGGTCAACGAGGTGGCCGACCACGCCGACGTCGAGGAGCTGGCCCTCGAGTACGCCCGGACGATCGCGACCAAGTCGCCGCAGGCGGTGCGCATGCTCAAGTTCGCGTTCAACCTCGCCGACGACGGCCTCATGGGCCAGCAGGTGTTCGCCGGCGAGGCGACCCGCCTGGCGTACATGACCGACGAGGCCGTGGAGGGGCGCGACGCGTTCCTCGGCAAGCGCGAGCCCGACTGGTCACGGTTCCCGTACCACTTCTGACGGCCGGGCCTACCCTGGCGGCGTGACTCCCGCCGCCCTGCCCGCCCCGGTCGCCGCCCTCGCCGACGCCCTCCGGGCGGCCCTCGACGGCGGGCCGGCGGTGTCCGGGCTGCCGCGCCTGTGCGACGCCGCGCTGCCCGACGGCACGGCGCTGGTGGTGCGCACCTCCGGCTCGACGGGCACCCCGCGCGAGGTCGCGCTCACCGCCGCCGCGCTGCGCGCCTCGGCCACCGCCACGCACGAGCGCCTCGGCGGGCCCGGCCGGTGGGTGCTCACCCTGCCGCCCACGCACGTGGCGGGACTGCAGGTGGTGGTGCGCTCGGTCCTGGCTGCCGACGCCGGCGTGCCCGCGCCCCTCGCCGCGGCGGAGCCCGGCGGGCACTTCACGCCCGACGGCTTCGCCGACCTCCTCGAGCCGGCGCTCGCCGACGGCGTGCCCGTGCACGCCTCGCTCGTGCCCACGCAGCTGCACCGGCTCGTGACCGCCGCCGACGAGGGCTCGCCCCGGGGCCTGGCGGCGCTGGCCCGCTGCGCGGACGTGCTGCTCGGCGGCGCCGCCACGCCCGCGCCGCTGCTCGCCCGGGCGCGGGCGGCGGGCGTCCGCGTCGTGCGCACCTACGGCATGTCCGAGACCGCCGGCGGCTGCGTGTACGACGGGGTGCCGCTGCGCGGCGTCCGGGTACGGCTCGCCGCGGGCGACGTCGTCGAGCTCGCCGGGCCCACGCTCGCCGCGGGCTACGTGGGCGACGACGCGGCGACCGCGGCCGCGTTCCGCACCGATGCGGCCGGTCCAGACCTCGCCGGGCCGGACGCCGGCACCCGCTGGTTCCGCACCTCCGACCTGGGCACCCTCGGCCCGGACGGCACGCTGACCGTGCTCGGCCGCGCCGACGACGTCGTCGTCACCGGCGGCGTCAACGTGGCGCCGGCGGCCGTGGAGGCGGTGCTCGCCGAGGTGCTGCCGGGCGTCCTCGGCGGCGCGGCGGGCGAGCCGTGCGTCGTCGGCGTGCCCGACGACGAGTGGGGCTCCGCCGTCGTCGCGGTGGTGGCCACCGGCGCCGTCGGCGCCCTCGGCGACCCGGCGACGACGCCGCCGCTGCGCCCGGTGGACCCCGGCACCCTGGGGCGGGTGCGGGCCGCCGTCGCGGATAGGCTGGGAGGGCCGTCCGCGCCGCGGCGCGTCTACCTCGTCGACGCCCTGCCGCTGCGCGGCCCCGGCAAGGTCGACCGCAGCGGGGTCGCGGCCGCCGTCCGCGAGCACGAGACCCGCTGACCGCGGCACCCGCCGCCGTCGTCCCCCACCCGCGCCCGGGCACGGGCGCGCCCGCACCACCTGCCGAGGAGCAGCACCATGGCCACGACCACCGAGTGGATCGCCGGGGCACGGCCCCGCACCCTGCCCGCCGCGACGGCGCCGGTGCTCATCGGATCGGGTGCCGCGGCGCAGGTGGGTGCCTTCTCGGCCGGCCGGGCGCTGCTCGCGCTGGGCGTCGCGCTGGCGCTGCAGGTGGGCGTCAACTACGCCAACGACTACTCCGACGGCGTGCGCGGCACCGACGTCGACCGCGTCGGCCCGCTGCGCCTGACGGCCGCGGGGCTGGCCCGCCCGGGCCACGTGAAGGCCGCGGCGTTCGCGGCGTTCGGTGTCGCCGCCGTGCTGGGCCTGGTGCTCGTGGCCCTCACCGGCCGGTGGTGGCTCCTGGCCGTCGGCGCGTTCTGCGTCGTGGCGGCCTGGTACTACACCGGCGGGCGCCGGCCGTACGGCTACGCGGGCCTCGGGGAGGTGGGCGTGTTCCTCTGCTTCGGGCTCGTCGCCACGCTGGGGACCACGTACACCCAGGCGGACCGCGTCACCGTCCCGGCGGTGCTCGGCGCCGTCGGCGTGGGGCTCGTCGCGTGCGCGCTGCTCATGGTCAACAACCTGCGCGACATCCCCACCGACGCGCTGACCGGCAAGAAGACGCTCGCCGTGCGCCTGGGCGACCACCGCGCGCGCCGCGCGTACGTGCTGGGGCTGTGGCTGCCGCTGCTGCTCGGGGCGCTGTGCGCGTTCTGGTCGCCGTGGGCGCTGGTCGTCGTGCTGCTCGCCGGCCCGGCGGTGGTGCTGTCCCTGCCGGTGCTCGCCGGGGCGCGCGGGCGCCTGCTCGTGCCCGTGCTGGGCGGCACCGGGCTGTACGAGCTCGGCTACGGGATCCTGCTGGGGCTCGGCCTGGCGCTCTGAGGCGGGGCTCAGCGGCGGAGCTCAGCGGCGGGGGCTCAGCGGCGGGGGCTCAGCGGCGGGGCTCAGCGCGGGCGCCCAGCGGCGGGGCCCAGCGGCGGGGCCCGTCGGCTCAGCGGCCGG
>NZ_LWGM01000240.1 GCF_001750215.1 Isoptericola variabilis | reverse complement strand
CTCGAAGCCGCCGGCGCCGCCGCCGCCCGGGCCGGCCGCGAACCGCGCGCCGCCGCCCGCCATCGCCCGCAGCGCGTCGTACTGCTTGCGCTGCTCGGGGTCGGACAGCACGGCGTACGCCTCGCCGATCTCCTTGAACCGCGCCTCGGCGGCCGCGTCCCCGGGGTTCTGGTCGGGGTGGTGCTGCCGCGCGAGCCGGCGGTACGCCTTCTTGATCGCGGCGTCGTCGGCGTCCTTGGGGACGCCGAGCGCGGCGTAGAAGTCCTTCTCGATCCAGTCCTGACCGGTCACGACGCCTCCCTTCTGCTGATGACGCCGAGACAGAGAGGCTGTCCGCCGCGGCGGCACCAGCCGCCGCGGCCTCCAGCCTCTCTATCTCGGCGCGGTGGTCACTCGGGCCCGACGACTCCCACGCGGGCCGCGCGCACGATCTTCTCGCCGATCCGGTAGCCCGGCTCGACGACGAGCTCCACCGTCGTGGCGGTGGCCTCGGCGTCGGCCCGGTGCATGAGCGCCTCGTGCACGGTCGGGTCGAACTCCTCGCCGACCGCGCCGAACCTCTCGACGCCGAACCGGGCGAGCGTCGCGTCGATCTTCTCCGCGATCGCCGCCATGGGCCCGGACAGCTCCGCGTGCTGCTTGGCGCGCTCGAGGTCGTCGAGCACCGGCAGCAGCGCCGCGAGCACGTCCTGCGTGCCCTGGGTGCGTGCGGCCTCCTGGTCGCGCAGCGCCCGGTTGCGGTAGTTGGTGAAGGCCGCCCGCTCGCGCTGGAGCGCGTCGAGGTGCTGGGCCGCGTCCGCCTTGGCCTTCTCGAGCTCGGCCGTCTCGGCGGACGGCTCGAAGTCGAGCGCCTCGAGCGGGTCGGCCGCCTGGCCGCCCTGGCCGCCCTGGCCGCCCTGGTCGCCCTGGTCGCCCTGCGGCGCCCCGGCGGCGTCGGACGCCCCCTCGGCCGGCACGCGCGGCGCGCCGGAGGTGGGGTCGACCTTGCGCTTGTCCGTGAAGTGGAACGGGGTGGCCCCCGAGCCCTCCTCGGGCTCGGGGGTGCCCGTGACGTCGCGGTCCGTCACTTCTTGTCGTCCTCGTCGTCCACGATCTCGGCGTCGACGACGTCGTCGTCGGAGGCGGCACCGGCGGAGGTGCCGCCCGCCGACGCGCCCGCGTCGCCGGCCGGGGCCTGCTGGTCGGCGGAGGCGTAGAGCGCCTGGCCGATCTTCTGCGAGGAGGCGCCGAGCTTCTCGTACGCGGCCTTGACCGCCGCGGCGTCCTCGCCCTCCAGGGCGGACTTCACGGCGGCGACGTCGGCCTCGACCTCGGACACGACGTCGGCAGGGAGCTTGTCGCGGTTGTCCGCGATCTGCTTCTCCATCGAGTACGCGAAGGCCTCCGCCTGGTTGCGCGTCTCGGCGTCCTCGCGGCGCTTCTTGTCCTCCTCGGCGTGCGCCTCGGCGTCCTTGATCATCCGCTCGATGTCGTCCTTGGGGATCGCCGAGCCGCCGGTGATCGTCATCGACTGTTCCTTGCCCGTGCCGCGGTCCTTGGCGGACACGTGCACGATGCCGTTGGCGTCGATGTCGAAGGTGACCTCGATCTGCGGCACGCCACGGGGGGCCGGGGCGATGCCGGTCAGCTCGAAGGTGCCCAGCGGCTTGTTGTCGCGCGTGAACTCGCGCTCGCCCTGGAACACCTGGATCGCGACGGACGGCTGGTTGTCCTCGGCCGTCGAGAAGATCTCCGAGCGCTTGGTCGGGATGGCCGTGTTGCGCTCGATGAGCTTGGTCATCACGCCGCCCTTGGTCTCGATGCCGAGCGACAGCGGGGTGACGTCGATGAGCAGGACGTCCTTGCGGTCGCCCTTGATGACACCGGCCTGCAGCGCGGCGCCGACGGCCACGACCTCGTCCGGGTTGACGCCCTTGTTGGGCTCCTTGCCGCCGGTCAGCTCGCGCACGACGTCGGCCACGGCGGGCATGCGGGTCGAGCCGCCGACCAGGACCACGTGGTCGATGTCGGCCACGGAGATGCCGGCGTCGCGGATGACGTTGTGGAACGGCTCCTTGGTGCGGTCGAGCAGGTCCTGCGTCATCTGCTGGAACTGGGCGCGCGTGAGCTTCTCGTCCAGGTGGACGGGCCCGTTCTCGGACATCGACAGGTACTGCATGGAGATGGTCGTCGAGGTGGCCGACGACAGCTCCTTCTTGGCCTGCTCCGCGGCCTCGCGCAGACGCTGCAGCGCGATCTTGTCCTTGGACAGGTCGACGCCCGCGGTGTTCTTCACGCGGTCGATCAGCCACTCGACGATCCGGTTGTCCCAGTCGTCACCGCCGAGGCGGTTGTCACCCGAGGTGGCACGCACCTGGATGGTCGAGAAGTCGTCCTCGTCCTTGCCCACCTCGAGCAGGGAGACGTCGAACGTGCCGCCACCGAGGTCGAAGACGAGGATGAGCTCGTCCTCCTTGCCGCGGTCGAGGCCGTAGGCCAGGGCCGCCGCGGTGGGCTCGTTGACGATGCGCAGCACGTTGAGGCCGGCGATCTGGCCGGCGTCCTTCGTGGCCTGGCGCTCGGCGTCGTTGAAGTACGCCGGGACCGTGACGACCGCGTCGGTGACGGGCTCGCCCAGGTACTCCTCGGCGTCGCGCTTCAGCTTGCCCAGGATGCGGGCGCTGATCTCCTGCGGCGTGTACTTCTTGTCGTCGATCTCCTGGCTCCAGCTGGTGCCCATGTGGCGCTTGACCGAGGAGATGGTGCGGTCCACGTTCGTGACCGCCTGGCGCTTGGCGACCTCACCGACGAGCACCTCGCCGGTCTTCGAGAACGCCACGACCGAGGGCGTGGTGCGCGAGCCCTCCGCGTTGGCGATGACGGTGGGGTCCCCACCCTCCAGGACGGCGACCACCGAGTTCGTGGTGCCGAGGTCGATGCCGACTGCACGTCCCATTGCGAGTTCCTCCGGACGATCGGGTTGAGTCTGCTTCGCTCAACTTAGGTCGCCGCGGCCCGGGGCGCAAGCGCGCGGCGTCGAAGTTGAGCCTGTCTGACTCAACCTTGCGGTGGGGGCGGGTATTCCCGCGCGTCGAGCAGGAGGCTCGGGCCCGGGCCGACCGCCCGCCGCTACCGTGCCCGGGTGACTTCTCCCGGCGTGGCCGAGTACGCGGCTTTCCTCCCTCCGGCCCGGCGAGCCGGGGGCGAGCCGGAACCGGCCAGCACGTGGTGGCGGTGGCGCGGGCACGACGTCCACGTCCTGCGCCGGGCCGCGCGGCGAGCACCGGTGCGGGTGCTGCTCGTGCACGGCGCGGGCGGGCACGCCGCCGCGCTGTGGCCGGTCGCCTCCCTGCTGCCCGCGGAGCAGGTCGACCTCGCCGCCGTGGACCTCCCCCTCTACGGCCGGACCACCTCCGCGGACCCCGCGGCCGTGCGCTACGCGGACTGGGTCGCCCTCCTCCAGGGCCTCGTCGCCGCAGAGGACGACGGCCGGCCGCTGGTGCTCCTGGGCGCCAGCATCGGCGGCATGCTCGCCCACGAGGTGGCCGCGACCACCGGCCGCGTCGCCGCCGTCGTCGCGACCTGCCTGCTCGACCCCCGCGACCCGCGGGCCAGGGCGGTGATGACCCGCTTCGGGCCGCTGGGCGTCCTGGGCGGGCCGCTGGCCCGGCTGCTCCCCCACGGCCTGGCCCGGCGGGACATCGCCCTGTCGCGGGTCGCCGCCCTGTCGAGGATGAGCCGCGACCCCGGCCTGTCCCGGCTCTGCGCGACCGACCCGCGCGGCGGCGGCGCCCAGGTTCCGCTCGGCTTCCTCGCCTCCTACCTGACCTACCCCCACACCCCGCCCGAGCGGATGCGCACCCCGGTCGTCCTGACGCACCCGGCCCAGGACGCCTGGACCCCGCTCGAGGTCAGCGCCCGGTGGCTCCGCCGCGTCGCGGCCCCGGCCGAGCTGGTGGTGCTGCGCGGGTGCGGGCACTTCCCCGTCGAGGAGCCCGGCCTGCAGGACCTCGTCGGCGCCGTCCTGCGCGTCGCCGATGGCGTCCAGCGGGCGGCCGCGCAGCGCTCCTGAGCACCCGTCCCGGCGGGTCAGGCCGCCACGCGGGCGCGGCGGCGTCGTCGGGCGACCACCGCGACGACGACCGCGACGGCCAGCACCAGCACGCCCGCCAGAGCCCACGGCGACGCCGCCGCGAGGCGCACCGCCGCCCACACGGCGCCGAGGCCCACGGTGCCCCAGACGAACGCCCACGCGACGCTGCCCGGGACCGAGGCGACGACGAAGCGCGCGTACGGCATGCGCACCAGGCCGGACGCGACGAACACCGCGGTCTGCACGCCGACGGTGAGGTAGGCGGCCGTCACGGCGAGCGGGCCCCAGCGGTGCACCAGGGCGAGGCCGCGGCGGGCCGGGGGCGTGCC
>NZ_LWGM01000239.1 GCF_001750215.1 Isoptericola variabilis | reverse complement strand
GTCCGAGACAGCGGGGTCTGTCTCGGACCGCCAGGGACCCGGAACAGGGACCCGGAACAGGGACCCGGAACAGGGACGCCGGCCTCGCGGCCCGCGGCGCGCACGGCGGCCCTGACCGCACGGCGCTCCGCCCCAGCCGGAGCCGTCGCTCCTGCCGCGGCTCCGCGGCGGATCCGCCTGCGCAAGGGACGGATCGTCGCCCTCGGCCTCGTGCTGCTCCTCGTGCTCGTCCTGGTCTGGCCCGTGGGCCTTCTGGTGTGGGCCAACGGGAAAATCCAGCACGTCGAGGCGCTGTCCGGCGCCCCGCATACGCCCGGCGCGACCTACCTCATCGCAGGGTCCGACGCACGCGGCAGCGGCGGCATCGACGACCCCAGTGTGAGCGGCGCGCGCACGGACACGATCATGCTGCTGCACGACCCGGCGAGCGGCCCGACCTCGCTCATCTCGATCCCGCGCGACACCTATGCACAAATTCCCGGCCACGATCCGAACAAGATCAACGCCGCATACTCGCTGGGCGGTCCCGCGCTGCTCGTGCGAGCGGTTGAAGAACTGACGGGCATGAGCGTCGACCACTACGTCGAGGTCGGGTTCGGCGGCGTCGAGGAGATCGTCGACGCCGTCGGCGGCGTCGAGCTCTGCCTCGACTACGACGTCGACGAGCCGCACAGCCAGCTGAAGTGGACCGCCGGCTGCCACGTGGCAGACGGGGCGACCGCGCTAGCGTTCTCACGCATGCGGTATGCCGACCCCAAGGGTGACATCGGCCGTGCCGAGCGGCAACGGCAGGTGATCGGCGCCGTCAGCAGCAAGCTCAACGACCCGTCGCTGGTCGTGAAGCCCACGCAGCAGACGGCGCTCATCGACGCAGGGCTGGGAGCCCTCGCCGCCGACGAGGAGACCAACATCATTGACGTGGGCCGGCTCGCGCTGGCGTTCCGCGCGGCGAACGGCCCGGACGGCGTGACCGGCACCCCACCGATCGAGAGCCTCGCGTACCGGCCGGGCGGCATCGGGGCGGCAGTGTTGCTCGACCGAGGCACGGTCGACCAGTTTTGGGCGGACGTGCGCGACGGCAACCTCGAGCCCGGCACGGTCGGCGGCCTGCCGAGCGCGTAGCCGGTCGCCTTGCGACACGTCCATCGGGGTGACAACTCCGGACTTCTGGCCCGGATAGCCTTTTGTTGGTCACAAGGCCGCACCATTTGACCGAGGAGTCGTTACCTATGAGTCCCCTGCCCTCGCGCCGACGTCTAGCCGCGCTGCTGCCCATCGCCGTTCTGGCGCAGCTCGCGCTGTTGACCGGGTGCGCAGGCCTCTACGACTCCGCCACCGCCATGGATCCTTCAGCCATGCCTGACGATTCAATTTCGGCGAGCGCGAGCCCAGTTCCCTCAGAGGTCCAGTCCCCGAGCGCTTCGGCTAATGAATCTGCTGAGGCGAGCGCCACTCCGGACGCCACGTCCCCCGTCGAGGCTTCTCCTACGCCGTCCCCGACCGAGAGTCAACCAGTGGCTCCGTCGAGAACGGCGGTGGATGTGGTTGCGCTCGCGTCTCGAGTTTCCGATACCGTCCTGTCGGTCAGCGGCTACGTCCCCGAGGTCATCGAGGCGGGCGGCACGTGCCACTACGTCCTCAGCCAGGGAACCGACCAAGTAACCGCGGAGCGTCCGGCCGAGCCGGATGCCACGACGACGTGGTGTGCCAGTGTCGACATGACATTGCCTTCTCCGTCGGGTGCAGCATGGTCCGTGACGGTTGAGTACGTTTCGCCGGCTTCCCATGGCAAGGCGTCTACTGGCGTCCAAGCCACGACAACAGCCAAGTAACGGCCGAATGACGGGCGCGCTCCCTTCCAGGGGACGGGACGGGCGCACGACCGCAGGTCCACTCTCCCGGATCAAGGCGCCTCGGACTCGTGCCGCGGACGAGTCTGGCCTCTCGGCATCGGCCGACGGTTCAGACGCCGAAGCCGGTGCGCTGCACGCCGGAGCGGCGCGCCCGCAGCGCCTCGCCCTTGGCGCGCGCGACCTCGCCGAGCTCGATCTGGAACGCCACCATGCGCTCGCGCAGCGCCAGCGCCTCGGCGTCCGTGCCCGCCGCGAGGATCCGCGCCGCGAGCAGCCCGGCGTTGCGTGCCCCGCCGATCGAGACGGTGGCCACCGGGACGCCCGCGGGCATCTGCACGATCGACAGCAGCGAGTCCATGCCGTCCAGGTGCCGCAGCGGCACGGGCACGCCGATCACCGGCAGCGGCGTGACCGCCGCGAGCATGCCCGGCAGGTGCGCGGCGCCCCCGGCGCCCGCGACGACCACCCGCAGGCCGCGCTCGGCCGCCGTGCGGCCGTACTCGATCATCTCCACCGGCATGCGGTGGGCGGAGACCACGTCGGCCTCGTACGCCACGCCGAGCTCGTCCAGCGCGGTGGCCGCGGCCTCCATGACGGGCCAGTCGGAGTCCGACCCCATGACGATGCCGACGACGGGCTGGGGGGCGGGGGTGGTGGTCACGGGGGCTCCTGTGGTCGGTGCGGGGGTTGTAGCACGGCGGTCCCGGTGCGCCTCCGGGTGCAGGGGCGTCAGGCGTCCTCGCCGCGCAGCAGCGCAGCGGCGGCGCGGGCCCGGCGGCGCACCTCGGCGAGGTCGTCGCCGCTGACGTTGACGTGCCCCAGCTTGCGGCCCGGGCGGATGCCCTTGCCGTACAGGTTGACCTTGGCCTCCGGGAAGCGGCCGAGCACCTCGGGCAGGGCGTCGGTGAGCTCGTCGAGCGTGGAGCCGAGCACGTTGGCCATCACGGTCCACCGGGCCACCGGCCGGGTGGACCCCAGCGGCAGGTCGAGCACGGCGCGCAGGTGCTGCTCGAACTGGCTCGTCACGGCGCCGTCGATGGTCCAGTGCCCGGAGTTGTGCGGCCGCATCGCGAGCTCGTTGACGGACACGACCGGCCGGCCGTCGGCGCCCGGGTGCTCGAACATCTCGACGGCGAGCACGCCCGTGACGTCCAGGCCCTCGGCGATGCGGACGGCGACGTCGCGGGCGGCCGCGTCCAGCTCGGGCGACAGGTCCGGCGCGGGAGCGATCACCTCGGAGCACACGCCGTCCACCTGGATCGACTCCACCACGGGCCAGGTGCGCACCTCGCCGGAGGGCCGGCGGGCCACGAGCACCGCGAGCTCGCGGATGAACGGCACCTTCTCCTCCACCAGCAGCGGCGGGGCGTCGTCGGCCGCGGCGGCGACCCAGTCGGCGACGTCGTCGGGCGACGACACCACGCGCACGCCCTTGCCGTCGTAGCCGCCGCGCGCGGTCTTCACCACGGCCTCGCCGTCCGGGGCCTCGGCCAGGAAGGCGGCGAGCGCGGCCCGCGCCTCCCCCGGCTCGGCGGGCAGGGCGGCCCAGCGCGGGCACGGCACGCCGACCTCGGTGAGGCGGCGGCGCATGACGATCTTGTCCTGGGCGTGCACGAGGGCGTCGGGGCCGGGGCGCACCGGGGTGCCGTGGGCGATGAGGTCGCGCAGCAGCGCGTTCGGCACGTGCTCGTGCTCGAAGGTGAGCACCGCCGCGGGCTCGCCGTCGGGCGGGGCGATCAGCGCGCGGACCGCGGCCTCGTCCGACGCCGCGCCCACGGGGGCGTCCACGACGAGCTGCGCCGCGGACGTGCCGGGCGCCTCGACCAGGACCCGGAGCGTGACCCCGAGCTCCCCGGCCGCGGGGGCCATCATGCGGGCGAGCTGTCCTCCACCGACCACGGCGATCACGGGTGCTGTCACGGGGCACGAGGATACCGGCGCGACCGGGCCGCCCCGGGCGCCGTCCGCGGTGCGGCCCGCCACCTCCTTCGGCGGCGGCCTGCGGGCCGCGCGTCGCCGGCCCGGGGCGCGGCGGTCAGCCGGTGAAGACCCACCGGCGGTAGGCGACGTACCGGAACGCGGTCCCGAGCACGAGGCCGACGCCGTTGGCGGCGACGTTGTCGGCGAGCGGCGAGGTGAAGCCGAGCACGTAGTGCGACACCGCAAGGCAGGCCACGGCCACGAGCATGCCGCCCACGTTCACGACGACGAACCCGACGAGCTCGCGCCCGCGCTGCTGACGCCGGCGGGCGGCGAAGGTCCAGTACCGGTTGCCCAGCCAGGCCACCAGCGTGGCCACGGCCACCGAGACCACCTTCGCGGTGAGCGGCTTGTGCCCCAGCGCGTCCGAGAGCCGGATGAGGTTGAACACGCCCAGGTCGACGACGTAGGCGAGCGCGCCCACGGACCCGAACCGGCCCAGCTCCAGGAGCCGGTGCCAGGCGGCGGACCGGGCGAGGGCGATGCCCGTGTTGCCCGAGGTGCCCTCGACGATCGTGCCGCCCGGCTGCAGCGCGCCGGAGGCCTCGGCGGCGTCGATGACCGCGACGCCGATGCGGTCCTTCACCGAGTTGGC
>NZ_LWGM01000024.1 GCF_001750215.1 Isoptericola variabilis | reverse complement strand
GGGGCCCGTCGCCGACGGGTGCGGCCTCCCCGGACGCCGGCGAGGGGAGCGGGGACGACGCCGGCGGGGGCGACGCCGAGCCGTCGCCGACGCCGTCGGTGCTGCCCGGCGTCTGCGCCTGAGCCGGACGCGGGCCGGCGCCGTCGCCGGAGCGGCCGCGGGGCCGACCTCAGGACCCGAGCGACCCGAGCCGCGCGACGGCCTCGCGCAGCACGTCCTCGCGCTTGACGAACGTGAACCGCACGCTGGTTCGCAGCGCCGCGTGGGTCGGCGAGCCGTCCCGGCAGAACGCGGTGAGCGGGATGCCCGCGACACCGGCCAGCTCCGGCAGGCGGCGGCACAGCTCGGCGCCGTCGGCGTCGTCCGGCAGGCCTGCGACCCGCTCGATCACGCGGGCGCCGTCGGCCACGACGAAGTACGTGCCGCGCGGCACGACGACGTCGAACCCGGCCGCCTCGAGTCCCTCGCACAGCAGGTCGCGCCGCGCCGCGAGCGAGGCGGCGAGCCGGCGCGGCGTCTCGTCGTCGGCCAGCGCGCGGGCGATGGCCGGCTGGAACGGCGCGCCGGAGACGTAGGTGAGGAACTGCTTGACCGTGCGCACCGCGGTGACGAGCTCCGCGGGCCCGTGCACCCAGCCGATCTTCCAGCCGGTGAGCGAGAACGTCTTGCCGCTGGAGGAGATGGTCAGGGTCCGTTCGGCCATGCCGGGCAGCGTGGCGACCGGCACGTGCACAGCGCCGTCGAACGTCAGGTGCTCGTAGACCTCGTCGGTGACGACGACGGCGTCGCGCTCGCGGGCGACGGCGGCCACGGCCTCCAGCTCGGCGCGGGTGAGCACGGTGCCGGTCGGGTTGTGCGGGGTGTTGACGAGGATCAGGCGGGTGCGGTCGCTCGCCGTCGCCCGCAGGGCGTCGACGTCGAGCCGGAACCCGCCGTCGGCGGGGGCGAGCGCGACCGGCACGTGCGTGGCGCCGGCCAGCGCGACCACGGCGGCGTAGGAGTCGTAGAACGGCTCGAGCGTGATCACCTCGTCGCCCGGGCCGGCCAGGGCCAGCACGGTGGCGGCGAGCGCCTCGGTGGCGCCGGTGGTGACCAGCACCTCGGTGTCCGGGTCCACGTCCAGCCCGTAGTGGCGCGCCTGGTGCGCCGCGACGGCGCGGCGCAGCTCGGGCACGCCGGGGCCGGGCGGGTACTGGTTGAAGTCGCCCTGGATCGCCGCGACGGCGGCCTGCTTGACGTAGTCCGGCCCGTCGACGTCGGGGAAGCCCTGGCCGAGGTTGATCGCCCCGGTGGCGGCGGCCAGCGCGGACATCTCGGCGAAGATCGTCGAGGCGACGTCGGCGCTCGACGTGCCGGTGGGGGACAGCAGGCCGGTGGCGCGCGCGACGTCCTGCCACGCGCCGCGGGGGAGCGACGTCATGCAGGGAGGCTACCGACACCCCGGCGCGGGCGGCGCACGGCCGTGCGGACGCTGCGGCCGGTCAGGTCAGCAGCCGGTAGAAGCGGAAGAACGCGAAGTCCTCGATCGGCAGCACCTCGACGTCGGCGAAGCCGGCCTGCTGGGCGTAGCGCCGCAGCGTCGCGGGGCGCATCACGGTGCCCGTGGCCGCCGAGGGCGGCGACGACATCGAGTCCGGCAGGCACACGAACAGGCTGTAGCCGTACATCAGGCGGTCGACCTGGTCGGCCGGCGCGGCGAGCTCGTCGGCGACGGCCTCGTCCATGACGACGACGGCACCGTCGATGCGGACCGCGCCGCGCACCGCGCTGAGCACCTCCACCGGCCGCGGCATGTCGTGGAGGCACTCGAAGGCGAACGCCGCGTCGAACGGCTCGGACCCCGCGAGCTCGGCGGCGTCGGCGGCGCGGAACTCGATCCGCTCCTCGACGCCCTCGGCGCGGGCGTTCGCCCGCGCCGCGGTGATCGACGGCGCGTCGACGTCGACGCCGACCAGCCGCGCGTCCGGGTAGGCGCGGGCGAGGGAGATCGTGGACCACCCCATGCCGCAGCCGACGTCGAGGATGCGGGCGCCCGGCCGGGACAGGACGTCGTGGACGGCGGGCACGGACGCGAGCGCGGGCCCCAGCTGGCGCTCGAACCAGGGCCGGTTGCCCGCGGACTGCGCCTCGCGCGCGTCGTCGCCGAGCTCCGCCCACGAGACACCGCCGCCGTGCCGGTAGGCCTCCAGCAGGCGGGGCAGCTTGGGGCCGATCGCGCCGAAGAACCGCGCCAGCGGCGCCAGGAAGGCCAGCGAGCGCTCGTCGGTGAGCACCTCCGCGTGCGCCGGCGACAACCGGAACGCGGCCGGCGCGCCGTCGCCGTCCGGGCCGGCGGCCGGGCGGACCAGCTCCAGGATGCCGACGGCGGCCTGCTGCTCCAGCCACTCGCGGGCGTACCGCTCGTGGGTGTCGGTGACGCCGGCGAGCTCCTCGGCGGTGAGCGTGTCGGCCTGGGCCAGGGCCTGGTACCAGCCGAGCCGGTCGCCGAGGTAGACGCTGAGGATCTCCACGGCGCCGAGCGTGGACGCCAGCAGCCGCTCGGCGAACGCCTCGGCCGTGGGCGGCGACGCGCTCGCCGCCGTCGCCGGCTGCACCTCGGGCTGCGCGGTCGGTTCCGTGGCCGCCGCGGCGCCGGCCGCCGCGTCCGCGCGCGCCGCGGCGCCCTTCGGGGCCGTGCCCGCCCTGCCTGCCCCGCTGGAGGCCCTGGAGCCCTTGCCGGCCCTGCCCTTGCTGCCCGCTCCGTCACTCATGGCGGTCTCCCGTCCGGGGACAGTGGCGACGTCGTCGTCACCCTCGACGGTAGTCGCGCCCGGCCCCGCGGTCGAGGATGAGGTCGCCGGGCCGCCGGCCTGCGCCGACCCGCGTCGACGTGCGTCGACCTGCGCCGACCTGGTGGCGGGCGTGACGCTGGGTTGTCCACAGGGCCTCCACGGACGTGGCGCACGTCACCTATGGTGGGTTGCCGACGGTGCCGCAGGGGGCGGCACGCCACAGGGCAGGCCGCAGGGGGCAGGCATGGCAGCTGTCGTCGGTGTCGACACCGAGGGCGTCACGATCCTCGAGCAGGAGGTGCGCGAGCTCGTGCGCCGGCGGGGTCTCGACCCCGTGCGCGAGCGGGGCGCGCTGGACCGGCTCGTCGCGGAGGCCGTGGGCGACTACGCCGAGCGGGCCACGCGCGGGCTCCTGCCGCCGCTCGCCGACGCCGAGGCCGCCACCCGCGCCGTCGTCGACGCGGTCGCCGGCCTCGGGCCCCTGCAGCAGTACCTCGACGACCCGGCGGTCGAGGAGATCTGGATCAACAGCCCGGCACAGGTCTTCGTGGCCCGCGACGGGGCGCCGGAGCTCACCACGACGATCCTCACCAGCACGCAGGTGCGTGACCTGGTCGAGCGGATGCTCAAGTCCAGCGGACGCCGCCTGGACCTTTCGAGCCCGTTCGTCGACGCCGCCCTGCCCGGCGGCGAGCGCCTCCACGTGGTGATCCCCGACGTCACGCGGCACCACTTCGCGGTCAACATCCGCAAGCACGTGGTCCGGGCGCGGCGGCTGGAGCACCTGGTGCGCCTCGGGTCGCTCAGCACGCACGCCGCGGCCTTCCTCGATGCCGCGGTCCGCGCCGGCCTGAACATCCTCGTCGCGGGCGCCACGCAGGCGGGCAAGACGACGATGCTCAACGCCCTGGCCGGCTCCATCCCCTCGGGGCAGCGGGTGATCACCTGCGAGGAGGTCTTCGAGCTGCAGCTCGACGTCCGCGACATCGTGGCCATGCAGTGCCGCCAGCCGAGCCTCGAGGGCACCGGTGAGATCCCGCTGCGGCGCCTGGTCAAGGAGGCGCTTCGCATGCGGCCGGACCGGATCGTGATCGGCGAGGTCCGCGAGGCCGAGAGCTTCGACCTGCTGGTGGCGCTCAACGCCGGGGTGCCGGGCATGTGCACGATCCACGCCAACTCGGCGCGCGAGGCGATCGCCAAGATCTGCACCCTGCCGCTGCTCGCGGGCGAGAACGTGACCCATCACTTCGTCGTCCCCACGGTCGCCTCGGCGGTGGACGTCGTGGTCCACCTCGGTGTCACCCCCGACGGCGAGCGGCAGGTCCGCGAGATCGTCGCCGTGACCGGGCGCGTCGAGGAGGGGCGCGTCGAGACCGCCGGGCTGTTCCACCGCGAGCCGGCGGCCCAGGGCGGCCGGCTCGTGCGTGGCGACGGGTTCCCGGCCGCCGACGACCGCTTCGCCCGCGCGGGCATCGACGTGCGGGCGCTGCTGGCGGGGGAGCGCTGAGGTGGGCGTGCTCGTCGGCCTCCTGCTGGGGCTGGGCCTGTTCTGTGTCTGGTGGTCGTGCTGGGAGGCGCCTGCGCGGGGGCCGCGGCGCTCGGCGTGGTCGGCACGCACCCAGGACCTGCTGGTGCAGGCGGGTGCCGGGTCCGTCACGCCCGGCGCCCTCGTGGGCGCGAGCGTGGCGGTCGCCGCCGTCGTCGCCCTCGCCGTCGCCGCGCTGACGCTCTCGCCGGTGCTCGCGCTGTGCTTCGGGACGATGGCGGGGCTCGCCCCCGCCGGGATGGTGCGGGCCCGCGCCCGCAAGCGCCGCCGCGACCTGCGCGACGTGTGGCCGGAGGTGGTCGACCATCTGGCGTCCGGCGTGCGTGCCGGCCTCTCGTTGCCGGAGGCGGTCGGCCAGCTCGGGGAGCGCGGCCCGGCGGAGCTGCGCGAGCCGTTCGCCCGCTTCGCGGCCGACTACCGGGCCACGGGCCGCTTCGCCGAGAGCCTCGACCTGCTCAAGGCGCGCCTCGCCGACCCGGTCGCCGACCGCATCGTCGAGGCGCTGCGGCTCACGCGGGAGGTCGGCGGCACCGACCTCGGCCGGCTCCTGCGGGCGCTCTCGGCGTTCCTGCGCGAGGACGCGCGCACCCGCGGCGAGCCCGTTGCGACCTTCTGACAGTCAGAACCTACACTGTGCGCGTGTCAAAGAACGCGCCCCGCGCCGTGCTCTACGTGCGACTCTCTGACCACCGCGGCAACGCCGATCCAAGTACCTCGCCCGAGCGGCAGGAAGCCCAGGGGCGCGCTTACTGCGCGGCGCATGAGTGGCCCGTGGTCGCGGTCGTCTCAGACCTCGACGTCTCGGGCTTCGTCACCGGGAAGCGGCTCGACCGCCCCGGGCTCCGGGAGGCCCTCGGCTACTTCGAGCGCGGGGAGGCCGAGCGGCTTGTGGTGGCGAAGTTGGCGAGGCTCGCTCGCTCAGTCGTGGATTTTAACGAGGTCGCACAACGCGTTGCCTCGCTCGGCGGCGCCGTGGTGAGCGTGGCCGAGTCGCTCGACCTCTCGACGTCTGGCGGTCGGTTCACAGCAAACGTGCTCGCCTCGCTTGCGGAGGCCGAGAGTGACCAGACGAGCGAGCGTGTGAGCGAGTCGCGCGAGGCTCTCGCCGCTGCCCGGCGCCGCGGCGGCACGACGCCGCCCTATGGCTACCGGAGCATCCCGCACCCGAGCGGCAAGGGTCGCGCGCTCGACGTCGAGCCGACCGAGGCCGCCGAGGTGCGCGAGTGGGCGCGTCGCATCCTCGCGGGCGAGGGAGTGACGACGATTGCACGTGACCTCAACGCGCGCGGCGTGCCTCGCCGCCCGTCCGGCCGCGGCTCGGGGGAGTGGTCGCCCTCGACCGTCTCGCGCATCCTCCGGAGCCCGGCGACCGTTGGCCGCATGATCCACCGCGGCGCCGTAGTGCGGGACGCCGACGGACTTCCGGAGACCGTCTGGCCCCCGCTGCTGGACGTCGGGACGTGGAACGCCGTCGTTGGCGTGCTCGACGCGAACGCCGCAACGCCGCTGTTCGCCGGGAAGACGCCCGTGCCGACCGTCCGCAAGCGCGCCGCGCGTGTGCTTTCGGGGCTCACGTACTGCGCTGGGTGCGGGTATCGCATGGTGGTAACCGGCACCCGCTCGGGGCCGATCTACCGTTGCGCCGCACGCGCCAACGGCCGCCCGTGCGAGGCCGCGGCGTCGATCCTCTGCGAGAAGTTGGAGGAGCATGTGCGCGTCGAGGTGCTGGACGTCGTCGGCGACCTTCCGGCGTACACCGTTACGAGCGACAGCGACGGCGAGGCCGCGGCCCGGCTCGCCGAGGTGAACCGCGCCCTTGCGATCCTCGGCCGCCGCATGACCGTGCGCGGCTCCGACCTCGTCGCCCTCGCCGCCGAGCGCGACCGCTTGCACGACCTCGCCGACGACCTCACCGAGGCCGCCTCACGGCCCGTGCTGCGCGAGGTGCCGACCGGGCGCACGGTGGCCGAGGAGTACGAGCGGGGGAGCGTCGCCGGACGCCGCTCGCTGCTCTCGCGCTACGTGTCCGCCGTGGGCGTCCAGGCAGTCGGGCGCGGACACCACCGCCGCCCGGTGAGCGAGCGCGTGACGCTCGACCGGCGCCCCGACCTGCTGACCGAGGCCGACACGGGCGGGAACTCGCTCAACGTCCCGGCGCGCGTGCTCGCCCAGAGTGTCCCGGCCGACGGGGAGGCATGGCACGACGTCGAGCCCGGTCCCGTCCCGGCGTAGCGTCCCGTGCACATCGCGCGGAGGTCGTCCCGCGTCCCACGCTGGGGCGGCCCCGCCGCGCCCCGCTGAGCCCCGCTGAGCGGTCCTGGCACCGTTCGGCACCCCGCGGCCCTCTTCGCGTTTGTGCGGGCCGTCTCGCGTTTGTCTGAGCCCCACGCGGGCGCTTCTGTCCCGCCGAGCCGGCCCCGTCCTGCGGCCCGCTGACGCCGCGGAGGGATGCTAGGCCGCTCCCGAGGGGATCGAGGGGGATCGAAACGCTCCCCTTCCGTATCTCTCTTCAAGAGTTCGTTCACTTGAAGCCGGATATGGGAGGGGATCGTTTCCGTCCCCCTCGTGCCCCTCCTCGGCGCCGCAGGCCGTTTCCACGCGTGCTGGAGCCTCCCGGGGGGAGCGTGGGGGCGCGAAACGCTCCCCCTCTGTATCTCTCTTCAAGAGTTCGTTCTCTTGAAGAGAGATAGGAGGGGGGATCGTTTCCGTCCCCCACGCACCCCCCTCGGCGCTGGAGTGACGCGCGCCACGAGCCTTCCGCGGTAACACCTAGGCGCGCCCTGCGTACTTCTTCTCTGGCAGCGCTTCGTGCGCGGTCAGCGTCGAGTCCCTGGAGGGGACACGGTCGCGCGGTGACCTAGGCATGAGCCACCGCGCGGCCACCTCTCCTCGTGGCGGACGCCTCTCCTAGATGCCGCCCGGGGCAAGGCCCCGAGGCGCAGCGATCACCTCCAGGACTCCAGCACGACCGGCAAGGGCCGGGAGGCATGCGGGGCAGAGCACCGCGAGTCCTCCCGACATTCCCTTCCAATCCATTGGAGCAATCTCAATGCCCAACAACTTCACCCCCTCCGACGTCGCCGCCGTCGCTGTCCGCCTGGCCGCGAAGGGCTTCGTCATCGCGAACGAAGTCCACCGCGACGTGGAGCCGACGTTCTCTCGCGGCACCGGCCACACGGCCAAGGTCGTCATCCCGGGCGCCGCGACGGTTCACAAGCGCGAGGCGAACGCCTCCTCGGCGATCCCCGCGAGCAACCTGGCGGAACAGAGCGTGGACGTCACGCTCACCGAGGCCCACGCCCGGGCGCTCCTCGGCGAGGCGGAGCGCTCCCTCGACCTGAGCGACTACTCGCGCCAGGTCGTCGCCCCGCTGGCCCTGGCCGTCGCCGACGCCGCCGAGCAGGCCGCCGCCTCGCTCCTGACGACCGTGACGCTGGAGGACGGCATCACCTACACCGACGGCGCCGACCTGCCGAAGGCGATCACCGCGGGCCGCGCGATGCTGCGCGGCAACGGCGTGCAGACCGCGGACGAGATCGTCGCCTTCCTCGGCGTCAACGCCTACGCCGCTGCGCTGGACTCGGGCCTCCTGGAGGACTCCGACAGCATCCGGCGCGTGCGCGTCATCGAGGCCGACCGCCTGGACGCTGACGACGTCGTCGTGGCCGCGCCGAAGGTCGCCTTCGCCCTGGCTGTCCGCGCTCCCGAGGTGCCCGAGGACGTCAAGGGCGAGAGCGTCACGCACGCCGAGTCCGGGTTCGCCCTGCGCTATGTCGAGGCGTTCGACGGCTCGACCGCGAACACCTCGGCCCTCGTGTCGGCGTTCGTCGGCGCGACCGCGCTGCCGCTGCCGGTCTACGACCCGGCGACGGGCACCGTGGACCTCGTGGAGGGCGGCGCCGCCGTTCGCTTCACCACCGCCGCCTGACAGCGGCCAGAGAGTTTGCTCCAGCACCGGGGTTGATTAGGCGCCCCGCTGGAGTGCTCGTGCGAGGGGGCTCCTCGGCGACGAGAGCACGCGGCGGCTTGGTTGGCCCGCGCGGCGTGCGCCTCCTGGGTGGTCGCCCCTCGCCATGATCCACGGTCATGGCGGGGGGCGCCTTCTGCGTTTAAAGCCCTTCTAGCCAAATGAGGTCGCCCGCATGATTGACCGAGAAGCCCCAGACGCCCGAGCCGCCGTCGGCGCCCTACTGACGGAGTCCGCCGCGCTCGGGCGGCTCGTCGAGGTCGCCGCCCCGCTGCGCTTCGAGCGGCCCTCGCACCACGACCCGGCGGACCGTGAGGGCGACACCTCGCGCCGTGCCCGGGGCGGCATCGAGGACCCCACGGCAGGGATCGTGCTGGACGTTCGGCGCCTGCGACTCTCCGCGGCGCTGGACGACGCGGACCTCGCCCTGAAGGACGCCGCCCGCACGACCCGCGCGGCGCGGCTCCGCCTGGAGCACACGCTCGCCGCGGCACACGGGGCGGAGGTGCTCGGCAATGCCGCGTGAGTCGCTCTACGCCGCCGCTACGTCCGCCGAGCACCTCGCCGTGGAAGCGAGCCTGACGACGTCGCTGGAGGAGGGCTTCGGCGCTCCAGAGCCGCCGACGTCGGCCCGTCCCGGGCACGTCGTTCTGAGCGTTACGACGGACACCGGCGTCCGTGCGGAGGCCCACCTTCCCGCAAGCCACGGCCTGCTGCCGGACCTCCTCGCCCGCCGCGCGACCCGCGTCCGCGACGTCGCGCCCGGCGTGATCCTTCCGGAACCACGCCCGCACCCGTCTACGCCCTTGTCGGCGCTCCGTGACGACGTGGAGCCCACCTACACCCTCATCCTGCAGGAGGACGCATGCTGAACACCTTCCGCCGTCGGCGCGCCGAGCGAGAGGCCGCGACGGTCGTCTCGGACGCCCTGCGCGGCTTCGAGGTCGCCGCCCGCAACATGGTCTCGACGGTCCGCAACTGGCCCTCGGACACCCTCCAGCGCATCGGCGTCTCGCTCGTGGTCCTGGAAGCCGCGAGTGATCCGGCGAAGGCAGCGGACGTGCTCGCCTGGCTGGAGGAGTTCGTCGCCGACGCGCACGGCGTCGAGACGCTCCGCGCGCTGGCCGTGCTCCACCTCGGGCCGGTCCTGGTCGGGCAGACCGGCGAGCCTCTCGACCGCCTGGCGGACGCTCGATGACAGCGCCGCCGCTGCTGGGCGCCGGCCGCACGCCACGGCTGCCCGAACTCGTCGCAGGAATGGGCATCGGCCACACGACTCGCTACCAGCACCGGCTGGCCGACTACGCCGAGGAGAGCGGCGACGTCGCCCACGCCGACCTCCTCCGCTTCGGTGCAGACCTCATCACCGATGTCGAGGAAGCCGCCCGCGACCACGGCCGCAACTCTCCCGAGCACCGCGCTGCCGTCGCGGCTTACGCCACCGAGGTCGAGCGCCGTCGAACCGTGCTGGGCGACCGCGTAATCGTGCCTCGCTACCGGCGTCCGCGGCGGTGCCAGGAAGGAGCCTCCGCGAGTGTCTAGACGTGGCGCCACCAATGGCGGGTATGGCCCCCAGAAGCGGCCCCGAAAGAAGACTGGGCGACCGATCACGAACCACAGCTCGGCGGCGGCCCGCCGTCGTGCTCGGTACGCCGCGAAGAAGTGCCGGGGCCGCTGAGACCGGGCCGCAAAAGTAGGCCAGGGACCCCTTGGCCCCCTCCTCTTATTCCCGGGACGCCATGGCACCTCGCGGCCTGCGCGGGTTCCAGATTGCGAACAAATGGGCAGGTTGGCGGCTTCGACGACGCGGGGCGTCTACGATCGCGTCGTGGCGAAGCCAAAGAAGCCCACGCGCGCGATGCTGGCGGCAATCGGACGAGTGGCGGCCGAAAGTGCAGTGGTCGAAAACGACCTTCGAGAACTGTTCTGCTACCTCATCGATTCGTCCTATGGTCGAGTAATCACGGCCGGCGAAGACATATCGAACCTCACCAAGATGTGCCTTCGTGTCGCCAAGTACAATCCTCGACTTACGGACCGGCACATTGAGCAACTGATCGCAATCACAAAAAACGTCGAGGCGCTGCGCCCGTACAGAAATTTCCTCGTGCACGCTCGATGGGAGAAGTGGCCCGAAGCCGGCCAGCACTTCGGCACACGCAGCAGCCGCGTCTCTACCTCGATGCAATCAGGCGGCATCTATGACGAACTTATCTGGACTCCCGCTGACGCGGATATGGTCGCTGATAAGTTCGTCGAACTGGCTCGGTACATCGAAGCCTTCATGGATCGAACCTTCAACGCCCCCCGCCACGCACACCTCTACGAGAGGCACGTGTTGAAGAAGTTCGATGAGATGTTCGGCGATATCTTCGCCAACGCACCTTGGGCGCGCGCCAACGAAGCACAGCCGGCGCCGGGCAACGTTCCCGACGCGGAACTTCCGGAGGCCTAGAGTCCTGCCCTGTGAAGCCCTCCGACGCTCTCCGTGACCTCACGCCCCGGTTCCACGAGGCCGCCGCGCAGGGGGCGTGGCTCGCGGCCCAGGAGGCGCAGGCGCGGGGTGCCGACGACGCCGAGAAGGCCGCGATCCTGACCGCCTACGCGCGGGCCTGGGAGCGGCTGGACGCATGGCTTCACGAGCAGAGCGGCGAGCCCTACACGCCCCCGGCCCTCCCCGGGACGCCTCCGGCCGGATGAGAGTCCGGCTCGCGGCATGACAACGGCCCCGGCCACCGAGCCTCACGCTCGGCGACCGGGGCCGTTCGTCATTTCAGTCCACGCGAGCGCGGACCTTCCGGAGCGCGGCGTCGGGCTCCCGGACGAGGTCCTCGCCGTCCCGCGCCGGGACGAGCGCGAAGCCCTCGGCAGGGTGGTAGTCCACGACGAGCCCGGCGTCCCGCACCTTCCGCGTCCACGACTCGACGCGCTGCACGTCGCTCGGCCGGAGCGGCTTTCCGGCCCGGCGCCGTCCCTCGACGCGGAGCATGGCGAGCGGGTAGGCCTGGATGTGCTCGCGCTCGACGTGCCACGGGACGAGCGTGTCGTCCCGCTCAGCGCGCCGCTCCCACCCGCGGCGGGTGCGGAGATTTCCCCACATCGCGACGGTCGTGGTGATCCCGTACTTCCGCTCATACTCCGCGACGATCCAGCGGTACGTACGGCCCTCCTCGTACCACCGCTGCACCTCGGTCTCGTTTACTACCTTTGTCGGCGCTGCCAACGTCCCTCCTCAACTCGCTTGCTTTACACGCTATCCACGACCACAGACACGGCCTCCGGGGAACCGGAGCACGCTCCGCTCGTGGTCGCTGCATCGAGGAATGAGGGACGAGCGCTGTTGTTCGTCGCGGTGTGGCCTGACGCTGCTAGAAAGCGCGTGTGGAACTCGGGACTTGGGGTGAGTGGTTCGGCGCGACGGCGACGGCGGCGGCGACGGTGGTCGCGCTGTACTTCGGGGCGCGCAACGGTGAACTGGCCGCGGAGCGTGCACGTGCGCGGACGCAGATTCGCAATCTCGCCGGGGAGGACGTGCTGACGTTCGACCGGCTCAAAGTCGGGCTGTCCCGCAGCAGGCTCCGAGAGGTCGCGCGGGGGCACCTCGACGATGACGAGCGGGTCGCGAAGTACGTCGCGGCAGCGTCCAACCTCAGTTGGGTGCGACGCCCGCTGGCAGTCGCTCTCCTGCGATACATCTACGGCGAGACACACCTGCGGCTTGCGCGGCTCGACCCCATCCGAGTGCCGGGTCAGTCGATGACCAGACTCCTGACCGCCCTAGTAATCGAGGACGAATCTGCGGTTGGGGACTACCGGACCACTACGCGGCTGCACCGTGCTCTGCTCCACGACGCCCCGGTGAGGCTACGTCGGTCCGTGCGGCGCGCCTTCCGAGCCTTGGAGCGCATCTAGGCCGAAGGGCAGAGTTCCCCGTCGGGCCGGATCTTCGGACGGCGGGCTCGACCCCGTAAGCCGCTGCGACCGGCTCCGCAAGCCTGAGCGCCGCCCTGATCGCCCGGCGAGGCACTCGGGCGGCCCGCCGGCCCCTCGGGCCGCCTGCGGCCGGGAGAGCGGCGCACACGGCGTCGCGTGCGGCCGTTCACGGGCTCGGCGAGCGTGACAACAGCGACCGTCTTGCGCACGGTGCGCCCGGCGCTCACGCTGCGACCGCCGCAGCGCCGTGCCCGGCGAGCGTCGCCCGGATGCTGGCGAGGGCCACCGCGGCGAC
This sequence comes from Isoptericola variabilis, assembly GCF_001750215.1. Lineage (GTDB taxonomy): Bacteria > Actinomycetota > Actinomycetes > Actinomycetales > Cellulomonadaceae > Puerhibacterium > Puerhibacterium variabilis_A. Next base: position 11,896 of record NZ_LWGM01000024.1, on the reverse strand, counting down.
CTTGGCCGACGCCCGGCCCGCGCGCTCCGCCTCGCGCTCGGCACGCTGGCGGACCTGGCGCGCCTCCCGCTCAGCCACCGATGCCGCGACCCGCTCGGCCCGCGGCCGGAAGCCCGCCGCCACGGCGCGGCGCACCCGGCCGACGACGTACGCGACCCGGTCCCGGGCGCCCTCGACGTCGCAGGTACGCCCGTCGGCGGCGAGAGCGTCGAGCACGTCGGCGACGTCCCAAGCCTCGGCCCCGGCCCGGGCGAGCCCATCGGCGAGGGCGCCGAGGTGGCGCGCCCCGTTGTCGAGCCCCCGCACTTCGCGTGCCGTGGCAGCCGTGAGGCGCCAGAGCGCCCGGCTCCGCGGCTGGCGCGTAGCGCCGTCGCGGTTGACCGTGCGAGAGCCCTTGCCCCGGCGCGCCGCTGCGCGCTGGGAACCATGAGAGACCTTGCTAGACCCGCTACCCCTGACGGGGTGCGGGTAGGCGGACGCCGGGTGCGTCAGAGCCCACACGCTCGACGCTGTGATGCCCCGCCCGCCGACCTCGCGGCGAGCCTGCCGCTCGGCGGCGGTGAGGTGCCGCCCGCGGAAGACCTCGACGGCGAGCCCGGCCCGCGAAAGCCACGAGCGCGTGCGGCGCACGGTGCGATTCGTCGTGCCCGCCCGCTGGGCGATGGTCTCGACGCTGAGCGCCGAGCGGCGCCCCGTCGCGCCGTCGGCCGCGGCCGCCATGACCTCGGCGACCCGGTAGCGCGTCGGCGTCACGCCTGGCGCCTCCGCGACGTAGGCCAGCCAATCGGACCGCGACCGCCATGCGGGGACCGTGCCCGCGCCCTCGCTCATGTCCTGCCAAGTGTTGCGCGCCCTCTTCGGCGCGCGCGTACGCTCGACCACGAAGCCCTCCAGCGGCTTCCACGCCCCCGGACGGTTGCAGCCGTCGCGGGGGCATTCCTGTGGTCGCTATAGGGACTCGCGCGGCGAGCTCGAGGCCCGGCAGTCCTGGACCGTCAACGGTGCCCGTCTCGCGGCGGCCGGTCCCTGGGTGGTGCTGGCTTTCCTCGCCACGCGGCCCGAGACCGCCCGCGCCTACGACTCGGCCGCCGGGGTCGCCGTCCTCCTCGGCGGTGCCGCGTGCTCGCTGATCGCCTACCGGCTCATGGTGCGGCTCGGCCGCCTGCCCGAGGAAGGGCGGGTGCTGCGATGACCGCGTGGTTCAGCCCGACGGGCGCCCTCATCGGCCTGCTCGGCGGCATCGGGCTCCTCCTGGTCGCCGCGGGGCTGCGGGGCCGGCGCATCACGCTCGAGGACCGGCTCGCCCCGGTGCTGCGCCCGCGTGACGCCACCTCCCGGCTGCTGCGCGACCAGCCGGTCCGCGGCCCGTTCCCGGTCGTCGAGCGCCTGCTCGCGCCGTGGGCGGCGGACGCCGCGCGCTGGTTCGAGCGCCTCGGCTCGACCCGTGAGGAGGTGCGCCGCCGCCTGCAGCGCGCCGGGTCGACCGAGACCGTCGACCAGTATCGAGCCCGGCAGGTCGTCTGGACGGTGCTGGGGCTCGCGGCCGGTCTGGCGCTCTCGCTGCTCATCGGTGCTGCCCGGGGCTTCGCGCCGGTGCCGCTCGCGCTGCTCGTGGCGGTCGCCGGGGCGTGCGGCTTCGTCGCCTGCGACCACGTGCTGTCGCGCCGGATCGCGCGGCGCGAGGAACGCATGGTCACCGAGTTCCCGACCATCGCGGAGCTCCTGGCGCTCGCTGTCACCGCGGGCGAGGCACCCGTCGCCGCCCTGGAGCGCGTCGCCGCGACGGCGCGCGGCGAGCTGTCCGTCGAGATCTCGCGCACGCTCGCCGACGTCCGTGCCGGCGCGCCGGTCGCGCAGGCGCTCACCGACATGGCCGACCGCACGGGCCTGCCGTCGGTGACCCGGTTCGCCGAGGGCGTCGCGGTGGCGCTCGAGCGCGGCACCCCGCTGGCGGAGGTGCTGCGGGCGCAGGCGCAGGACGTCCGCGAGTCGGGCCGGCGGGCGCTCATGGAGTCGGCGGGCAAGAAGGAGGTGGCGATGCTCGTCCCCGTCGTCTTCCTCATCCTGCCGATCACCGTGGTGTTCGCCGTCTTCCCGTCCCTCGCCACCCTCCGGATCGGGCTGTGACGCCCCGCGGCCTCCCCGCCCCGCACCACCCCGCCCCGCACCACCCCGCCCCGCACCACCCGCAGAGCCGCCAACAGGAAGGAAACGCCATGTCCCCCCACGGCTCCGACGAGCGCACGCCCCGCGTGCCGCAGCACCTCCCGACCTCCCTCGAGCGCCCGGAGGCGGACGACCCCGAGCGTGGCGACGTCCCGGGCTGGGTCCTCGTCACCCTCATGACCGCCGGTCTCGTCGTCGCGCTGTGGGCGATCGCCGGCCCGCTGCTCGAGAACGCCTTCACCCAGGCGATCTCGAGCGTCACCGGCCGGTGACGCCCGGTCCCCGCGGCGGTGCCGCGGGGGAGCGCGGGTCGGCCGTCGCCGAGTTCGCCATGGTGGCGGCGCTCGTGCTCGCGCTCTTCCTCGGCGTCGTCCAGCTCGCGCTCGCGCTGCACGTGCGGGCGCTGGCCGTCGACGCCGCGGCCGAGGGTGCCCGCGTCGCGGCCCGCGCCGACCGCGCGCCCGACGACGGCGCCGCGCGCACGCGCGAGCTCCTCGCGGCGTCGCTGTCACCGCGCTACGCCACCGACGTGAGCGTCGGGCGGACGGTGCACGACGGCCTGCCCGTGGTGGAGGTCGTCGTGCGCGCGCCGCTGCCCGTCGTCGGCCTCGTGGGCCCGACCGGGGCGCTCACCGTCCGCGGCCACGCGCTGGAGGAGGGCTGATGCGCCGCGGAGGAGGAGTGCGGGGCTTCCCCGTGCCGCCGAGCCGCGCCCGCGGACGGGCCGTGCCCGCAACGAGACCCGGGACGGCCTTCCCGACGACGCTCGCCCGGCGCCTGCGCCGGGTCCGCGCCGCAGCCGCCGACGACACCGGCAGCGCCCTGGTGGAGTTCGTCGGCGCCGCCGTGCTGCTGCTGATCCCGCTGGTCTACCTCGTGATCACGGTCGGGCGGGTGCAGGCCGGGGCGTTCGCCGTCGAGGGAGCGGCCCGCGACGCCGCCCGCGCCGTCGTCACCGCGGAGTCCTCGGCGGAGGGTGTCGCGCGCGCCCGGGCGGCGGTCGAGCTCGCGCTGGCCGACCAGGGCTTCGACGGCGTGGACGCCGCCGGAGACGTGCTGAGCGTGGAGTGCTCCCACGACCCTTGCCTCTCCCCGGACGCGACGGTCGGCGTGCGGGTGCGGCTCGACGTGCCGCTGCCGTTCGTCCCGTCGGCGCTGCGCGGCTGGCTGCCGCTGGCCGTTCCGGTGGAGGCGAGCCACGTGACCGACGTCGACCGATACGCCGAGGTGCGGGGATGACGCCGCCGGAGGCGCCGGACCGCGAGTCCGGCCGGATCCTGCTGCTGACGCTCGGGTTCGTGACGATCGGGCTAATGCTGGTCGGCATGGTGGCCTCGGCCACGGCGGTGCACCTCGACCGCAAGGCGCTGTTCGACCTCGCCGACGTCCTCGCGGCCGGTGCCGCGGACGCCATGCCACCGGAGCGGCTGTACGGCGCCGGCGCCGGCCTGGACGTCGCGGTGGTCACGCTGACGGACGCGGACGTGCGGCGGTCGGTCACCGAGCACCTCGAGGAGCATCCCGCCGCCACGGCCGGGCTCGACGGGCTGCGGGTGGTGGAGGCGTCGACCCCGGACGGGCGCACCGCCCGCGTCGGCCTGGCCGCCGTCTCGCACCCGCCGCTGCTGCGGTGGTTCACCGACACGTTCGGCGGCGGGTTCACCGTCCAGGCGGTCTCGTCGGCGCGTGCCGGTTGATGGGCGGAGCTCGCCCCCGGCCGAACTTCGCCCACCGGTGCGAGCCGCGCGGCGGGTAGCGTCCGGAGCATGCCCGCGCAGCGGTCAGTGGGAGGCGCCGCAGGAGACGCGGCGCCGGCACCCGGACGTGCCGGCGCCGTCCGCACGAGCGTGCGCCGCGCGCTCCTGGCGGCGCTCGGCGTGGCGCTGGTGGTGGCCGCCGAGTCCGTCCTGCGGTCGGGCGGCCTGTCCGTCCTGGTCGGCTACTCGCTCCTGATCTGGGCCGTGGTCCCCGCCGCGGTGACCCTCGGGGTGGCGGTGGTGGGGGCGCTCGTGGCGAACGCGGCGCTCCCGACGTGGCTGGCGGCCTCAGTGGCCGGGGTCGCGACCGCGGCCTGGTTCGCGTATGGCGTCGGGCTGCCGGCGGGGGCGGTGTACGGCGCGGTGCTCGGCCTGGGCGCCGCGGGCGCGGGCCTGGCGCTCGGGGCGCGGGGGCCGGCGGTGGTGCGGGTGGTCGTCGCGGCGATGGTCGCCGCGGCCGCGGCCGTCGTGATGCTCGCAGTGGCCGGCCCGCTCGGGTCCTGAGGCGAGGAGTTCTCGGCACGACCCTCGCCGAGACACGACGGCTCGACCTCAGCCGGTGGTCAGTGCTCCGGCCGGCTGCTCACCCGCCACTGCGTCGTCGCTCGATCGTGGGCCGTGCGAGAGGTCATCACCAACACGAGGGCGAGCAGGAGCGCGACGACAGTCAGTCCGAACGCCAACCAGGTGGGCACCGGGTAGATGTCCGCCTGCGGCTGGCGCAGCTGCCGCAGCATCGTCGACTCGAGCTCGAGGCCCAGGAGCGTCGCCCGCGCCACGCCCCACAGCACCAGCGGGACGCCGCGCAGCCACAGCAGCGGCAGCGCCAGGAACGGCGCCAGGAACGGGATCATCGCGAAGAAGTAGCGGGCGAACGCGCTGCCGCCGCCGGCGTGGTGCGCCACCTGCATGCAGGCGATCCCGCCGCAGGCGGCCAGCACGGTGGCCAGCAGCACCAGCGGCACGGCCCGGTCGCGGCCGCGCGCGATCCGCACCACCGCCAGCACCAGGCCGACCACCAGCGGCAGCACGAGCAGCAGCAGCGTCCACGGCAGGGCCGGCTCGAGCGCGCGTGGCAGCCGCGGGTACGACCCGAGCGACATCTGCTCGGACATCCGCGACCAGAACGCTGGGTCGACGGCCACCTCCGTCACCGGGCGCGCCACCCGTCGCGTGTGCTCCGCGGCCCACTCCGGGTGGCTGCCGCTGAGGTTGCCCGTCAGGGCGCGATTGCGCAGGTAGAACCAGCCCGACGTCGCCAGCACGGCCACGCCGGCGCCGACCGCCGTCGCCCACGCGACCCGCGGCCGCAGGGGCCCGCGCAGGTGGCCGACCACCACGAGGGCGAGGGCGAACAGCGCCGCGATCGGCAGCAGCGAGAACCGGGTGAGGCCGCACGCCGCGCACGCGGCGACGAACAGGGCGACGTCGCGCCGCCGCTGCTCGCCCTGCGCCAGCCGCACCAGCGCCAGGAGGGCGAGCGTGCTGACCAGCGCGGCCGGGGTGTCGGTGTACACGGACCCGCCGAGGCGGACGAACCAGACCGACAGGCCGACCACGACCACCGACGCCAGCCCGGCGCCGCGCACGCCCGGCAGCAGCCGGGTGCCGAGGGCCCGCACCGTGTAGAGCAGCGCGACGGACAGCAGGACCATCACCGCGCGCGCCGCCATCCCGGCGCCGTCGACGTTCCCGGCGTCGACGAGCGGGCCCACGACCGGCGCGAGCAGCAGATAGACGAGCGGCGGGTGGTGCGCCGTCCACTGCACCGGCGGGTGCACGCCGGTCGGGTTCTGCAGCTCCAGCCCTTCCTCGAACACGGGCAGCTCGCCGTGCCACACCTGCAGGGCGTAGTCGACGTGAGCCGCCTCGTCGCCGCTGGAGTAGATCGGCGAGGCCAGGAGGTAGGCGAGCGGACCGCCGATCCCGAGCAGCACGATCGCCGCGTGCTCGAGCACGCGGCGAGCCGGGGACTGTGCAACGGCAGCCGTCACGCAGACACCATCCCACGCGCGCGGCGGCGCGCAAGGTCTGATCTCCGACGACCGAGACCTCGACATGGCGGCCGGGCAGGGCGGCCGGCGGCGCCCTGCGAGCAACCGGCCGCACCCCTAGCGTCGAGGGAGCGCGCCGCCGCGAGGCGCCGCACCACCGTCCCCGCACGCCGAGGAGGCAGCGCCATGACCCACGAGATCTCCGAGGAGCCGAACCGGATCGGCGTCGTCACCGGCGCCTCCCACGGCATCGGGCTCGAGCTCGCCCGCGAGCTGATCGACCACGGCTTCGACGTCATCGTCACCGCGGAGGACGACGCCCTCACCGCCGCCGCGCAGGACCTGGCGCTCACCGGCGCGCGCGTCGACGCGGTGCAGGCGGACCTGCGCACCCAGGAGGGCCGCGAGAAGCTCGTCGAGGCCGTCCTGGCCGTCGGCCGCCCCGTGGACGTGCTCGCGCTCAACGCCGGCGTGGGCAACGTGGGGCCGTTCATCGACACGCCGCTGGAGAACGACCTCGACGTGGTCGCGGTGAACGTCACCGCCGTCGTGCACCTGGCCAAGCGGCTCGTGCCGCCGATGGCCGAGCGGGGGCAGGGGCACGTGCTCATCACCTCGTCGGTGGCCTCCGTCATGCCCGGCCCGTACTACGCCACCTACGCCGCCTCGAAGGCGTTCGGCCTGTCCTTCGCCGAGGCGCTGCGGTACGAGTTGAAGAAGACCGGCGTCACCGTGACGGCGCTGCTGCCCGGGCCCACCGACACCGACTTCTTCACCGGCGGCGGCCAGGTCCACACGCCCATGGGCAAGGCGCCCAAGGACGACCCGGCCAAGGTGGCCCGCGACGCCTACTCCGCGATGATGAACGGCAAGGACAAGGTGGTCGTGCACTCGGTGAAGTCCAAGGCGATGTCCGCGATGGGTGCGGTGCTGCCGCAGAAGGCCAAGACCGCGCTGCACGGGGTGTCGAACAAGCCGGACGACGCCGAGCGCCCGTCGCACCCGTGAGCGACCGGTGAGCCACCCGTAGGCACGGTCCGGGCGGGCGGCGCCCGCCCGGACCGGACGGCTACTCCTCGCCGACGTCGTCGGACCCGAGCGGCCGGCCCACCCGGAACGCCCGCTCGCGCGCGTAGGCGTGGAACCGGTCGAGCAGGTCGATCTGCCCGTGCGCCAGGTCGATCAGCTCCTCGAGCTGCGCCGGGTCCAGGCCCAGCTCGTCGGCGTGCTCGCGCAGGGTCTGGTAGCCGCCGATCTTGCCCAGCACCGCCCCGCGCATGAGCTCGGTCTCCAGCACCGCCGTCATCGGCGACCGCTCCGTCACGCGGCCGTTGAGCTTGAGCCGCCCGGCCCGCTCGCCCAGCCACGCGACCGCTTGGCGGTACCGGCGCCGGGGCACCCCGAGCGCGTCGAGCAGGTCGCGGTACAGCTCGCGCTCGGCGCGCAGCTGCTCGGTCAGCTCGGCCAGCTCGGCGTGGAACGGCGTGTCCGCGTAGTTGTCGGTCATCAGCTCCGCCCGCTCGAGGCCGGCGGTGGCGCCGGTGAAGTGGTCGGAGAGGTACAGGCCCAGCAGGTACCGGTCCAGCGTCTCGGGGATCCCCACGTCCCCCCGGCGGCGCAGCGGCAGCACCGAGCCGCCCGCCGGCCGCGGCGTGGCCGGCCGCAGGGTCGACGAGCGCAGGCCCTGCCCGACGGCGATGCCGTCCAGCAGCTCCGCGACCGCCTCGGCGGCCGTGTGCCGTGGCTGCCACCCCAGCTCGGTGCGCAGCCGCGTCGTGTCGAGGACGGGCACGCGCATCGCCATGTCGAGCCAGCCCGGGTCGGCGCGCACCACGCGCGCCCGGTAGGCGGCCGCGACGGCGGCGCGCACGGCGGGCGGCGGCACCTCGACCACGTGGCCGTGGTCGACGATCCGGGCGAGGTCCTCGCCGCGCAGCAGGTCGCCGGCCGCGACGTTGAACGCGCCGCGGGCCCGCTCCACGATCACGCGCCGGTAGGCGTCGGCGACGTCGTCGGCGTGCGTGGCCTGCATCCGCAGGCCCGCCGGCAGCGGCAGGGCGGGCAGCCGGCCGCGGCGCAGCAGCCGCACCGGCACGAGCGGGCCGACGAAGTACCGCACGATCGACTGCGCGGCGTCCGCCTGGAACACCAGGGCCGGGCGCATGCGGGCCACGGCGACCTCGGGGTGCGCGGCCTCGAGCTCGTCCAGCACCCGCTCCTGCGCGGCCTTGTCCACGCTGTAGTGCGACGTCGGGATGCCGTCGGTGGGCCAGTCCTCGCCGCGCGGGGCGTCGTCGTCGACAGGGGAGTAGGCGCCCACCGACGAGCCGACGACCAGATGCGGCACGCCCGCGCGGGCCACGGCCTCGGCCACCCGCCGGGTGCCCTCGACGTTGGTGCGCCGCAGCAGCTCGCGCTCGCGGTTCGGCTGGATCAGCCAGGCGAGGTCGACGACGGCGTCGGCGCCGCGGAAGGCGTCGGCGAGCCGCCCGACGACGACCTCGTCCGCCTCCTCGGCCGCGACGTCGAGCGGCGCCCACTCGGCGTGCTCGTAGGGCTCGGCCGTGCGGTCCGGCAGACGGCGGGCGACGCCCAGCACGGAGGTGACCCGCGGCTCGGCGAGCAGGGAGCGCAGCACCGCGGTCCCGACGTTCCCGGTGGCTCCGACGATGACGACGCGCATGGACAAACCGTGGCACCGGTGCCCGGCGCCCGCACTCCGTCCCAGGTCAGCGCCTCGCCAGGCCCGAGGCCGGTGGCCGGGCGCCGGGCGGTCCCAGGCCTCTCCCGGCCGCGGCGCACGGTGTCCCCGGGTGCGGACGGGACGCCGATGCCGCAGGACGGCCGTGCGTCTGGCACCCTATGGCGGTCGCCACGAAGGGAGACAGCCGATGCAGCGGGGGACCGAACCCGGCGTGCTGCGCGACGGAGCCGACGTCCTCGACGGCGAGCAGGCGGCGCTGCGGGCCGAGGCCCTCGACGCGCTCGCGCTCGCGGAGTCGCTCGCCGAGGACGGGTCCGACGTGCTCGGCCCCGCGGCCGACCGCGAGACGGCCGACAGCCGCGAGCTGGCCGCCGACGTCGCCGCGGTGCTCGACGGCACGCCCCGCCTCGTCGCGGCCGGCCTGCACGGCGCGGCGGTGGAGGCGCTCAGCCGCCCGCTCGCCGTGCTCATGCTCGCGGTCCGCGAGACGGCGGCCGCCCGCGGCGCCGACCCGGGCGCCGACCCGGGCGCCGACCCGGGCGTCGACCCTCGCGTCGACCCTGGCACCGGCGCGTGACGCCGCCCACGGCGGCGGGCCGCCCGCGCCGGTAGGTTCGGAGCCATGAGCGAGACCACCCCGTCCGACAAGCTGCCGGTGGACCTGGACCAGATGTTCGACCTGGCCCGCGCGGGGGCGGACCTGCTGCTGGAGTTCGTCGACGCCGGCGTGGACCCGGACCTCACCGACCCCGCGGGCAACTCGCTGCTCATGCTCGCCGCCTACCACGGGCACGCGGCGCTGGTCACCGGGCTGGCCGGGCGCGGCGCCGACGTCGACCGGCTCAACGCCCGCGGTCAGTCGCCGCTGGCCGGCGCGGTGTTCAAGCGGAACGACGACGTCGTGGCGGCGCTGCTGGCGGCCGGCGCCGACCCGGACGCCGGCGCACCGAGCGCTCGCGCCACCGCGCAGATGTTCGGCACAGAGCTGCCCGGGGCCTGAGCCCGGTCGGCCGGCGCGCCCGCGGCCGGTAACCTTGAGGACCGTGGCCACCATCGACTTCCCCGCAGAGATCCGCGCGCTGCGCTCCACGCTCGAGTCCATCGAGGCCGTGAGCGACCCGGAGGCGCTGCGGAAGAAGGTCGCGGAGCTCTCCGAGGCCGCGTCCGCCCCCGACCTGTGGGACGACCCCGAGCAGGCCCAGAAGGTGACCTCGCAGCTGTCGGCGACCCAGGCCGAGCTGGACCGGGTCAAGAACCTCGCCCAGCGCATCGCCGACGTCGAGACCCTCGTCGAGATGGGCCAGGAGATGGGCGACGAGGACACGCTGACCGAGGCGGAGGCCGAGGTGCACGCGATCCGCAAGGACCTCGACGCGCTGGAGATCCGCACGCTGCTGGCGGGGGAGTACGACGCCCGCGAGGCCGTCGTGACGATCCGTGCGGGCGCCGGCGGCGTCGACGCCGCCGACTTCGCCGAGATGCTCATGCGCATGTACCTGCGCTGGGCCGAGCGGCACGGCTACCCGACCAAGGTCATGGACACCTCCTACGCCGAGGAGGCCGGCCTGAAGTCGGCGACGTTCGAGGTCAACGCGCCGTACGCGTTCGGCAACCTGTCGGTGGAGGCCGGCACCCACCGCCTCGTGCGGATCTCGCCGTTCGACAACCAGGGCCGCCGCCAGACGTCGTTCGCGGCCGTCGAGGTCATCCCGCTCATCGAGCAGACGGACTCCATCGAGATCCCCGAGTCGGAGATCAAGGTGGACGTCTTCCGCTCCTCGGGCCCCGGCGGCCAGTCCGTGAACACCACGGACTCCGCGGTGCGCATGACGCACATCCCGACCGGCATCGTGGTCTCGATGCAGAACGAGAAGTCGCAGATCCAGAACCGCGCCGCCGCGCTGCGCGTGCTCCAGTCGCGCCTGCTGCTGGTGCGCCAGCAGGAGGAGGCGGCCAAGAAGAAGGAGCTCGCCGGCGACATCAAGGCGAGCTGGGGCGACCAGATGCGTTCCTACGTGCTGCAGCCGTACCAGATGGTCAAGGACCTGCGCACCGAGCACGAGTCCGGCAACCCGTCGGCCGTGTTCGACGGCGCCATCGACGACTTCATCGAGGCCGGCATCCGCTGGCGCCGGGCCGCGCAGGCCGCGGACGCCTGAGCCGCGCCCGACCCCCACAGACCGACGCCTCGCGCCGGCGGCCCGCCCGGGCCGCCGGCGCGTCGTGCTGCACGGACGTGCTGCACGGACGTGCGTTCTCAGCCCGCGATGACGGTTCGTCCAGGTTCTGAGCGTTGCGCCACACCCGGCGTGTCGCCCCGGAGGGCCGCCGAGGCCCGTGCGAGCCTCGTGCGGGGCCGCTGCGGCGTGCCCGGAAACTGTCCCCGAGCACGGGAGCCCTCTCCGTGATCCGATTCGAGAACGTGTCGAAGGTCTACGCCCGCGGGGCGCGGCCGGCACTCGACGACGTCAGCGTGGACGTGGCGCGCGGTGAGTTCGTGTTCCTCGTGGGCGCCTCGGGCTCGGGCAAGTCCACGTTCCTGCGCCTGGCGCTGCGCGAGGAGCGCCCCACGCGCGGCAAGATCTACGTCGCCGGCCGTGACCTGTCCCGCCTGTCCTACTGGAAGGTGCCGTCGCTGCGCCGCAGCATCGGCATGGTCTTCCAGGACTTCCGCCTGCTGCCCGGCAAGACGGTCTACGAGAACGTCGCCTTCGCCCTGCAGGTGATCGGCAAGCCGCGCCACGTCATCAAGACGACGGTGCCGGAGGTCCTCGAGATGGTGGGCCTCGACGGCAAGGAGAAGCGCCGGCCGCACGAGCTGTCCGGCGGCGAGCAGCAGCGCGTGGCCATCGCGCGCGCGTTCGTCAACCGGCCGCCGATCCTGCTGTGCGACGAGCCGACCGGGAACCTCGACCCGACCACGTCGCTGGGCATCATGCGGCTGCTGGAGCGCATCAACCGCACCGGCACCACGGTGATCATGGCGACCCACGACGACGAGATCGTCAACGAGATGCGCAAGCGCGTCGTCGAGCTGACCTCCGGCCGGCTGGTCCGCGACGAGGCCGCCGGCGGCTACGGCGAGCGGGAGAGCATCCTGCCCGCCATCACCAAGAGCCCCGTGCTCGACGCGCCCGGCCAGGGCGCCCGCGCCGTCGCCCCGCGGATCGAGATCACGCCCGAGCCGGCCGACCTCGAGGCCGAGCGCGCCGCCGAGGAGGCCGCGCGCCGCGCCGAGGAGGGCGACCGCACCCGCTCGCGGCGACGGTCCGCGC
>NZ_LWGM01000238.1 GCF_001750215.1 Isoptericola variabilis | reverse complement strand
AGCTCGCCGCCGACGGCGCGCGCGCTGCCGGCGTCGACCCGGCGCCCGGGATGGTGCGGCTCGCCCGCCGGCGCGCTCCGGACGCAGACGTGGTGTGCGCCCCGTTCGAGGAGCTGCCCTTCGCCGACGGCGCCTTCGACGTCGTCACGGCAGTCAACGCGCTGCAGCTCGCCGACCCGGACGAGGCGCTCGACGAGGCCGCCCGCGTCCTGGTGCCCGGCGGGGCGCTCGCCCTGGCGGGCTGGGCCGAGCGGGCGCGCAACGACGTCGACGCCGTGGAGCGGGCCGTCGCCGCGGCGCTGGAGGACGACCCGCCCACCGACGGGCCGCTGCGCCTGCCGGGCGGCCTCGAGGCCGCGCTCGAGGACGCCGGGTTCGACGTGGTCGACGCCGGCCTCGCGCCCGTGCCGTGGACGGCGCCGGACGACGACGCGCTCGTGGCGGGCATCCTCCTCGGCGAGGACGAGCCGGTGCTCGCCGGGCTGCGCGCCGCCGTCCTCGACGCCGCGCGCCCGTTCCGCACCACCGACGGCGGCTACCGCCTGGTCAACGCGTTCCGCTGGGCGGTGGGCCGCACGCCCGCCTGAGGCGCCGCACACGACGACGGCACCGCCCCCCGCGCGGGGGAGCGGCGCCGTCGTCGCGGTGCGTCGGACGCCGTCAGCGGGCGCCCGCCGCCTCCAGGAAGCCCAGCATGGTGCGCACGCCCACGCCGGTGCCGCCGGCCGGGGTGTAGCCGAACGCGCCCTTCTCGTTGTACGCCGGGCCCGCGATGTCCAGGTGCGCCCACGGTGTCGAGCCGACGAACTCCTTGAGGAACACCGCGGCGAACAGCATGCCGCCGGCGCGGTCGCTCGCGGAGTTGACCATGTCCGCGACCTTGGACTTCAGGTTGGCCTTGAGCTCCTCCGGCATCGGCATCGGCCAGAACTGCTCGCCCACGGCGTCGGCCGCCGCCTTGACCGCGTCGCGCACCTCGTCGGTGCCGAGCACGCCCGAGACGCGGTTGCCGAGCGCCACCACCTGCGCCCCGGTGAGGGTCGCGATGTCGAGCACGACGTCGTGACCCTCCTCGACGGCGGCGACGAGGCCGTCGCCCATCACGAGGCGGCCCTCGGCGTCGGTGTTGGTCACCTCGACGGTCTTGCCGCCCTTCATGGTGATGACGTCGCCCGGGCGCTGGGCGTTGCCGCCCGGCATGTTCTCGGCCAGGCACAGGTAGCCGGTCACGGCCACGGGCAGGCCCAGGCGCGCGGCGGCCACCACCGTGTGCAGCACCGCGGCCGCGCCCGACATGTCGGAGGTCATCGCGGGCATGCCGGCCGGCGGCTTGAGCGAGATGCCGCCGGTGTCGAACGTGATGCCCTTGCCCACCAGCGCCACGCGGGTGGCCGGCTTCGACGGCGTGTACGACAGCCGCACCAGGCGCGGCGGCCGGGCCGAGCCCTGCCCGACCGCCAGGATGCCGCCGTAGCCGCCCGCGGCGAGCTGCTTCTCGTCCAGGACGGTGACCTTGACGCCCTTGGCGCCGAGCTCCTTGACGGCGGAGCGGGCCGCGTCGGCGAAGGTCGCCGGGTACAGGTCGTTGGGGGCGGTGTTGACGAGGTCACGGGTGCCGTGCACGGCGTCGGCCAGGACCTGGGCGCGCTCGACGGCGGCCTTCGCCCGCGCGCTGCGGGCGAACGGGGTGGCGATCTCGACGCTGCGCACCGGGGCGGCCTTCGCGGCGGCCTCGCCGGCGCGGTAGCGGGTGAAGGCGTAGGCGCCGAGCAGGGCGCCCTCGGCGACGGCGGCCAGGTCGTCCTCGTCGGCGGTCGGCAGGGCCACGACGGCGGAGGCGGTGCCCGCGAGGCCGCGCAGGGCGGCGCCGGCCGCGCGGCGCAGCGTCTCCGCGCCGAACGTGCCGTCGGCCTGCCGCTCGCCCAGTCCGGTGAGCACGAGCACGCCCGCCTGGACGCCGGGGCCTGCGGGCAGCTTGCGGACCTCGTCGGGCGCGCCCGTCAGGCCGAGCTGCGGGGCGAGCGTCTCGAGCTGGCGCACCAGGTCCTGGGGGAGCTGGTCGGCCACGACGGCCAGGCCGTCGGACGTCGAGCACGTGCCGACCACGAGGGCGTCGGCCTTGACGGAGGTGGGGTTCTTGGCGGTGAGAGTGAGGTCAGCCACGCCGCGATGCTATCGCCGCGTCCCGCGCGCCTCGCGCGGCGGGCGGCCGCCCGGGGGCCGGTAGTCTCGGGGCCGTGGTCGTCCCCCTGCTGGTCCTCGCGGTCGCCCTGTGCCTGGCGCTCGCGGGATGGGCCCTCGTGTTCGTGGTCCGAGACCGCGCCGTCATCCTCAAGCAGCTGTTCGGCGCGGCGGCCGTGGAAGCGGTCCTGGTCGTCCAGGGGGTCGTGGCGGCCGTGCAGCTCACGGCCGGCGGCCACCCGGTGGACGGTGCGCTGTTCTGGGGCTACTACGCCACGGCCCTGGTGCTGCTGCCCGTCGCCGCGGCGTGGGCCTTCGCCGAGCGCTCGCGCTGGTCCTCGGTCGTCCTGGCCGTGGCCGCGCTGACGGTCGGGTTCCTCGAGTGGCGGTTGTGGCAGATCTGGGGTGCGGCATGAACGACGTCCTCGACCAGCGGGCCGCGGCGCGGCCGGGCCGGGGCACCGGGCGCGGCTTCGGGCGCGTGCTGGTGACGGTCTATGGGATCCTGGCGTTCGCGGCGGTCGGCCGCTCGTCCTACGAGCTGGCGACCAAGTTCTCCGAGGCGCCGGTCGCGTACTCGCTCTCCACCTTCTCGGCGGTCGTCTACGTGGTCGCCACGATCGCCCTGGCGAAGGGCCGCGGCGCCTGGCGCGCGGTCGCCTGGGTCGCGGTGACGATCGAGGCGGTCGGTGTCGTCACCGTGGGCGCGCTGTCGCTGGCCTCCCCGGACGTCTTCGGCGAGACCACCGTGTGGTCGGGCTTCGGGCAGGGCTACGGGTACGTGCCGCTCCTCCTGCCGTTCGTGGGGCTGTGGTGGCTGTGGCGCCGCCGCGACGACGCCGCCGGCCGCGCGACCGCCCCGACCGACGCCCCGACCGACGCCCCGACCGACGCCCCGACCGGCACCCCGCCGCGCCCCGCCCCGACGACCGAGGACTGACCCGTGCCGACGCCGTACCACCTCCTCTTCGACGCCGCCTTCCGCGGCATGGACCCCGAGCGGGCGCACCACCTGGCCTTCCGGGCCATCGAGCTCGCGGGACGCACCCCGGTGCTGCGCGACGTCGCCCAGGGCGCGCTCGCGCCCTACCTCGGGCGCGGGGCCGGCGGCCCCGGCAGCGTCGAGGTGCTCGGCCGCACCTTCCCGGCGCCGTTCGGGCTCGCGGGCGGGTTCGACAAGGACGCCCGCGCCGTGCGCGGGCTGACCATGCTCGGGTTCGGCTTCGTCGAGATCGGCACCGTGACGCCGCGCCCGCAGCCGGGCAACGAGGCGCCGCGCATGTTCCGCGAGCTCGGGCTGCGCGGGCTGCGCAACCGCATGGGCTTCAACAACGAGGGCGCCGCCGCGGCGGCGGACCGGCTGCGCGTGCTGCGCAGCACCGCCGCGGGCCGCGCCGTGCGGGTCGGCGTGAACATCGGCAAGAACAAGACGACGCCGGCCGAGCGGGCCGCGGACGACTACGCCGCCTGCGCCCGCGAGCTCGCGCCGTACGCGGACTACCTCGTCGTGAACGTCTCGTCGCCGAACACCCCCGGCCTGCGCGACCTGCAGACCACCGCCGAGCTGCGGCCGATCCTCACCGCCGCCCGCGCGGCCGCCGACGCGGCGACCGCCGAGGCCGAGGTGGCGCGCGTGCCGCTGCTGGTGAAGATCGCCCCCGACCTCGCGGACGAGGACGTCGACGCCGTGGCCGACCTGGTCCTCGAGCTCGGCCTGGACGGCGTCGCGGCCGTGAACACGACCGTCCGGCACGAGCTCGGGCCCGGCGGCCTGTCCGGCCCGCCGCTGCTCGGCCGCGGCCTCGAGGTGGTCACCCGCCTGCGCGCCCGCCTCGGCGCGGGCCCGGCGATCATCGGGTGCGGCGGCATCACCACGGCGGACGACGCCCGGGCGTACCTGCGCGCCGGCGCGGACCTGGTCCAGGCCTACACGGGGTTCGTCTACGAGGGTCCGCTGTGGCCGTCGCGGCTGAACCGTGCGCTGGCCGCCGACGCCCGCCGCGCCGCGCAGGGCGCACCGGCGTGAGCGGCGTCGTGCGGCCCGAGTGGGAGTGGGCGCTGACCGACGCCGCCGACCGCCCGGCGTCGGGCACGCTCAGCCCGGTGTTCACGGTGCAGTTCGACGCCGAGCAGTGGCTGGGGGAGCACTGGCGCGCCCTGGCGGAGGCCGGGGTGGTGCGGGCGCAGCTGCTGCACCGCGGGGAGCCCGCGGGGCCGGCCGTCCGGTTCCCGGCGTGACGGCCGCGCCCGCCTGACCCCGCGCTGCCC
>NZ_LWGM01000237.1 GCF_001750215.1 Isoptericola variabilis | reverse complement strand
CGTGCGCCGAGGGCGCCGGCGCTCCGGGGCGTCCGGGCTCACGCGCGACGCCGCACCAGCACGGCGCCCGCGAGCACGACCGCGAGCGCGCCGACGCCGACGAGCGTGACGGCGAGCGCCGGGGACGAGGTCGCCGCCTGCCCGCCCGTGCCGGCCGGCACCCCGGTGGGCACGCCGAGGTCCTGCGCCGTCGCGAGCAGCGAGTCGAGGTGCATCTGCACGACGGGCGCCGAAGCGCTCGCGAGATCCTTCGCGGCCTGCTCGCTGCCCTCGGCCAGCTCCCGCTCGCCGGCCGCGAGCGTCTCGCGGTGCGACGTGATCTGGGCCTCGACCCACGCCCTGTCGAACGCCTCCCCGGACTGCGCCGTCACGGAGGCGAGGATCTGCTGCTGCTCCTCGGTCGGCTCGGACGGCAGCTCGACGCCGAACTCCTCCGCGGCGGCGGTCAGGTCGGCGTCGAGCCTGGTGTGGTCGTCGATCAGCATCTGGCCGTGCTCGCGCACGGCGTCGGTCGTGGCCTGCTCGAGCGCCGCCTGTCCTGCGGCGATCTCGGCGAGGTTGCTCTGGTGGGCGAAGACCATCCAGTCCTGGTCCTGCTGGGAGGGCTGGGCCGCGGCCGGTCCGGCGGCGAGCAGCAGCGCACCGGCGGCTGCGGTGAGGACGGTTGTGAGGACGGCGAGCGTGCGACGGAGGACGGACATGGGGGGCTCCTCGGTGGAGGCGGACGAACCCGTGGCGACGGGCCCGTCCTGCCATCGTCAGAAGCGATGTCCCCGCACGCACGCCCGCCCGGGGGCGCGCCCGTGAGCGCGCCGGCCCCCCACGTGGGCGACGCCGCCGGGGCCGCGGAGACGCGCCGCGAGCCACCCGAGCACGTGCGTGCGCGGGGGCTGCGGGGCGCCGCTGGTCGCGGCCTCGCCAGTCCGGCGCTCAGGCGTCGTAGCCGTCCGTGCGCGCGGTGAGCGCCAGCGCGGCCAGGACGGCGTTCGCCCGGTCGCGCATCGCCTCGGTCAGGGCGTCGTAGGGCTGCGGGTCCTCGCCGGCCGCGACGGCGTCGGCGCCCTCGCGCCCGGCGGGCCCGGCGAAGGCCGCGGCGAGCGTCGCGAGCTCGCGGCGGACGGTGACCAGCGGCGGACGGTCGACGCAGTTCGCGAGGTAGAGGCCGCCGGGCCGCAGCACGCGGGCGACGTCGCGGGCGAAGCGGGGGCCGACGAGGTGGCCCGGCGTGCTGTCGCCGGCGAACACGTCGCGCACGACGACGTCGAAGGAAGCGTCGGCGAGGGTGCGCACGGCGTGCCCCGCGTCGTCGGCGCGCAGGCGCAGCCGCGGGGAGCGCGGCAGGTCGAACCACTGCCGGACCAGCTCGAGCAGGCGGGCGTCGACGTCGACGCCGAGCTGGCGCGAGCCCGGCCGCTCGGCGTCCCACCGGCGGGCCAGGGCGCAGCCCGCCGCCCCGAGGTGCAGCGCCCGCAGGCCGCCGTCCGGGAGGAGCTCGCTCACGGCGTCCATCTGCTGCATGTACTCGAACGCGAGGAACCCGGGATCGTCCAGGTCGAGGAACGAGCTGGGCACGCCGTTGACCAGCAGCGTGGTGCGGCCCGCGTGGTCCGGGTCGGGCTCCAGCTCGGCGGTGCCGGTGTCGATCGGCACGGGGCCGGACGGCAGTGTCGGTGGCTCGGGGGACGATGGGCTGCGTCGCGAGGAGCGAGTGCTGCGGCGGGCCATGCGCCCAGTCTCCCCGACGGGCCGTCCCGGCGGGCGGTGCAGCACGGATTGACAGGCTTCGAACACGTGTTCGACACTGGAGGGGCGCAGGAGCGCTCGGACGGGAGGTCTGCGATGACCCAGGAGCACACGGCACGCCGCGGGGCGGCGGGCGCGCCGGAGGCGGTCGCCCGGGCGGGCGCGGGCCCGCGGGCCGTGCCGGCCGAGGTGAAGCGTCTGCTGAGCATCGCCGACGCGGAGCTGGCCGAGGCGGCGGAGGCGTCGGACCCGGCCGACCGGTTCCTGCACGCGCACCTCGCCGCGCTGCGCAGCGCGGCCGCCGTCGTCGCCCTGCGCGGGCGCCCGGGGCCGCGGTCCGGCGCCCGCACCGTCTGGGAGATGCTGGCCCTGGTGGAGCCGCAGCTCGCGGCCTGGTCGGTGTACTTCGCCTCGGGCGCGCGCCTGCGCGCCGCGGTGGACGCCGGTCACGGCGAGCGGGTCGCGCCCCAGCGCGCCGACGAGCTCGCGGCGTGCGCGGAGGACTTCCGCGACGAGGTCGCCATGGTGGTCGACCCCGACACCGGGTTCTCCCGCCCGCTGCGGCTGGCCTCGGCGGCCTCGTGAGCCGAGCGCCGCGGTCCACGACCGCGAACCGGGACTGGGGCGCCGATGAGAGCGGCACCTCGATCATGCACGTCGACATGGACGCGTTCTTCGCCTCCTGCGAGCTCACGAGGCGGCCGGAGCTGCGCGGGCTGCCGGTCATCGTCGGCGGCCGGGAGCGGGGCGTGGTGCTCGCCGCGACGTACGAGGCTCGGGCCTTCGGGGTGCGGTCGGCGATGTCGATGGCCTCGGCGCTGCGCCTGTGCCCCCAGGCCGTGGTGGTGCCGCCGGACCACCGGCTCTACCACGACGTGTCGCGGTCGATCATGGAGATGCTCGGCCGGATCACCGCGCTCGTGGAGCAGGTGAGCGTGGACGAGGCCTTCCTCGACGTCAGCGGCGCGCGGCGCCGGCTCGGCGCGCCCACGGTCATCGGCGCACGGCTGCGCGAGGAGGTGCAGGCCCGGCACGGCGTCACCTGCTCCGTGGGGATCGCGCAGAACAAGTTCGTGGCCAAGCTGGCGTCCACGCACGCCAAGCCCGACGGGATGCTGCTGGTGCCCGCCGACGCGACCGTCGCGTTCCTGCGCACGCTGCCGGTCGGCGCGCTGTGGGGGGTGGGGGAGAAGACGGAGCAGGCGCTCGCCCGCTGGGGCATCACGTCCGTGGCGCAGCTGGCGGACACCGACGTCGCCACGCTGCAGGCCGCGGTGGGCAGGGTCGCGGGCGCGCACCTGCACGACCTGGCCTGGGGCCGCGACCCGCGCCCCGTGGTGCCGGGCCGGGAGGAGCGCAGCATCGGCGCGGAGACCACGTTCGCCCAGGACCTGTGGGACCTGCGCGCGGTGGAGAAGCACGTCCTCGCGCTGGCGGACAAGGTGGCCGCGCGGCTGCGCGGCCAGGGCGTCGTGGGGCGCACCGTGGCGGTCAAGGTCCGCACCAGCGACTTCCGCACACTGACCCGCTCGCGGACGCTGAGCGGCCCCACCGACGTCGCCCACGAGATCTACCTGGTCGCCCGCGAGCTGCTGGCGGCCGCCGACCTGCGCGGCCTGCCGGTGCGCCTCGTGGGCGTGCGCATGGAGAACCTGTCGACCCGGGCGGGCCTGGCCGAGCAGCCGACCCTCGAGGAGGCCGCCTCGCCCCGCGGCGAGGCCCGCCGGGAGGCCGAGCTGGCGCTCGACGCGGTGCGTCAGCGCTTCGGGAGCGGGTCCATCAGCCTCGGCGCGCGGGCCGCGCCCCGTCCGACTACCGAGCCCGACGCGGCGGGCCTATCCTGGTCTCGGTAGTACTCCACCCACCGATCGGGGGGTCTCGATGCCTCTTTCCGAGTACGAGCAGCGCGTGCTGGAGCAGATGGAGCGCGCGCTGACCAGCGACGATCCCCGGCTCGCCACCACCTTCCAGCAGACGGGACGTCGCCGTCCCGTCGTGCGCTACGTCGTTGCAGGGGTCGGCCTCGCGGTCGGTCTGCTCGTGCTCGTGCTGGGCGCGGCGACCGGGCACACGGTCGTCGGCGTCGTCGGCTTCGTCGTGATGTTCGCCGCAGTCGCCTGGGCCTTCGCCGCCGCGCCGCGCTCCAAGGGCCCGCAGGGCACGGTCCGTCCCGACGGCAGCGTCGACCGGCGACCGCAGGGCAGGAAGGGCGGCGGCCGGGGCACGAACCGCACCACCACCGCCAGCAAGGACGGGTTCATCGCCCGTCTCGAGGAACGCTGGGAGCGCCGGCGCGGCCAGCGCTGACCCTCCCCGCGACAGCACCTCGCGACGATCCCGCGCGCCCTCGAGGCCGCGGGATCGTCGTCGTCCGTGGGCGGTGGCCGGCCGTCGCCCGGGTTTCTGCGGGTGGGCGGTCTGTGCCGAGAGCGTCGGGCCGCACCGGCGCGGTGCCCGGGGACCTGCCCCGGTATCTGCTGCCCCGCGATCGTGAGCCCTGGCCCGGACACGTGCGCCCGGGTGCGACGCCGAGCCGGCGGCCGCCCCACCCGGCGACGCGCGGCGGACACCGGGAGCGTGAGCCCCGGCCCCGCCGTGTCGGCCGGGGCGCGGGGTCGGGCGCGGGGTCGGGTCCGGGGTCGGGTCCGGGCTGGTGGCAGGGCCCGGGTCAGCCGACGCCGACCGGCGTGCGGTCCCGCGCCGCGCGGTCGTCCCGGGCCGCGAGCGCCCGGGTGACCGTCGCGACG
>NZ_LWGM01000236.1 GCF_001750215.1 Isoptericola variabilis | reverse complement strand
AGTTCCTCGTCATGCCGCTCGCCGCGTGGGGCATCGGCCACCTGTTCGGGTTCGAGGGCATGGCGCTGGTCGGCATGATCCTCGTCGGCGCCGCCCCCGGCGGCACGGCGTCCAACGTGGTGGCGCGCCCCCGGGACCAGGGAGGATCCTCCCCGTGCCCTCGCCGACGTCCTCCCGGGCGCGCTCCGGCGCCCTCGACTTCTGGTCCGCGCTGCCCCGGGACGGCCGGTGGCTGCTGTCGACCGTGGTCGTGCAGTTCTTCGGCCGTGGCCTGACGCTGCCGTTCACGATCATCTACCTGCACGAGGTGCGCGGCTTCCCGCTCGCGCTGTCCGGCACGCTCATGGGGCTGGTCGCCGTCGCGGGGCTGGCGGTGACCGGGCCCGCCGGCTGGCTCGTCGACCGCGTCGGGGCGCGCCTCGTCGTCCTCGGCGGGCTCGCGTCCGCCGTCGCCGGCTGCACCGTCGTCGGGCTGGCCACGACGCCGCTCGCCGCGGGCGTGGGCCTGGCGCTGTTCGGCGTCCAGCTCGGCGTCTCCTGGCCCGCGGTCAACGCGCTGGTCGCCACGGTCGTCAGCGGCGAGCTGCGCCAGCGCTACTACGGCGTGAGCTTCGCGCTGCTCAACCTCGGCATCGGCGTGGGCGGCGTGGTCGGCGGCCTCGTCGTCGACGTCGAGCGCCCGGGCACCTTCGTGGCCGCCTTCCTCGCGAACGCCGCCACGTTCGTGGCGCCCGCCGTCGTGCTGCTCGGCCCGCTGCGCCACCTGCACGGGCGCGCCGCCCGGCCCGCCCCGGACGCCGCGGCGGCGGCCGGCGCGCCGGCCGGCTACCTGGCCATCCTGCGCCGCCCGGAGGTGGCGTGGCTGACCGCCCTGTCGCTCGTGGCCGCGTTCGTCGGGTACGGGCAGATGGAGGGCGGCTTCCCGGCGTTCGCGCGGCAGGTGTCCGAGGTCTCCACCCGCGTGGTCGGCCTGGCGTTCGTGGTCAACACCTGCGCGATCGTGCTGCTGCAATTCTGGGTGATGAACCGCGCCCGCGGCCGCCGCCGTTCGCGCGTGCTGCTGGTGATGGCCGGCATCTGGGCCGCCGCGTGGGGGGTGCTCGGGCTCACCGGGCTGGTGCCGGGCACCGTCGCCGCCGTCGCGGGCGTGCTCGTCTTCCACGGGGTGTTCGGGCTGGGGGAGACCCTCCTGCAGGCCGCGCTGCCCGCGATCGTCAACGACATGGCGCCCGACCACCTGCGCGGGCGCTACAACGCCGTCAACGCCGCCGCGTTCCAGGGCGGCACCATCCTCGGGCCGGTCGCCGCCGGCCTCCTGCTCCAGCACGGGGCCGGCGGCGCGTTCGTCGCCGTGCTGGTGGCCTGCTGCGTCGCGCTGGGCGCGACGGCGCTGGCGCTCGAGCGCCGGGTCGGCGACGCCGTCAACGGCGTGGGCTGACCGGCCCGGCGCCCCCGGGCGCCGGGCCGGTCGGGTCCCGTGCGGGCTCAGACCCGCACGACGATCTTGCCGCGGCCGTGGCGCGACTCGCTGGCGCGGTGCGCCTCGGCGGTGTCCGCGAGGTCGAACACCTGCGCCACCTCCACCCGCACGGCGCCGTCGTCGATCAGCGCGCGCAGCGCGTCGAGGTCCGTCGTCGAGGGGCGCACCCACACGTAGTGGCCGCCGTGCTCGTCGCGCGCCGAGGCGTCGGTGATCGAGGTGATCACCCCGCCGGGGGCGAGCAGCGGCGCGCTCTGCGCCACCGCGCCGTGGCCGGCGTAGTCGAGCACGACGTCGACGCCGTCCGGGGCGAGCGCGCGCACCCGGTCCGCCAGGCCCTCGCCGTAGACGACCGGCTCGACGCCCAGGCCGCGCAGGTAGTCGTGGTTGCCCTCGCCGGCCGTGCCGATGACGCGCGCGCCCAGGTGGCGGGCGATCTGCACGCCGAACGAGCCGACGCCGCCCGCCGCGGCGTGCACCAGCACCGTCTGCCCGGCGCGCACGCCGGAGCGGGCGATCGACTGGTACGCGGTGAGGCCGGCCAGCGGCACTGCCGCCGCCTCCTCGAAGCTCAGCGACGCGGGCTTGCGCGCGAGGGTGCGCACCGGGGCGGCGACGAGCTCGGCGAAGGTGCCGCCGTGCACCCAGTCCTTGCGCACGTAGCCGTACACCTCGTCGCCGACCTCGAGCTCGGGGGTGTCCAGGCCGACGCGCTCGACGACCCCGGCGACGTCCCAGCCCGGGACGACGGGGAACGTCACGTCCATGGCGGCGTCGAGGTGGCCCTGGCGCACCACCCAGTCGACGGGGTTGACGGCGGCCGCGCGCACGCGCACCAGCACGCTGTCCGCGCCGACCTTGGGGTCGGGCTGCTCGGTGAGCTCGAGGACGTCGGCGCTGCCGTACTGGGAGTAGGTGATCGCTCGCATGACTGGGGCAACCGTCGCGCCCCGCCCGGTTGTTCCCGGGCGCGTCAGGCGCCGCTGCTCGCGTGCCCCGCGTCCTGGGCGAACGCCTGGGCGGCGGCGGCCTCGTCCATCGACAGCACCTCCCAGTGGTGCCCGTCCAGGTCGCAGAAGCCGCGCGAGTACATCCAGCCCATGTCCTGGGTGGGCCGCGACTCGGTGCCGCCGGCGGCGAGCGCGGCGTCGGCGACCGCGTCGACGTCGGCGCGGCTGGACAGGCCCAGCGCGGTGATCACCTCGATGGCCTGGGTCGCGTCGGTCTGCGGCCGGCTGGTGAAGGTCCGGAAGTACTCCGGCCGCAGCAGCATGGCGTAGATCGACCGGCCGAACACGATCGCCGACGCGTCCTCGTCGGTGAACGTCGGGTCGACCGCGAAGCCGATCGCCTCGTAGAACCGCTTCGCGGCGTCGAGGTCGCGCACCGGCAGGTTGACGAAGACGGTCGACGCGGCGATGCGCGGGGTGGGCGGGGCCGGCAGGCTGGTCGGGGCGCCGGTGGTGGGCTCGGCGGGCAGGTCGGTGGTCATGGGGTGCTCCTTCGCGCTCCGTGGAGGGGTGGGCACCGGGTCCGACGACGCCCGCCGCCAGGACTCATCGCTCACGCCTCGACGACGACGTCCTCGGGCGACTTGTCCTCGCGCCAGCCGCGCCAGGACGGCTGGCGCAGCCGCGCCTCCGGGTCCTGCGCCGGGTCGCCGGTCCACTCCGCCATCTCGACCTCGCCCACGAGCCGCGGGGTGACCCACCGGGCGTGCCTGGCCTCGGGGCGCGGCACGCCCTCGACGGCCGGCGTCTTGCGCGCCAGCGCGTGCAGGCGCCGGGCGACCGCCCGGCGGTCGGCGTCGGTGAAGCCGGTGCCGACCTTGCCGGCGTAGCGCAGGGTGCCGTCCACGGGCACGGCCAGCAGCAGCGAGCCGGCCCGGTCGGCGTCCTCGCGGTGCTCGCCGGCGTGCAGCGGGCGCCACCCGACCACCACCACCTCCTGGGCGCTCGCGTGCTTGAGCTTCAGCCACTGCCGGGAGCGCCGCCCCGGTGCGTACGCGCCGTCGCGCCGCTTGGCGACCACGCCCTCCAGGCCCAACCGGTGCGACGTGCCCAGGGCGGCGTCGAGGTCGCCGTCGAACGCCGGGGGCAGGTGCACGGGCGCGCGGGCGCCCAGGACGTCCTCGAGCACCTTGCGCCGCTCGTCGTAGGGCTCGCCGAGCAGGACGCGGTCGCCCACCTGCAGCACGTCGAACACCATGAGGTCGACCGCCACCTTCGCCCGGGCGGCCTGGACGTCGGCGGCCCGCTGGATGTTCGCGCGCTGCTGCAGCAGCCGGAACCGGGGCCGGCCGCCCTCGTCGAGGGCGACGATCTCGCCGTCGAGCACCACCGGCAGCGCGTCGCCGACCTGCCCGGCCACGGCCTGCAGCTCCGGGTAGGTGCCGGTCATGTCCTGGCCGGTGCGCGAGACGAGCCGCACGCGGCGGCCCGCGCCGGGGCCGCCGTCGTCGCCGTCGTCATCGCCGTCGGCCTCGACGACGGCGAGCGTGCGGAACCCGTCCCACTTCATCTCGAAGGCCCAGGCGGGCGGCCCGTCGTGGCCGTCCGCGGCGAGCACCCGTTCCTCGCCGGCGTCCGCGGGCGAGGCCAGCATCGGCCGCAGCGGCACCTCGACGGCGGGGGAGCCGGCGGACGATCCCGCGCGCCCGCCGGTGTTGTCGCGCCCGCCGCGCCCGCGGCGTCAGGGCTCGCCCTCGCCGACATAGGCGGCAAGCGCCGGCACCGCGGCCTCGTAGCAGGCTTCCATCTGATCGAGGCAATCCTGGCAGGGGTCGGGCCGGCGTCCAAGAATCGAGCGGATCAGCCGGAACTGCATCACCATCGCCTCGGACGCCAGGCGCTGGCAGGCGGTGGCGATCGCGGCCGGCAACGGCTGTCCCTGCACGCTGAGCCAGCGCAGGTATTTGCCGAGCAGCTCGAAGTTGGCGCCCAGCTGGCGCAGCACGTTGAACGCGTACGGGTGGAAGGCCGGCTCGCCGCGTACCGCCAGTTCGTCCAGGTGCTGCGGAAACACCTGCCGGT
>NZ_LWGM01000235.1 GCF_001750215.1 Isoptericola variabilis | reverse complement strand
GCTGGCGGCGCTCGGCCGCACCGTCGGGGACGCGGAGCGGCCCGCGGCCGCGACGGTCGCCCGCGGGGTGCACGCCGCCGCCGAGGCGATCCTCGCGTTCGGCGCCACCGTGGGCGACAAGACGATGGTCGACGCCCTCGTGCCGTTCGACGCCACGCTCACCGCCCGCGTCGAGGCCGGCGACGACCTGGCCGCCGCGTGGGCCGCCGCCACCGCGGCGGCCCGCGAGGCCGCCGACGCCACGGCGGGCCTGCTGCCGCGGATGGGCCGTGCCCGCACGCACGCCGAGCACGCCGTCGGCACGCCCGACGCCGGCGCGGTGTCGTTCGCCCTCGTCGCCGCCGCGGTGCTGGCCACGCTCGCCGTCCCGGCCTGACGCCCGCGCCGCACCCCGCCGCACCCCCTGCGCCGCACGACCACCGACGCACCACCCAGGAGGAGCACCATGACCGACACCCGGACCGAGAAGCTGAGGGTCGTCGTCGGCTCGGACGACGCCGGCCTCGACTACAAGGAGGCCCTCAAGGCCGACCTGCTCGCCGACGACGGCGTCGTCCTGGTGGCCGACGTCGGCGTCGACGCCGCGTCGCACACCCCGTACCCGTCCGTCGCGATCGCCGCGGCCGAGCTGGTGGCCCGCGACGAGGCCGACCGCGCGCTCCTGGTGTGCGGCACCGGCCTGGGCGTCGCGATCAGCGCCAACAAGGTGCCCGGCGTCCGCGCCGTCACCGCGCACGACTCGTTCTCCGTCGAGCGCTCGGTCCTGTCGAACGACGCGCAGGTGCTGTGCCTGGGCCAGCGGGTCGTCGGCCTCGAGCTGGCGCGCCGCCTGGTGCGCGAGTGGCTGACCTACCGGTTCGACCCGGCCGGCGCGTCGGCCGCCAAGGTGCAGGTGCTCGCGGACTACGAGGCCGAGCGGGCCGGCGCGCCGGCGCCGGCCGGCGCAGGGGGACCGGCGTCGTGCTGACTCCCGAGACGCCGGCTCCCGGGACGCCGGCTCCCGGGACGCCGACCTCCGAGACCCTGGGCGACGGCGGCGCGGGGGCGCCGCCGCTGACCGTGGGCGTGTCGCTGAAGATGTACTTCGGCCACGCGCGCACGCTCGAGTGGACCCGTGCGGTCGCCGACGTCGCCCGCACGCACCCGGCCGTCACCGGCGGCCTGGTGGACCTGTTCGTCGTCCCGACCTTCCCGGCCCTGGTGCCGGTGCGCGAGGCGCTGGCCGGCACCCGGGTGCACCTCGGCGCGCAGGACCTCGCCTGGGCCGACGAGGGCGCGTACACCGGCGAGGTGTCCGGCCGCGAGCTGCGCGAGATCGGCTGCGACCTCGTCGAGGTCGGCCACGCCGAGCGCCGCCGCCTGTTCGGCGAGGACGACCGGGTGGTGGCCGACAAGGTGCACGCCGCCCTGCGCAACGGCCTGACGCCGCTGCTGTGCGTCGGCGAGGAGACCGCGCCGGCCGACGGTGTCGCCGCGGCGGACGCCGTCGCCGCGGCGCTGGCCGCGGTGACCGCCCAGCTCGACTCCGCCCTCGCCGCGGCCGCGGCGGCCGGTGCGCTCGGCCCGGTGCTCGTGGCGTACGAGCCGGTCTGGGCGATCGGCGCCCCGGCCCCGGCCCCCGACGCGCACGTCGTCGGCGTGCTCGAGGGGCTGCGGGCGTGGCTGGGCACGTGCCCGGAGCTGGCCGGCAGCCGCGTCGTCTACGGCGGCAGTGCCGGCCCGGGCCTGCTGACCCGTGGCGCGGGCCGCATCCGCGGGCTGTTCCTGGGCCGGTTCGCGCACGACCCGGCCGCCGTCGCCGCGATCCTCGACGAGGCGCTCGCCCTCGAGGGGGTGGCGGCGTGAGCGGCGCGACGGCCGGCCGCGCCACGAGCGAGATCGGACTGAGCACCTACGCCTACTTCTGGCGCATGTCCGACCGCGTGCCGGCGCCGATGAC
The DNA here is from genome assembly GCF_001750215.1 of Isoptericola variabilis. Classification (GTDB taxonomy): domain Bacteria; phylum Actinomycetota; class Actinomycetes; order Actinomycetales; family Cellulomonadaceae; genus Puerhibacterium; species Puerhibacterium variabilis_A. The sequence goes on along the minus strand of NZ_LWGM01000235.1, from coordinate 2,574 downwards.
GCTCGACGACGTCCTGCGGGACGCCGCCGCCCAGGGCGTGCGCCTGTTCCAGGTCTGCGACCACACGCCCCTCGACACCGCCTCGGACGAGCGGCTGCGCGAGGTCCGCGCGCTGGCGGACGGGCTGGGGATCACGCTCGAGGTCGGCACCCGCGGCACCCGCGAGGAGCACCTGGCGCGGTACCTGCACGTCGCGCGGCAGCTCGGCGCCACGCTGGTGCGGTCCATGTGGACCAGCGGCGAGGACCGCCCGGACGCCGCCGAGACGCGCAGCCGGCTGCGCGCGGCGCTGCCGGCGTACGAGGCCGCCGGCGTCACCCTCGCGCTGGAGACCTACGAGCAGGTCTCCTCGGCCGAGCTCGTGGACCTCGTGGCCGAGATCGGCTCGCCGGCGCTGGGTGTCTGCCTGGACCCGGCCAACACCGTGGCCAACCTCGAGCACCCCGACGACGTCGTGGCCCGCTGCGCGCCGTGGACGAGGAGCTGGCACGTCAAGGACTTCGACTTCACCCGCGACGGCGGGTGGGTCGGGTTCCGCTACACCGGCGTCCCCATCGGCACGGGCCGGCTGGACTACGCCGGCATCCGCCAGGTGCTGCGCCCCGCCGAGCGCGGCATCAACCAGGTGATCGAGTTCTGGCTGCCGTGGCAGGACGCCGCGGCGGGCGAGACCGACGCCGAGACCACGGTCCGCACCGAGCAGGAGTGGACCACCCTCACCCTCGAGTACCTCAGGAGCAGGTCATGACCGACACCCTTCCCACCGACACCGGCCAGCTGACCGTCGCCGTGATCGGAGCCGGCGGCAAGATGGGCACCCGCGTCTCGAACAACTTCGCCAAGAGCGAGGACTACACGACGCTCTACGCCGAGGCGTCGCCCGCCGGCCGCGAGCGCATCGAGGGTCTCGGCCGCACCGTGACCGAGACGCTGGACGCCGCCCGCGCGGCCGACGTCGTCATCCTCGCGGTGCCGGACGTCGTCCTGGGCGCCGTCTCCGAGGAGGTCGTGCCGGTGATGAAGTCGGGCGCGATCGTGCTCACCCTCGACCCGGCCGCCGCCTACGCGGGCCTGCTCGCCAAGCGCGAGGACATCCACTACGCCGTGGCGCACCCGTGCCACCCGTCGGTGTTCCTCGAGCGCACCACCAAGGAGGAGTGGGACGACACGTTCGGCGGCATCGCCGCGCCGCAGGAGGTCGTCGCCGCCCTGGAGGAGGGCGACGACGAGGTCCGCGCGATCGCCGAGGGCGTCATCTCGACGATGTACGCCCCGGTCATCCAGGTGCACTGGGTCACCGTCAAGCAGCTCGCCGTGCTCGAGCCGACGCTGGTGGAGACCATCGCCTGCATGATCGGCGACTTCCTCCACGAGGCCCTCGAGGAGACCGTCAACACCGTCGGCGTGCCGCGCGAGGCCGCGCGCGCCATGCTCTGGGGCCACACCTGGATCGCGCTGACCAACGGCCTGCGCGGCTCCAACCCCTTCTCGGACGCCTGCCACATCGCGATGGGCTACGGCCGCGAGAAGATCATCAAGGAGGACTGGAAGCAGATCTTCGACGACGCCGAGCTCGACTCGGTGATCGCCAAGATGCTCAAGATCGACGCCGTGCGTCGCTGACGCTCCCGGGCCCGGCGCCCGCCCGGGCCCGGCGCCCGCCCTCCCGTTGTGGGTACAGAACACGCCGGGCGATCCGCGGATCGCCCGGCGTGTTCTGTACCCACAACCAGATGGTCAGGGGTGGGCCGCGCCGAGCTCGGCGAACATCGCGCGGTTGAGGCGGAACGCCTCCTGCGCCTCGGCGACGGCGCGGTCGGTCTCCGCCCGGTCCAGGGGCAGCGCGTCGAGACGCTCGCGGTAGAGGTCCTTGAACGGCTTGGCCTTGGGGATCTCGGGGAAGTCGTAGAAGGCCAGGCCCTCGGCGCCCATGCCGTAGTGGCGCTGCATCATGCGCTTGATGACCTGGCCCCCGGACAGGTCGCCGAGATAGCGGGTGTAGGCGTGGGCGGCGTACTCCGGCAGCCCGGCGCCGACGTCCCGCAGGCGGGCGGCGTAGACCCGGGTCGCCGGCAGGACCCGGACCGTGTCGCGCCAGCCGGCGCCGTGGAGGTGCACCAGGTCGCGCTCGATGGACGGGACGCGCTCGAGCTCGGCGAACACCAGTCCGGCGCCGCGCGGGTCGCGCCCCACCAGCGCGCTCGCCTCCTCCAGGGCCCGGTAGATCTCGAGCTGCTGGGCGGCGAGGTCGGCGTAGGCGGCCACGTCGAGGCGGCCGGAGAGCAGCCCTTCCACGAAGCCCTCCGACTCGGCGGCCTGGTGCTCGGCGCGGGTGCCCTCGCGCAGCCGGGCCGAAAGGGACGGGGTGGCGACGGACATGGCGCTCATCGTGCCTCCGGGGACGTCCCGAGAAGGGAAGGACCTGACAGGACGTCAGGCCGGCCACGCTAGCAGCCGAGGTCAGGTCTGCCTGTCCCGCGCCGGTCGGAGACCCGTCCCGGACGACGGCACGCGCCGGCGCCCGGCCGCCCGCAGGCCCGCGCACCGCACCCACCCGGCCGCCGCGCCGGCGGC
>NZ_LWGM01000234.1 GCF_001750215.1 Isoptericola variabilis | reverse complement strand
CCTGGGGACGGCGCCCGCGCGCCGGCGGCCGGGGACGGCCTCGCGGCGGCGTCAGCCCGGGAACGCGACCAGGGCGACGTCCGACGCGACCGCGGGCCACAGCGCCGACGACTGGCGCAGGTGCAGCACCGACTCGGCGTCGAGCGCCAGCATGCTCGTGCTGCCGACGGCCGCCGTCACCCACGTCGGCGCGGTGACGCCCGGCACGGACCGCGAGAGCCCGCCGCCGGTGCCCGCCAGGCCGCCGACGCCGGCGAGGAAGACCGTCCGCTCGCCGCCGGAGTCCTGGCCGAGCAGCGCGAGCGTCGCCTCGTCCTGCCACTGCGCGAGCGTCACGCCCTGCACCGACGCCCCGACCGGCACCGGGTCCGACAGCCCGGTCGGCACGCCCCCGGCGTCGCGCAGGATGCCGGCCACCCGCACGGCCGTGCCGTCCGGGCCGGTCGTCACGAGCGCCACGCGCGACCCCTCGGGCGAGACCCGCACCGACGTCACGGTGACGTCCTCCAGCCACGCGGCGCTCACCGGGTACGCCTGGCCGCCCGCCACCACCACCTGCAGCGACCCGCCGCGCACGCCGCTCCACACGGCGCCGTACCGGTCGACCGACGGGGCGAGCAGGTCGGTGCCCTGCAGCAGGGTGTCCTGGGTGCCGTCCGGGTCGAGGCGCACCACGCGGTCGGCCCCGTCGCGCACCACCACCGGCTCGTGGGCCGGCCCGGCGGCCAGCGCCGTCGGGTCCAGGCCGGCGAGGGACAGGCCCTCGTGGGCGGGCACCAGCTCGCGGCCCTCGACGCGGCGCAGCTGCCCGTCCACGAGGGCGAGCGCGTCGCCCTCGGTGCGCGGCAGCGTCGGCCCGGCGGCCTCGGGGACCGCGAGCGGGCCGGACCGGTCCGCGAGCGTCACGGTGCGGCCCTCGCCCTGCCCCGTGACGAGGGTCGCCTCGAGCTGCGCGGAGAACAGGGCGAGCTCGTCGGACGAGGCGTCGTCGATCTGCTCGGTGAGGTTCACCGCGACGGTGCCGTCGTCGGCCACGGTGACCGCCTCGATCGCCAGCGCGGTGCCCTCCGGCACGACCGACACCACCGAGCCGGCCAGCCACTCCGGCGGGCCCGCGAGGATTTCCTGGACGGCGTTGGTGCGCCACGTCGTGCGCGGGAACCACCGCACGTCCGGCACGAGCTGGCGCAGGTCCGGCGTCGGGTAGTACAGCCGCGTGAGGTGGTACGCCTGGGAGAAGACGGCGGTGGAGAACAGCAGGCCGTCGTCGAGGCCGGTGATGCGCCACTGCCCGCCGGACCGGCCGAGCTCGAAGGTGAGCTCGCTCGGGCTGGGCCGCGGCTCCTCGGTGTACACGCCGCGCTCGTCCACGGACGCCACCACCGTCACCCGCGCCCGGACGGTCGCGGTGGACGCGTCCGCCTCGACGTCGTCGGTCGACAGGGTGGGGTAGCCGTCCAGCACGAGGACGCGCGAGTACGGCTCCCAGGCCTGCGACGCGCCCGAGGTGAGGAACTCGCGGGCCACGTTGAACGGCTGCGCCGTGGTGGGGCCCGCCTGCGTGGCCGAGAGGAAGCCGCGCACGATCTCGTCCGGGGTGTCGTCGACGTTCGGGCCGGCGGCGATGAACCCGATCTCGCCGGTGCGCGGCACGTCGGCGCCGCCGTCCTGCACCTCGCCGGAGGTGGGGATCGACGCGCAGCCCGCCAGCGCCGCCACCACGACGGCGAGCAGGGCGGCGAGCAGGGCGGCCAGGACGGCGCGGGGCCGGGCGGTCATCGCCGCACCCCCGCGTCGTGGTCCTCGGCGGCGCCCGCGCCGGCGCCCTCCACAGGGCCCTCCACGGGGCCCTGCCCGGCGGGGCGCACCGCCTCGCCGGCGGGGCGCGCCGCGTCGTCGTGGTGCTCGACGTCCGGCAGGTCGCCCAGGTCGGGGATCGCCACCGGCGTGGGCCCCGTGGGCGGGTTGACCACCGGGATCTGGCCCGTGGGCACCGAGGCGATGCCGCGCGACTCGGGCACCAGCGGCAGCGGCGAGCCGACGAGCTGGATGCCCGCGCGCCGCGGGAGCGTCAGGCGGAAGCTCGCGCCCCGGCCCGGCCGCCCCCACGCCTCGAGCCAGCCGGCGTGCAGGCGCGCGTCCTCGCGCGAGATGGCCAGGCCCAGGCCCGTGCCGCCCGTCGTGCGGGCGCGGGCCGGGTCGGCCCGCCAGAACCGGTCGAACACGTGCTGCACCTCCTGCGGCGTCATGCCCACGCCGTGGTCGCGCACCACCACGGCGACCGCGTGCCGGTCGGCGCCGACGGTGATCTCCACGGGCCGGCCCTCGGCGTGCTCCAGCGCGTTCACCACCAGGTTGCGCAGCACCCGCTCGACGCGCCGCGGGTCGACGTCGGCGGTGGCCGGCTCGTCGGTCAGGTGCACCGACAGGAACACGCCCTTGCGCTCGGCGAGCGGCGTCGTGCCCTCGACCACCGCGGTGACGATCGCGCCCACGTCCCGGTGCTCGACGTCGAGCACCGCGGCGCCGGCGTCGAACCGCGAGATCTCCAGCAGGTCGGCGAGCAGCTCCTCGAACCGGTCGAGCTGGGTGGTCAGCAGCTCCGCGGAGCGCCGCGCGGCCGGGTCGAGCTCCTCGCGCGAGCCGTGGATGACCTCGGCCGCCATGCGGATGGTCGTCAGCGGGGTGCGCAGCTCGTGCGAGACGTCGGAGACGAAGCGGCGCTGCGCGGCCGAGAGCTCCTCCATGCGCCGGATCTGGTCCTGCAGGCTCGCGGCCATCTCGTTGAACGACCGGGCGAGCGTGGCCATCTCGTCGTGGCCGCGGCCCGGCATGCGCTCCTCGAGGTGCCCGTCAGCCAGCCGCGCGGCGACGTCGGCCGCGCGCCGCACCGGCGTCACGGCCTGGCGCGTGACCATCCAGGTGATCACGCCCAGCAGGGCCAGCACCGCCACGCCGCCGGCCAGGAGCGTGCGCTGGACGAACCGCAGCGTCTCCTGCTCGGTCTGCAGCGAGTACAGCTGGTACAGCCCGTAGGTGCCGACGGTGGGCACCTCGACCGTGGAGCCGACGAGCACGCCCGGCTCCACCTGCCCGCTCTCGGCGTACGCGGCGGGGATCGCCACCGACTGCAGCATCTGGTGGTCGGCGTCCAGGGTCGCCTCGCGCAGCTCGGGGCTGACGATGCCGACGAGGGGCTGCGGCGAGCAGATGTCGGTGACGCCCGACGTCGGGCCCTCGCCGCCGGACAGCAGGCAGGTGCCCTGGGCGCTCGAGGCGCCCGAGGACAGCTGGCCCACCATCTGGATGAGCAGCGACTGCACGTCGGAGGGCGACGACGCCGGGGACGACGCGAACGCGTCGCTCACCTGGGCGGTGGTGCGGGCCGACTCGCGGTCGACCTGGTCGACGCGCTGCTCGAACAGCCCGTCGCGCACCGACGTCGACAGCGAGGTGCCGAGCAGGGCGAGCGCCACGACGCCGATGGCGAGCGTGGAGGTGATGACGCGCACCTGCATCGAGGAGCGCCAGCGGTGCACGAGGGCGCGGCCGCGCCGCACGGCGACGGTGCGTGCCCGGACGGCGGCGCGCAGCACGCGCCGCCCCCGGGCCGCGTGGGTGGTCACTGGGGCGCGCCCGCCTTGTAGCCGACGCCGCGGACGGTCAGCACGATCTCGGGGCTCTCCGGGTCGCGCTCGACCTTGGAGCGCAGGCGCTGCACGTGCACGTTCACCAGGCGGGTGTCGGCGGAGTGCCGGTAGCCCCAGACCTTCTCGAGCAGCACCTCGCGGGTGAACACCTGCCACGGCTTGCGCGCCAGGGCCACCAGCAGGTCGAACTCCAGCGGCGTCAGGGCGATCTTGCGGCCCTCGCGCACCACCGAGTGGCCGGTCACGTCGATCTCCAGGTCGCCCACCCGCAGCATCTCGGGACCGGGGTCCTCGGTGCGGCGCAGCCGGGCGCGGATGCGCGCCACGAGCTCCTTGGGCTTGAACGGCTTGGAGACGTAGTCGTCGGCGCCGGACTCCAGGCCGAGCACGACGTCCACCGTGTCGGACTTGGCCGTGAGCATGATGATGGGCACGCCCGACTCCGCCCGGATCTCGCGGCACACCTGCGTGCCGTCCTTGCCCGGGAGCATCAGGTCCAGCAGCACCAGGTCCGGCTGCGCCGAGCGGAACGCGGCGAGGGCGCCGTCGCCGTCCGCGCAGAAGAAGGGCTCGAAACCCTCGGTCCGCAGCACGATGCCGATCATCTCGGCCAGGGCCGTGTCGTCGTCGACGACAAGCACGCGCGACTTCATGCCGACAGTCTGCCAGGCTGTGCATATGTCGGGGTCAGGCGGGGTCCGGCGCGTCCTCGCGCGCTATCGTGACCGGACACGACGTCCCAGTCCCCCGGGGAGACCATGAGCACGCCCGAGCCGCCCGGCGCGGACCCGAACGAGCCGGCCCCCGGCACCCCGAAGCAGCCCGCGGACCGCCCCGCCGACGAGCCCCCCGCACCGCCGGCCGCCCCGTCGGCACCCCCGCCCGTCGCCCCGCCT
>NZ_LWGM01000233.1 GCF_001750215.1 Isoptericola variabilis | reverse complement strand
GGCCGCAGGGGCGCCGGAGGCGGACGGGGCGCCCGGCGCGGCGACCGCCGGGGCCGACTGCGCCGCGGCGGCAGCGGCGGCGGCCGTGATGGTCACCGGCTGCCCGTCGGTCGCCTGGCCCTGCTGCACCTGCACCTCGAGGTTGAACAGGAACCCGACCGACTCCTCCTTGATGGCCTCGTTCATGGCCTGGAAGAGCTGGTAGCCCTCGCGCTGGTACTCCACGAGCGGGTCGCGCTGCGCCATCGCGCGCAGCCCGATGCCCTCCTTGAGGTAGTCCATCTCGTAGAGGTGCTCGCGCCACTTGCGGTCCAGCACCGACAGCACCACGCGGCGCTCGAGCTGGCGCATCGCCGCCTCGCCGAGCTGCTCCTCGCGCTGGTCGTAGGCCACCCGGGCGTCCGACAGCAGCTCCTCGAGCAGCATCTCGCGCGTCAGCGAGCCGATGCCGCCGGCCTCCTCGACGACGTCGTCCACCGTGATGGACACGGGGAACACGGCGCGCAGCGCGGTCCACAGGCCCTCGAGGTCCCACTGCTCGGGCGTGCCCTCGGCGGTGGCGCCGTCGACGTACGCGGTGACGACGTCGCCGATGAAGTGCTGCACCTGCTCGGCGAGGTCCTCGCCCTCGAGCACGCGGCGGCGCTCGGCGTAGACGACCTCGCGCTGGCGCGACAGGACGTCGTCGTACTTGAGGACGTTCTTGCGGATCTCGAAGTTGCGCGACTCGACCTGCGACTGGGCGCTCTGGATGCCGCGCGTGACCATCTTCGACTCGAGCGGCATGTCGTCCGGGAAGCCGGCGCGGTTCATCATCGCCTCGGCCAGGCCCGAGTTGAACAGGCGCATGAGGTCGTCCTGCATCGACAGGTAGAACCGGGACTCGCCCGGGTCGCCCTGGCGGCCGGAGCGGCCGCGCAGCTGGTTGTCGATGCGGCGCGACTCGTGCCGCTCGGTGCCGAGGACGTACAGGCCGCCGAGCTCGGTGACCTCCTCGTGCTCCGCGGCCACGGCGGCCTTCGCCTTCTCGAGCACCTCGGGCCAGGCGGCCTCGTACTCGTCCGGGTTCTCCGCGGCGTCGAAGCCCCGCTCCGCCATCTCCTGCACGGCGAGGAACTCGGCGTTGCCGCCGAGCATGATGTCGGTGCCGCGGCCGGCCATGTTGGTGGCCACCGTGACGGCACCCTTGCGGCCCGCGAGCGCGACCACGGACGCCTCGCGCTCGTGCTCCTTGGCGTTGAGCACCGCGTGCGGCACCCCCGCCTTGCGCAGCATGGCCGACAGGCGCTCGGACTTCTCGACGCTCGTGGTGCCGACCAGCACCGGCTGGCCCTTGGCGTGCCGCTCGACGATGTCGGCGACGACGGCGGTGAGCTTGCCCTCCTCGTTCTTGTACACGAGGTCGGGCTGGTCGATGCGCTGCATCGGCCGGTTGGTCGGGATCGGCACGACGCCGAGCTTGTACGTGCCCTGGAACTCGGCCGCCTCGGTCTCGGCGGTACCGGTCATGCCCGAGAGCTTGTCGTACAGGCGGAAGTAGTTCTGCAGCGTGATCGTGGCGAGCGTCTGGTTCTCCGCCTTGATCTGCACGCCCTCCTTGGCCTCGATGGCCTGGTGCATGCCCTCGTTGTAGCGGCGGCCGGCGAGGATGCGCCCGGTGTGCTCGTCCACGATCATGACCTCGCCGTTCATCACGACGTAGTCCTTGTCGCGCTTGAACAGCTCCTTGGCCTTGATCGCGTTGTTGAGGAAGCCGATGAGGGGCGTGTTGAGCGACTCGTACAGGTTGTCGATGCCGAGGTAGTCCTCGATCTTCTCGATGCCCGGCTCGAGGATGCCGACGGTGCGCTTCTTCTCGTCGACCTCGTAGTCGCTGCCCGCGTCCAGCCGGCGCACCACCTTGGCGAACTCGGTGTACCAGCGGTTGGCGTCGCCGGAGGCCGGGCCGGAGATGATCAGCGGCGTGCGGGCCTCGTCGATGAGGATCGAGTCGACCTCGTCGACGATGGCGAAGTGGTGGCCGCGCTGCACCAGGTCGTCCGTCGACCACGCCATGTTGTCGCGCAGGTAGTCGAAGCCGAACTCGTTGTTCGTGCCGTAGGTGATGTCGGCCGCGTACTGCTTGCGCCGCTCGGCCGGGGACTGGCCCGACAGGATGACGCCGGTGCTCATGCCCAGGAACCGGTAGACGCGGCCCATCAGCTCGCCCTGGTACTTGGCCAGGTAGTCGTTCGTGGTGACCACGTGCACGCCCTTGCCCTCGAGGGCGTTGAGGTAGGCGGCGAGCGTGGCCACGAGGGTCTTGCCCTCACCGGTCTTCATCTCGGCGATGTTGCCCAGGTGCAGGGCGGCGCCGCCCATGAGCTGCACGTCGAAGTGGCGCTGGCCGAGCGTGCGGCGCGCCGCCTCGCGGACGGCGGCGAAGGCCTCCGGCAGCAGCTCGTCCAGCGTGTCCCCGTGGGCCAGGCGCTCCTTGAAGCGGGCCGTCTCCTCGCGCAGCTCCTCGTCGCTGAGCTCGGTGAAGCTGGGCTCGAGGCTGTTGACCTGCTGGGCCAGCCCCTGCAGCTTCTTGACGATGCGCCCCTCGCCGAAGCGAAGGACCTTCTCGAGGATCGCGGGCACACTGTCTCCTGGGTCGAGGCACCCGGCGGCGGCCGGTCCTGCCGTTCGGTTCGGCCGGCGCACGCCGGCCCTGGGTCACACCCTTGCCATCCTAGGGCGGCCACCCGAGCGTCTCACGCAGGTTCGCCCTCGGACGAACCTGCCGACCGCCGCAGCACCTCGACCGCCCGGTCGGCGAGCTCCGAGCCCGCCGAGCCGTAGAGGTGGAAGACGGCGTCGGCCCCGTGGGCGCGCAGCTCGACGACGTCGTCGTCGTACCGCGCCACGGCGACCACCAGCCCCTCGAAGCCGGCCGCCTGCAGCCGGGCGAGCGCGATGAGGTTGGCCCGGTGGAACGGCATGGCCAGGACGGCGACCCGCACCGAGCCCGCCCGGCGGACGCGCAGCCAGAACTCGAGGTCGGTGGCGTCGGCCCGCACGACGTCGAAGCCGCGCCCGGCGAGCTCCTGCACCCGCGTGCCGTCGTGCTCGACGCCGAGCACCCGCAGGCCGTGGTCGCGCAGGCGCGCGTAGGTGGCCGACCCGATGCGGCCGAGCCCCAGCACGAGGGCGTCGGCGTGGCCGACGTCCACCAGGCGGTCGTCCGGGTGCAGCCGCTCGGCGTCGCGGGCGGGCAGGAGCCGCGACAGCCGGCTGGCGAGCTCGACGCCGCGGCGGTTCACCACCGCCGCGACGGCGAAGCTGAACGCGACGGACAGCGCGACGACGGTGACCCACCGCTGCGGCAGCAGCCCCGCGGCCGCGCCGACGTCGACCACGATGATGCCGAACTCGGAGAAGTTGGCCAGCACGAGCCCGGCGAGGAACGCCGTGCGCCGCCGCAGGCGCAGCAGCCACAGCAGGCCGGCGTAGAGCCCCGCCTGCACGGGCAGCAGCACCAGGAGCAGCAGGGCCAGGCCGACGTCGGCGGGCGTCGGCACCCCGTGCAGCCCGATCTGCAGGAAGAACGCGACGAGCATGAGGTCCTTGACGCTCAGCAGCGACCGCGACAGGTCGCCGGCCCGGGGGTGCGGCGCGAGCAGCACCCCCATGAGCAGCGCGCCGACGCCGCCGACGATGCCGACGGCTTCGAACAGCGCGTAGCCGGGCACGAGGGCCACGAGCACGCCGAGCAGCGCCTGCAGCTCCCCGTGGCCGGCCCGGTCCCAGACCCGGTGCACCACCCACGCCCCGGGCACGAGCGCGACGAGCGCCAGGGCCCACGGGCTCGGGGCGCGGCCGCCCGCGGCGCTGAGGAAGACCACGGCCACCACGTCCTGCATCACCAGCACGCCGACGGCGATCCGCCCGTACAGCGACGTGGCGTCCGAGCGGTCCTCGAGCACCTTGACGACGAACACGGTGGACGAGAACGCGAGGGCGAACCCGACCAGGGCCAGCGCGGCCGCCCCGTCGTCGCCGAGCAGGCCCGAGCCGAGCACCGCGAGCAGCCCGAGGAACCCCACGCCCACGGCGGTGCTCAGGACCAGGTGGACGGTGGTGGTCAGCCAGATCTCCGGGCGCAGCAGCGAGCGCAGGTCGAGCTTGAGGCCGATGGCGAACAGCAGCAGCGCCACGCCGATCTCTGCCACGGGCTCAAGGAACGCGGGCTCCGCGACGCCCGCGGCGCCGAGCGCGAACCCGGCCGCGAGGTAGCCGACGAGCGGTGGCAGCCGCACGAGCACCGCGAGCAGGCCCCCGGCGAACGCGGCGGCGAGGTAGAGCGCTGCGGTGGCCATGGCACCCCCTCGGGCCGGCGCTGCGACGGGCCGGCGTCGAGGACCGCGCGCACCGGCCGGCCCTCGCTGCGATCGTAGGACCGCCGCGGCGCGCTCGACCGGCGCGGGCCGGTGCCGCGCCCGGGGCGTCAGGCCGTGCGCACCGCCACCGCCAGGTCGCCGGCGAGGTCGCCCGCCGGCTCCACCACCACGTCGCCGAGGCCGAGCCAGCCCGCGAGGAGGCGCAGCTCCGCGGCGAGGCCCTG
>NZ_LWGM01000232.1 GCF_001750215.1 Isoptericola variabilis | reverse complement strand
GGTCGCGGCGCGCGAGCCGCTCGCCGCGCTCGCGACGCACCTGGGCGGGGCGCTCGCCGCGCAGGCCGGCCGGCTGGTCACCGTGCTGCTCGTCCTCGGCGTCGGCACGGCGTGGGCCGGCGTCCTGGCCGCGACGCTCGCCGGGACGCCCGCGCTCGACCGGGCGACGGGATGGGTGGTGCGCCACCGCGTCGCGATCACGGTGGTGGCGGCCTGCGGACCGCTGCCCTACGCCCTCGTCCGGCTCACCTGGCTCACCCCGTGGCCCCTGCTGGGCCACGACGCGCTCGACCTGCCGACCCGCATCTGGGGCCTGGCGCTGTCGGGCGGCGCGTGGCTCGGCGTGGTGCTCACCCTCGGCCTGGTCCGCCCGTGGGGCGAGGTCTTCCCCCGGTGGGTGCCGCGGCTGGCCGGGCGCCCGGTGCCGGTCGCCGCCGCCGCCGTGCCGGGCGGCCTGGTCGCGGCGGCCGTGACCTTCGCCGCCGTGCCGATGCTCCTGCTGCTTCCCGACGACGGGCTCGTCCCGGCGCTCGTGTCCGCCGTCGTGTTCCCGTGCTGGCTGTGGGGGCCCGCCCTCGCGCTCGCGGTGTGGGGGTACGTCGGGCACCGCGCCTTCTCCGGCGCCGGCGCCGCGGGCAGGATGGCGCCATGACCGTGCCGCGCCGCCCCGCTGCGTCCCGGGACGCGTCCCGGGACGCGTCCCGGGTCGCGCGCGTGGTCGTGCGTCGGCTCGCCTGGCTCATGCTCGGCGCGGCGATCGGGCTGGCGACGGCGCTGCTCGGCGTCTCCCTCGTGCGGTCGGTCGCGCCCGGGGCCCCGGTGGGCGTGGTCGCGGGCGTCACGGTCGCGGCCGCGGCGGCGCTGGGCCTGGTGCCCGGCGCCCGGGAGCTCGAGGTGACGGCCGCGCGGACGATGCTGGGCACCGACGCGGAGCTCGTCGTCCCCCGCCGGCCGCGGGCGACGCACCGGGTGCGCACCGCGGGGTGGGTGCTGGGCCACCAGGCCGCCGGGCCCGCCGTCGCGGCCGCCCTCGCCGACCTCGCTTCCGCCGCGCTCGAGGCGGCCCTCGCCGTCGCGCGCGCCCAGCACCCGGACCACGCGCAGGTGCGCCTCGCGGTCATCGGCATGGGCAAGACCGGCGGGTGCGAGCTCAACTACGTCTCGGACGTCGACGTCGTCTACGTCGCCGAGCCGGGCGTCGGCCCGGACGGGCAGCCGGTCGACGAGCCGCACGCCATGGCCGTGGGCGCGCGGCTGGCCTCGGCGCTGCAGAAGGTTTGCGCCGGGGCGTCCGCCGAGCCGGCGCTGTGGCAGGTCGACGCCGCGCTGCGGCCCGAGGGCAAGCAGGGGCCGCTGGTGCGCTCCCTGTCCAGCCACCTCGCGTACTACGACCGCTGGGCCGAGACGTGGGAGTTCCAGGCCCTGCTCAAGGCCCGTCCGGTGGCGGGCGACCCCGAGCTCGGCCGGGCCTACCGCGAGGCCGTCGACCCGCTGGTGTGGAAGGCGGTGTCGCGGGAGAACTTCGTCGAGGACGCCCAGGCGATGCGCCGGCGGGTCGAGGAGCACGTGCCGCCCGCCGAGGCGGACCGGCAGATCAAGCTCGGCCGCGGCGGCCTGCGCGACGTCGAGTTCACCGTGCAGCTGCTGCAGCTCGTGCACGGCCGGATGGACCCGGGGATCCGCTCGCCCAACACGCTGCGCGCCCTGGCGGCGCTCGCCTCCGCGGGCTTCGTGGGCCGCGACCACGCCGGCCGCATGGCCGTGTGCTACCGGTTCCTGCGGGCGCTGGAGCACCGCGTGCAGCTCTACCGGCTGCGGCGCACGCACCTGCTGCCCACCGGCGAGGAGGACCTGCGACGCCTCGCCCGGTCGCTCGGCCTGCGGGCCGAGGGCGCCGAGGGGCTCACCGAGCGGTGGCGGGCCACCCGCCGCGAGGTGCGCTCGCTGCACGAGGAGGTCTTCTACCGGCCGCTGCTGCCGGCCACCGCCCAGCTGTCCGAGGACGAGGTGTCGCTCGCGCCGGAGGCCGCGCGGCACCGGTTCGCCGCCATCGGCTACCGCGACCCGGACGGGGCGATGCGGCACGTCACGGCGCTGACCGAGGGCACCTCGCGCCGCGCGGCGCTGCAGCGGCAGCTGCTGCCGGTGCTGCTCGGGTGGTTCGCCGAGGGCGCCGACCCCGACGCCGGGCTGCTCGCGTTCCGGCGCCTGTCCGAGGAGCTCGGCAGCACCCACTGGTACCTCAAGCTGCTGCGCGACTCCGGGTCCGCGGCGCAGAACCTCGCCCAGGTGCTGGCCTCGTCGCGCTACCTCGCGGACGCGCTCGCCCGCTCGCCGGAGTCGGTGCAGTGGCTGGCCGACCCCGCCGGACTCGAGCCGCGCGGCGCCGAGCGGCTCGACGCCGAGGCCGACGCGATCCTCACCCGGGCCGACGACCCCGCGGCGGCGGCGGTGCTGCTGCGGGCGCTGCGGCGCCGGGAGCTGGCCCGCACCGGCGCCGCCGAGCTGCTGCGCCGGCTGGACCCCGTGGGCGCGGCCGCAGCGGTGAGCGACGCGGCCGACGTCGTGCTGCACGGCGGCCTGCGGGTGGCCGAGCACGTGGCCCGCGCCGAGCTCGGCCTGCCGCAGGACCCGGCCGCGAGCCCGACGCGCATGCTGGTGGTGGCGATGGGCCGCCTCGGCGGGCGCGAGATGGGCTACGGGTCCGACGCCGACGTGATGTTCGCGCACGAGCCGGTCGCTGGCGCGGACGGCCAGCTCGCCCACCGGTTCGCCCTGACGGTGGCCACGCGGCTGCGCGAGCTGCTCGGCGCCGTCGGGCCGGAGCCGTCGCTGCCGGTCGACGCCGACCTGCGGCCCGAGGGCCGGCAGGGCCCGCTGGTGCGCACGCTCGCCTCCTACGCGGAGTACTACGAGCGCTGGTCGAGCGTCTGGGAGGCGCAGGCGCTGCTGCGGGCCCGGCCCGTGGCGACGTCGCCGGGCGCGGACGCGCTGGGCGAGCGGTTCACCGCCCTGGCCGACCCGCGGCGGTACCCCGCCGGCGGGCTGCCCGCCGGCGACGTGCGCGAGGTGCGCCGGATCAAGGCGCGCGTGGAGGCCGAGCGGCTGCCGCGCGGCGTCGAGCCCGCCCGGCACCTCAAGCTGGGGCCGGGCGGAGTGTCCGACGTCGAGTGGACCGTGCAGCTGCTGCAGCTCCAGCACGCCCACGCGGTGCCCGGGCTGCGCACCACCGGGACGGTCGCGGCGCTCGACGCCGCCGAGGCGGCCGGGCTCGTGGCCCCGCTCGACGCGCTGCACCTGCGCGAGGCCTGGGTCCTCGCCTCGCGGCTGCGCTCGGCGGTCGTGCTGTGGTCCGGGCGCACGACCGGCGCGCAGGCCGACGTGCTGCCGCACGACCGGCAGGCGCTGGCCGGTATCGCCCGGCTCCTGGGCGACGTGGGCGGCGGGGCGGACCTCGAGGAGACCTACCTGCGCACCGCCCGGCGCGCCCGGGCCGTGGTGGACCGCGTGTTCTACGACGCGGGCTGACCGAGCCCGGGCAGGCCCGCGAGCCAGTCGAACATCCGCTGCTCGGTGAGCGCCCGGGCCAGCGGCTGGCAGTGGTAGTTGGCGCCCTCGGCGGCCGTGAACCGCACGACCGTGGCGACGTCCGGCGCGAGCGCGGCGAGCTGCTCGGGCTGGCCGGGCCAGAACTGCTCGTCCTCGGGGTCGGTGATCAGCAGCGGCGTGGTGATGCGCGGCGCGACGTCGCGCGCGTCGTACTCGCGCACGGCGCGCACCGTGGCGGCGTAGCCGTCGGTGCCGTACGGGCGGGCCCGGAAGCGCCAGGTGCGGGCGGCGGTCGGGGACAGGCGCATGCCAATCGCCATGTCGCGGTCGAACGCGTGGTCGTCGCCCGCGTCGAGGTGCTCGAGCAGCCGGTGCGGGATCCGCGCGGTCCACGAGGCCGACACGTCCACCACCCCGGGGTCGACGATCGCCGCGGCGGGCCGGTGCTCGAACGCCAGCGCGCGCGTGACCCAGTACCCGGCCTGGCTGATGCCGTAGACGACGACGCGGTCGGGGTCGACGTCGTCGCGTGCGGTCACGGCGTCCAGGACGGGCGTCAGCACCGCCTCGAAGTCGGGCCGGAACGGCACGCCGTGCTCGAAGAGCATCGACTGCTGACCCGGCCCGTCGAAGACCAGCGCGTGGTACCCGCGCCGCAGCGCGCCGTGCACGGCCGCGGACCACAGCGCGGTCAGCGACCCGTCCGAGCCGTTGACGGCGACCAGCACGGGGCGGGCCCCGCCGTCGGCGCCGGGCGCGCGGAAGAGGTAGCCGGGCAGCGACGCGCCGGCGCACGGGACCGCGAGGCGCTCGACCTCGAGGCCGCCGGCGTCGACCCAGCGGTCCCACGCGGCGCGGTGCTTGCGGAACGTCGGCAGGAGCGGGTCGTCCGCCGGCAGGGCGGCCACGGCGTTGACCGCGACGCCGTAGTAGCCGGACGCGCGCAGCCAGGCCGAGGCGGCGCTCGCGGCCTGGCCGACCCGCGGGTCGGACACGTCCTCGCCGGTGAGGAAGATCTGCCCGTCGTCGATGTGCTCGAGCAGGTTGGCCGTGCGCAGCAGCGTCGACTTGCCCGAGCCGCTCG
>NZ_LWGM01000231.1 GCF_001750215.1 Isoptericola variabilis | reverse complement strand
CCCCGGCACAGGACGCCGCCGAGGCTCCCACCGCCCCCGGGGCGCCGGCGACGGACGCGGCCCCGGCGCCCGCCCCGGCCACCGAGGAGCCGGCCACCGAGGAGCCGGCCACCGAGGAGCCGGCCGCGAAGGCCCACGCCAAGGCCGCCGCGAAGTCGACGGTGAAGGCCGCCGCCAAGGCCCCCTCGAAGGCGCCCCGGAAGGCCACCGCCAAGAAGTTCACCGCCGTCGTCGAGCTGGCGCCGGGCAGGCACGACGCCGCACCCGCGCCCTGCGGCGCGGGCGGGCAGGCCCCCGCCCCCACCGGCCCGCAGCCGACGCCGGCCGTGCCGATCGGCCGCATCCCCGTCCTCGAGGTCTCGCCCGTGGTCGAGGCCGGACGCTGGCCGGCCAAGGCCGTGGTCGGCGAGGTCGTGCCGGTCGAGGCGACCGTGTTCCGCGAGGGCCACGACGCCGTCTCCGCCGCCGCCGTGCTGCTGCGCCCCGACGGCTCCGTGCACTCGACCGCGCCGATGGTGGACGTGGCGCCGGGCCTCGACCGCTTCCGCGGGTTCGTGCAGCCCGACGCCGAGGGCGACTGGAGCTTCCGGGTCGAGGCCTGGAGCGACCCGTACGGCACCTGGGCGCACGACGCGACCATCAAGGTCGAGGCGGGCATCGACGTCGACCTCATGCTCGCCGAGGGCGTGCTGGTCTTCCGGCGCATCACGGACCCGGAGGCGCAGGCGGCGCGCACGCCGCACGACGCGCACCTGCTCGCCGACGCCGCCCGCGAGCTGGCCGACGAGTCGCGGCCGCCCGAGGCCCGGCTGGCCGTGGCGACGACGTCGGCGGTGCGCGAGGCGCTGTCCCGCTCGCCGCTGCGGGAGCTGGTGTCCGCGAGCGCCACCTACCCGCTGCGCGTCTCGCGGCGCAAGGCGCTCGCCGCCTCCTGGTACGAGATGTTCCCCCGCTCCGAGGGCGCGACCCAGGACGAGGACGGCACCTGGCGCTCCGGCACGTTCGCCACCGCCGCCCGGCGCCTGCCGGCCATCGCGGCGATGGGCTTCGACGTCGTCTACCTCACCCCCGTGCACCCGATCGGCACCACGTTCCGCAAGGGCCGCAACAACACGCTCGACCCCAGGCCCGGCGACCCGGGCAGCCCGTACGCCATCGGCTCGCCCGACGGCGGGCACGAGGCGATCCACCCGGAGCTGGGCACCGAGGAGGACTTCCGGGAGTTCGTGGCCGCGGCCCGCTCGCACGACCTCGAGGTCGCGCTCGACCTGGCGCTGCAGTGCTCCCCCGACCACCCGTGGGTCACCGAGCACCCGGAGTGGTTCCGCACCCGCGCCGACGGCACGATCGCGTACGCGGAGAACCCGCCGAAGAAGTACCAGGACATCTACCCGCTGTACTTCGACGACGACCCGGTGGGGCTGCGCGAGGCGGTCCTGGAGGTCGTCGAGACGTGGATCGAGCGCGGCGTGACCCTGTTCCGGGTCGACAACCCGCACACCAAGCCGCTCGACTTCTGGGAGTGGCTGCTGGCGAAGGTGCACGAGCGCCACCCCGAGGTGCTGTTCCTGTCCGAGGCGTTCACCAAGCCGGCCATGATGGCGACGCTGGCGCGCATCGGGTTCCACCAGTCGTACACGTACTTCACGTGGCGCAACACCAAGACGGAGATCCTCGAGTACCTCGAGGAGGTCTCCGGGCCCGCCGGGTCGGTGATGCGCCCGTCGTTCTGGCCGACGACGCACGACATCCTGCCGCCGTACCTGCAGCACGGCGGCGTCGCCGGCTTCGCCGTCCGCGCCGTGCTGGCCGCGACCGGCTCGCCGACGTGGGGCATCTACTCCGGCTACGAGCTCGTGGAGAACGTGCCCCGCCCCGGCGTCGAGGAGCAGATCGACAACGAGAAGTACGAGTACAAGCCGCGCGACTGGTCGAAGGCCGACGACATCGGCGTCTCGCTGCTGCTCACCCGGCTCAACGAGATCCGCCGGCAGCACCCGGCGCTCCAGCAGCTGCGCAACCTCGCCGTGCACGCGGCGGACAACGACAACGTGCTGGCCTACTCCCGCCGCCTGCGCGGGCCGCACCTGCCGGTGGCCACCGGCACCGGCCCGGCCCCGGCGCCCGGCGCGCCCACGCCCTCGGACGACGTCGTGCTCGTGGTGCTGAACATCGACCCGTGGGGCACGCAGGAGGCCACCCTCCACCTCGACCTCGAGGCCCTCGGCCTCACCCCGCCGTCGGGCACGGACGGCAGCGCGCCGTTCTTCACGGTGCGGGACCTGCTGACCGGCGAGGAGTACTCCTGGGGCGCGCACCCGTACGTGCGGCTGGAGCCGCGCACGCAGGTGGCACACGTGCTGCAGGTGACCCCGGCATGAGCCAGCAGACCTCGCGGGCCGTGGAGGTGCCACGGCCGATCACGCAGGCCCTGCCGGTCCAGGCGCTGCCGCCGCGCCGCCAGCCCGAGCCGCCGGGCCTGGGCCGGCCCGGCCTCACCGACGACCCGGACTGGTACCGCAAGGCCGTGTTCTACGAGGTCATGGTGCGGTCGTTCTCCGACTCGCGGGGCGACGGCAGCGGCGACCTGCAGGGCATCATCCAGCGCCTGGACTACCTGCAGTGGCTCGGCATCGACTGCCTGTGGCTGCCGCCGTTCTTCCCGTCGCCGCTGCGCGACGGCGGGTACGACGTCAGCGACTACACCGCCATCGCGCCGCAGTACGGCACGACGGCGGACTTCCAGGAGCTCATCGCCGAGGCCCACGCCCGCGGCATCCGGGTCATCATCGACCTGGTCATGAACCACACCAGCGACCAGCACCCGTGGTTCCAGTCGTCCCGGTCCGACCCGGACGGGCCGTACGGCGACTTCTACGTCTGGAGCGACGACAACACGCGCAACCAGGACGCGCGCATCATCTTCGTCGACACCGAGACGTCGAACTGGACCTTCGACCCCGTGCGCCGGCAGTACTTCTGGCACCGGTTCTTCAGCCACCAGCCGGACCTCAACTTCGAGAACCCGCGCGTGGTCGAGGCGATGCTCGACGTCGCCCGGTTCTGGCTGCAGATCGGCGTGGACGGCTTCCGGCTCGACGCCGTGCCGTACCTGTTCGAGGCCGAGGGCACCAACTGCGAGAACCTGCCCGAGACGCACGCGTTCCTGCGCAAGGTGCGCCGCATGATCGACACCGAGTACCCGGGCCGGATCATGCTCGCGGAGGCCAACCAGTGGCCCCAGGACGTCGTCGACTACTTCGGCACCGACGACGAGCCCGAGTGCCACATGTGCTTCCACTTCCCGGTGATGCCGCGCATCTTCTACGCGATGCGCGACCAGCGGGCGCGCCAGCTGGTCGACATCCTCGCGGACACCCCGCCCATCCCGGCCTCGGGCGGGCAGTGGTCGACGTTCCTGCGCAACCACGACGAGCTGACCCTCGAGATGGTCTCCACCGAGGAGCGCGCGGCGATGTACGGCTGGTACGCCGGCGACCCGCGCATGCGCGCCAACGTGGGCATCCGCCGCCGCCTGGCGCCGCTGCTCGACAACTCCCGCAAGGAGATCGAGCTGGCGCACGCGCTGCTGCTCAGCCTGCCGGGCTCGCCGTGCCTGTACTACGGCGACGAGATCGGCATGGGCGACAACATCTGGCTGCCGGACCGCGACGCCGTGCGCACGCCGATGCAGTGGACCCCGGACCGCAACGGCGGCTTCTCGACCGCCGACCCCGGCAAGCTCTACCTCCCGCTCATCCAGTCGCTGGTGCACCACTACGAGCACCAGAACGTCGAGGCGCAGCTCGCCCAGCCCACCAGCCTGCTGCACTGGGTGCACGGCATGCTCGCCGTGCGCCGGCTGCACCCGGCCTTCGGCACCGGCGACTTCACGTCGCACGAGTGCGACGACGAGGCGGTCCTCGCCTTCACCCGGTCCACGCCCGAGGAGACGCTGCTCGTGCTCGCGAACATGTCCTCCACCGCGCGCTCGGCGACGATCGCGCTGCCCGCCTACGCCGGCTGGCACCTCACCGACGTCTTCGGCGGCGGGGCGTTCCCCCGCGTCGGCGACGACGGACGGGTGACGATGACGTGGGGCTCGCGCGACTTCTACTGGCTGAGGCTCACGCGCGCCGAGGGCGGGACCCGGAGCGTGCTCCCGTGACCGCCCGCGTGCGGGTCGACCCCGCCGGCACGCACCTGCCGCCCGCGGTGACCGACCTGGTGGCCGCGTGGGCGCCGGGGCGGCGCTGGTTCCCGGGCGGGTCGGCCGGCCGGCTGGCGCCGTGGCGCGAGGTCACGGTCGACGGCGCGGACGGCGTCGTGCTGGCGCTGCTGCGGCTGCCCGGCGAGGGCGACGACGTCGTCGTGCAGGTGCCGCTCGTGCTCGTGCCCGCCGACACCGCCGACGCCGCCGACACCGACGCCGCCGCCGATCGTGCCGACGCGCCGGGAGCGATCGGCACCGTGGCGACGCCGTCGGGCCCCGTCGCGGTGCACGACGGCGGCGTGCACCCCGCCTGCTGGGCCGCCCTGCTGCGCGCCCGTCGTCGGGCAGCACCTCGCGCAGAGCCTCGAGCGCGGCCGCCTCCTCCGGCGTCGCGGGCGGGCCCATCACCTTCCAGTGCGGTGAGTCAGGCTTCATCAGGCGTTCGATGCTCCGGGTT
>NZ_LWGM01000230.1 GCF_001750215.1 Isoptericola variabilis | reverse complement strand
GCGTCGTCGACGCGGTCGGCCAGGCGGGGCGCGGGGCCCGGGGCCGGCGCGGGCTCGTGACCCGGCCGGCCCGGCCCGGCGTCGGGGCCGGGGTTCGTGGTGACGGTGCTCATGGGGCCAGGGTGCCCCCGCCGCCGCCCGCTCGTCTTGTACGGTTGGCCCCGCCATGGCACGGGATTCCGACAACGCGACGTGGCCGGAGGCCGAGGCCCTGCTGGCCGCGCTGTCCCCGGCCATGGTGGCGCTCATGGACGAGCTCAGCGCGGTGATGTTCTGCGCGAAGGACGCCACGGGCCGCTACGTGCTGGTCAACGAGGTGTTCGTGCGGCGCACCCACGAGCGCTCCCGCCGCGGCGTCGTCGGGCGCCGCGCCCGCGACCTGTTCGTGCCCGACCTCGCCGAGCGCTACGAGGCGCAGGACGCCGAGGTGCTGCGCACCGGCCGCCCGCTGCGCGGCGAGCTGGAGCTCATCCGCCGCTCCGGCGGGGCGCCCGGGTGGTTCCTCACCTCCAAGCTCGCGGTGCGCACGCCCGACGGCGCGGTCGTGGGGCTGGTGTCGGTCTCGCAGGACCTGCGCTCGCAGGACGCCGACGACGCCACGATGGACGCGATGAGCCGGCTCGCGGCAGGGGTCCAGGCGCACCTCGACGCCACGCCGTCGGCCCCGCTGACCGTGGCCGGCCTCGCCGCCCTGGCCGGCTGCTCCCCCGACGTGCTCGACCGCCGGGTGCGGCGGGTGTTCGGGCTCTCCCCGCGCCAGCTCGTGCTGCGCGCGCGGGTGGACCGGGCCGCGCACCTGCTGGCGGAGACGACGACGCCGCTGGCCGACGTCGCGGCGGCGACCGGGTTCTACGACCAGCCGTCGTTCACCCGCCAGTTCGCCCGCCTCACCGGCGAGACGCCGTCGTCGTTCCGGCGCCGCGCGCGCCGGGCCTGACCCCGCGGACCCACCGGAGCCTCGCCGAGACCTGAGCTGTGGCCGCCTCCGCCGGTGCAGAGGCGGCCACAGCTCAGGTCTCGGCGAGCCGGGCCGCCCACCGGTGGAGGAACCGCACAACGGGCCGCTGTCCGGGTCGGTGGCGGGCGCCAGGGCGTTGGCGGTTCCCCACAATCCGACGCCCGGGACGCTGCACGCGCGCACGGCCCTGCCGCGTCGTCGCCGCCCGTAGCGTCGGCGCCATGACCACCGCGCCGACCGCCCTGCCCCTGCCCGCCCGCCCCGGCCTCGTGCTGGCCGACCTGCTGCCCGCCACCGACCGGGGCCGCGCCGTGGCCCGCGACGTCGCGCTCGTCGTCGGCCTGGCGGCGCTGACCGCGCTGGCCGCGCAGGTCCGCGTGCCGGTGCCCGGGCTGCCCGTGCCGGTGACCGGCCAGACGTTCGCGGTGCTGCTCGGGGCCGCCGCCCTGGGCCCGGCCCGCGGGGCGCTGGCCCAGGGCCTGTACCTCGCCGCGGGCGTCGTCGGGCTGCCGGTGTTCACCGGCGGGGCCTCCGGCTGGGAGGCCGTGGCCGGCGCCTCGGGCGGGTACCTGGTCGGGTTCGTGCTCGCCTCGCTCGTCGTCGGCCGCCTCGCGCGCCGGGGCGCCGACCGCCGCGTGCTGACCACCGTGGCCGCGTACGCCGCCGGCACCGCCGCCGTCTACGCCGTGGGCGTGCCGTGGCTCGCGCTGACCACCGGCATGGCGCCGGCCGCGGCCCTGTGGGCCGGCGCCGGGGTGTTCCTGGCCGGCGACGCGCTCAAGGCGCTGCTGGCCGGCGCGCTGCTGCCGGCCGCGTGGCGGCTCGCGCGCTGAGCCGCCGGGACGGTCACCGGCACCGGGGGCCCGCCTCGCGCGACGCGCGGCGGGCCCCGCTAGCGTGCCGGGCATGACGACGGTCCCCACCCTCCCCCTGAGCCACGGCGCGCAGCTCCCCGCGATCGGCCTGGGCACCTGGCCCCTGGACGACGACGCCGCGGCCACCGCGGTGCGCACGGCGCTGGAGGCGGGCTACCGCCTCGTCGACACCGCCGAGAACTACGGCAACGAGGCGGGCGTCGGGCGCGGCCTGCGCGACGCCGGCGTGCCGCGCGAGGAGGTCTTCCTCACCACCAAGCTCAACCGGCGCTGGCACAGCGTCGACGGGGTGCGCACGGCGTGGGAGCACAGCGTCCGGCGCCTCGGCGTCGAGTACCTCGACCTGTTCCTCATCCACTGGCCCAACCCGGACCAGGGCACCTACCCGCAGGCGTGGGAGGGGCTCGTCGGGCTGCTGGAGGAGGGCAAGGCCCGCGCGATCGGGACCTCCAACTTCAAGCCCGCGCACCTGGAGCGGATCGTCGAGGCCACCGGCGTGGCGCCCGACGTCAACCAGATCAACCTCAACCCGTACGCCACCCGCGGCGCCAGCGTCGCCGCCGACGCGCGGCACGGCGTCGTCACCGAGTCCTGGAGCCCGATCAAGCCGGCCGAGATGCTCGCCGACCCCGTCGTGACCGGGCTGGCCGAGCGGCACGGGCGCACCCCGGCGCAGGTGGTGCTGCGCTGGCACACCCAGCGCGGGTACGTGCCGATCCCCAAGTCCGCCTCGCCGCAGCGGCAGGCGGAGAACCTCGCGATCTTCGACTTCGCGCTGGCCGACGACGAGCTCGCCGCGCTCGACGGCCTCGACCGGGGCGAGGAGCACGTGACCGACTCCGACGAGTTCGGGCACTGAGAACTCCCCCGGCCCCGAACCCGAACCCGAACCCGACCCCGACCCCGACCCGGACCGGACCGAGCCGGACGCCGCGTCCCACCTGCCGGGACGTGGCGTCCCGGCTCGCGGCGGCGTCGACGGCCTGCCCCCGGCCTGGCAAGGTTGGGTGACGAGGCGCACATCCCGCGCCGCGCCACCCCGCGCCGCCGGCGGACCACGCCACCCGCGGCGCTGCTTGGAGGAGCTCTCGTGACGACGCAGTCGATCACCGCCACCACCCACCAGTCGCCCCTCGCCACCGCCCACGCCCAGCTCGCCGGCGCCGTCGAGCACCTCGGGTACGACGACGGCATCCACGCCATGCTCGCGACCCCCCGCCGCGAGATCCACGTGTCGGTGCCGCTGCGCCGCGACGACGGCACCACGGTGCTGTTCCACGGCTTCCGGGTGCAGCACAACGTCTCCCGCGGCCCCGGCAAGGGCGGCCTGCGCTTCCACCCGTCCGTCGACATCGACGAGGTGCGCGCGCTGGCCATGTGGATGACGTGGAAGTGCGCCATCGTCGACCTGCCGTACGGCGGCGCCAAGGGCGGCGTCGCCGTGGACCCGGCGCAGCACTCGCCCGCGGAGCTCGAGCGCGTGACCCGGCGCTACACGTCGGAGATCATGCCGATGATCGGCCCGGACACCGACATCATGGCGCCCGACATGGGCACGGACGAGCGCACCATGGCGTGGGTGATGGACACCTACTCGGTCAACCGCGGCTACACGATCCCCGCCGTCGTGACCGGCAAGCCGATCGCCGTCGGCGGGTCGCTGGGCCGCGGCACCGCCACCAGCGCCGGCATCGTGCACGTCACCGAGGCGGCGCTGCAGGAGGCGGGCGAGCGCCTCGAGGGCACCACCGTGGCGATCCAGGGCTTCGGCAAGGTCGGCGGCCACGCCGCCCAGATCTTCGCCCGCCGCGGCGCCCGCGTCGTGGCCGTGAGCGACCAGCACGGCGGCGTGCGGGCCGACGGCGGCCTCGACGTCACGCGGCTGCTGGAGCACGTGGCCGCCACGGGCTCGGTGGTCGGGTTCGGCGGCGGCGACCCGGTGAGCAACGCCGAGCTGCTGGCCTCCGACGTCGACGTGCTCGTGCCCGCCGCGATCCAGGGCGTGCTCGACGCCGACACCGCCCCGGACGTGCGGGCCCGGCTCGTCGTGGAGGGCGCCAACGGCCCCACCACCACCGAGGGCGACCGGATCCTGGCGAAGAACGGCGTCACCGTGGTGCCCGACGTGCTCGCCAACGCCGGCGGCGTCGTCGTGAGCTACTTCGAGTGGGTCCAGGCCAACCAGGCCTACTGGTGGACCGCCGAGGAGATCGCCCAGAAGCTCGAGCACCGCATGGTCGCGGCCTACGAGGACGTGGCGCAGCACGCCCGGCGCGAGGGCCTCTCGCTGCGCGACGCGGCGCTGACGATCGGCGTCAAGCGGGTGGCCGAGGCGCACCAGATCCGCGGCCTGTACCCGTGACGACGGGCTCGGCGGCGGCGGGCTCCGCCGCCGCCCGGGTCGCCGCCCGGCTGCGGGCGGCGGGGTGCGTGTTCGCCGAGGACGAGGCGGCGCTGCTGCTCGAGGCCGCCGGCGACGGCGCCAACCTGGAGGCGCTGGTCGCGCGGCGGGCGGCGGGCGAGCCGCTGGAGCACCTGCTGGGCTGGGTGGAGCTCGACGGCGAGCGCTGGGCCGTGGCGTCCGGCGTCTTCGTGCCGCGGCAGCGGTCGCTGCTGCTCGCCGCCGCGGCGGGCGCGCACCCGGCGGCGCCCGTGCTCGTCGACCTGTGCTGCGGTGCCGGCGTGCTCGGCGCGGTCGTGGCGCGGCGGCTCGCCGGCCGCGGCGTCCGCCCGGCCCTGCACGCGGCGGACCTCGACCCCGTCGCCGCCGCCGTCGCCGCCCGGAACCTGGCCCCGTGGGCGGGCGAGGTGACCACGGGCGACCTCTACGCCGCGCT
>NZ_LWGM01000229.1 GCF_001750215.1 Isoptericola variabilis | reverse complement strand
GCCGGTGCCGAGCCGCAGCCCGCGCACCGCGGCCACGAACCGCTCCAGGAACGCGTCCGCGACCCGCTCGTGGAGCACCAGGCGCTCCACCGAGACGCACAGCTGGCCGCTCGCTGCGAGCGGTGCGGCCCCGTGCCACCGTGACGCCATGCCGTCGTCGACTCCCGCCAGCCCCGCCGAGGTCGTCGCCCGCCCCGCCGGCGCGGCGGTCGCCGCGATCTTCGGCGCCGTCGCGCGCCTCCTGCACGCCCGGCCGATCCACCTGCGCGGCGTGCTGCTCGACGCGGCGCTCGTCGTCGCCGAGGACGAGCCCGGGGCCGAGGTGCTGCCCCAGGGGCGCACCGACGCGCTCGCGCGGCTGTCCCTCGGGGCCGGGATGCCGCGCGGCTGGCCCGACGTGGTCGGGCTGGCCGTGCGATGGCACGTCGACGGCGAGCCGCAGGACCTGCTGTTCTCCTCCAGCCGCCCGGGCCGGCTCACGCGGTTCACCCCGCTGCCGCGGCGGCGGCTGAACGGCTGGTTCGGCACCTTGATGCCGCTGCGCACGGCGACGGGCCCCGTGGTGCTCGGGATGCGGCCCGACGCCGCGGCCACGCGCGCCACCGGCACGGTGACGTACGAGATCCTCGAGGCCACGCCGCTGGGCGCGTGGCACCGGTTCGGCGCCCTCGAGCTGCGCGGGCCGCTGCTGCCGGGCACCGGGGTGCCGGCGCGCGACGGCGACGACCCGCAGGTGCGGTTCGACCCCACGGAGAACGCCCCGCGCGGCCTCGGCACCTACCGCTGGGAGGACCTGCTCCGGACGCAGTCGTACGCCGCCTCCCGCAGCGGCTCGCAGTCCTCGGTGCCCGCCCGCGGCCCGCGCAGCGGCCCTGCCTGAGCGCCCGCCGCGCTCCTGCGGGCGTTCACGGCACCTCGACGTCGTCCTCCGGCACCGCCCACGGGTCCAGCTCGTCCGGCTGCGAGCCGTCCTGCTGAGGGCCGCCCAGCAGCGACCGGGTGATGCGCTCGGCGTCGTCCGTCATCTCGGCCACGGCCGCACGCAGGTCGTCGTCGCCGACAGGGTGCCCGGCCTCGGCCGCGAGCAGCACCGCGCGCCGGATCACCTCCTTGACGAACGACGCGGTGACCCCCGCGGTGCGGCTGGCGGCCTCGTCGAGCGCCGCGGCGGTGAACAGCAGGTCCGCGGCGTACAGGTGGAAGAGCCGGCGGCGCGCCCCGTCGTCGGGCAGGGGAATCTCGACGGCGAGGTCCACGCGTCCGGGGCGCTGGGCGAGAGCCCGCTCGAGCAGGTCCGCGCGGTTGGTGGTGAGCAGGAACGCGACGTCCGCGTCCGTGCCCAGACCGTCCATGGCGTCGAGCACGTCGAAGAGCAACGGCTGCGGGCCGTCGTGGAAGGAACGGTTCTCCGCGATGAGGTCGCAGTCCTCGAGCACGATCACCGCTGGCTGCATCGCGCGGGCGACGTCGGCCGCCATGCCGACCAGGCGCAGCGTGGTCCCCGCGAGCACGATGACGGTGGTGCCCTCCGCCGCACCGACCAGGTGGCGCACGGTGTGGGTCTTGCCGGTGCCGGGCGGGCCGTAGAGCAGCACGCCGCGCTTGAGGTGCTGGCCGGCGGCCAGCAGCGCCTCGCGGTGCTGGGCCACGCCGAGCACCTGCCGGGTCACGCGGTCGAGGGTGCCCGGGGGCAGCACGACGTCGTCGGCGGGCACCGAGGTGCGCCGCAGGAACGTCACGCCGCCCGCGGCCGGCTCGTAGGGGTTGCCGGTGAACGCGACGACCTGGCCGCGCAGGACGCTGCGGTCGACCATGGCCCCGCGCAGCTCCGCGAGCAGCCGCAGCGTGACGTCCTCGTCCGCGCAGAGCACCTCCAGCACGCCGTGCATGTCGTACCGCGGCGACGGCCCGCGCTGGAGCACGGCCACAGGCACGCCGTCGACGGCGAACAGGTGGAGGCCGAACGTGACCACCCGGCGCTCGGAGTCCGGGCCGGTGGCGCTGCGGGCGTAGTCGACGGCACCGAGCGGGAACTGCCGCCACTGGCGCGACTGCTCGACGATCTCCGACATCGAGCTGTGCATGCGCTGCTCGCCCCCGCCGACGCCGACCAGGCGGCCACCGCCGTGCACGGCGACGACCGCCTCGAGCGCCACGTCGGCGTCGACCAGCCGCATCGGCGAGACCTGCTCGGTCACCACCGCGAGCCCTCGCGGCTCCGTGCCGAGGTGGTCGGCGAGCACGCCGGCGACCGTGGGGCCGGGGGACGCCTCCTGCTGCTGGGCCTGCCCGGCGGCGTCGGCGAGGCGGTGGAACGCCGTCAGGAACGCCGTCAGCTCGAGGCCGGTGGGCTCGGCCGAGGGGTGAGGCTCGGTGTGGTCGGTGCGTGCGGCATCGTCGCCGGCGGCGGCGTCGGGAAGCATGCCGGCGACGCTAACGCCGCCGGCACGGCCCCGTACAGGACGAATGCGGCCCGTCCGGCCGCACGACGGCGGTGCGGGCGCCGTGCGCCCGCACCGCCGTCCTCGTCAGGCGTTCGGGTCCTTGAGCGGGTCGTGACCCAGCGACATCAGCCGGTGGCGCCACGCGGCGTCGCCGGCCGTCGACTCCATGTCGGGGCCGCGCGCCGCCTGCACCTCCTCGACCACGGAGCGCATGACCACGGCGTCGTCCGGCGTGAGGTCGGTGCGCCGCTTGCCCAGGATCTCCAGCACCGCGCGGGACCGCTCGGTGCCGGCCTGGTCGGGCAGCGCGTCGGACCCCACGGGCGAGGCGTCCGTGGCGAGCCACTCCTGCAGCTCGCGGGAGGTCATGTTGACCACGTCGTGGAAGTCCTGCCACAGCTCGTCGCTGATCTCGGCGCCCGTCATGACTGCCTCCTCACCTGCCCTCGTTACTTGCGTGCGTCGCGGCTGGCCTTGTCGTTGGCCTTCTGGACGGCGTCGACCAGCTCGTCCTTGGACATGCTCGACCGGCCGGAGACGTCGAGCTTCTTGGCGAGCTCGTAGAGGTGCTCCTTCGAGGCGTTCGCGTCGACGCCGCCCGCCGTCTCGCGGTCCGTGCCCCGACCGCCCTCGGCCTGCGCGTCCGACGGGCCCTTCTCGTCCTTGAGCTCCCAGTGGTCGCCCACCTTCTCGTGCGTGTGCTTGAGCGCGGCGTACGCCACCTGGTGCGCCCGGCGCTCGTCGTCGTACTCGTCCATCGCCGAGTCGTGCGCCTTGGCGAACGTGCGCTGCGCCTTGGCGTCCGAGCGCTCGAGCGTCGAGGGCAGCTCGTCCTTGCGGGCGTCGCCCTTCTTCGTGGTCTTCGGCATCGTCGGCCTCCCTTCCGCACACCACCGTGCTCCAGGCCGGCGGTGCTTGCAGGTCGAGCGGAGGCTCCGGCGTCAGCCGACGTGTCGCGTGTCCCGGCCGCCGAGGTCGTCGACGCGGTCGGCGAGCATCGTCTCGGCGGCCCGGGCCCGGTCGACGACGTCGGTGTCCACGTCGCACAGGACGGTCCCGGGCTCGCTCCCGAGGCGGCCGACGAGGCGGCCGAACGGGTCGTGCACGTCCGTCCCGCCGACCAGGCCGAGCGAGCCGCCCACCAGGCCCACGAACGCCGTGTACATGCCGTTGTCGAGCGCTCGTGCGGCGTGCCGCACGCTGCGCCGGTGCGCGCGGTCCGCGCCGGGGAAGTTGGCGCAGCTGTTGACGTACAGGTGGGCGCCGGCGGCGGCCGCCGCCGTGGCGTGCGCGGGGAACTCGGCGTCGTAGCAGACCGACAGCGCCACGTGGACGCCGTCGACCACGACGCCGGCCCCGCCCGTCCCGGCCACGAACGCGTCGCGCTCCAGGGGGAAGAGGTGCTGCTTGGCGTAGGCGGCCCACGGCGCTTCGCCCGGGGCCAGGACCACGTCGGTGAGCGACCGCCGGCCGTCGTGCTCGAGCGGCGTGTTGAGGACGACGACGGTGCCGCGCGCGTCGACCACCCGCTGCAGCGGCGCCAGCCACGTCGCGTCGGCGAGCCTCGGCAGCGGCCCGGCGAAGAGGTCGGGCTCGTAGCCGGTCGTGAAGGCCTCGGGGAAGACGGCGAGGCGGGCTCCGTTGTCGGCCGCGGCCGCGACCAGGCGTGCCGCCGCGGCGACGTTCGCCTCGACGTCGCCGGGACGGGCCTCGGCCTGCACGGCGGCGGTGCGGAGGGTGCTCATGCGGCGATCCTGCGGGGCCACGGGCCGCGCCGACAAACCACGGTCCGGCGCACCGCGTCCGGCGGACCGCGTCCGGCGGACCGCGGTCTGTTCGGTGATTCGTCGGCTGATCGGCGATCCGGATCATCGAGCAGCCGACGAATCACCGACCAGACGGACCGATCGCCGCCGGAGCGGGCAGGCGGGACGCGAGGGTCCCGTGCCGTGCAGTCCCGTGCTGTGCCGTGCCGTGCCGTGGCCTGCGCCACGACGCCGCCTGCGGCCGCTGACCGGCCCGTACGCTGGGTGGCGTGACGGACGTGGCGGCGGCCTACGGCATGGCGGGGTGGCCGTTCTGGGCCGTCGTGACCGGCCTGTTCGTCGTCGTGATGGCCCGCTCGCACCTCTTCTACTGGCTCGGGCGCGGCGTGCTGGGCGACCCGCAGGAATCAAGGCGAAGTGGACGCGGAAGGCGTCGCCCTCTGAAGCGTGGGCCCTCGCCGAGGCGGAGGCCACGTTCGCGTGGCGGATCAACGAGCAGGGTGAAGAAGTCGGCTGGCTCTTCGA
>NZ_LWGM01000023.1 GCF_001750215.1 Isoptericola variabilis | reverse complement strand
GGCGACCGCCTGCCACAGGGCCGCGCTCCACGGCTCGCCGGGCAGGGGCCGGCCGGCCACCCGCGCGGCGGGGTCGGCGGCGAGCTCGAGGGCCCGCACGGTGACCTCGTGCGCCCGCACGTGGTCCGGGTGGCCGTAGCCGCCGCCGGGCTCGTAGGTGGCGACGACGGCGGGCCGCCGCTCGCGCACGACGACGGCGAGGCGGGCGGCGGCGTCGTCGAGCGGCACGCGCGCGAACCCGGACGTCGCCGTCGGGTCGGGCCCCGCGATGCCGGGCGCCACCCAGGCCATGCCGGAGTCCTCGAAGACCGTGTCGCGCCCGGACGCCGCGACGCCGGGGACCGCGACGCGGTCGAGGAACACGTGGCCCACGGCCGCGGCGTCCCCGCCGCCCAGCGCGGCCAGGGCCGCGGCGAGCTCGCCCTCCCGGTGCACGGCCAGCTTCGGCCCGTCGCCCTCGAGGTGCCCGAGGCCCTCCGACGTCGTGCCGGGCAGGGCGATCACCTCGCCGCGCTCGCCGCGCGTGCACGTCACCACGGTGACCGGCAGTCCGGCGGCCGCCCACGTCGCGAGCAGCGCGCCGCTCGTCAGCGTCTCGTCGTCCGGGTGGGCGTGCACGGCGAGCAGGCCGCCCGTGGGCTCCAGTCCGCGCGGCGGGGCGCCGGTGGGCGCGGGCGAGAGCCGAGGGAGCGCAGCGACCGAATCATTCGAGCCGGCGTCCATCGGCGCCCCGCCCTGGTCGGAGACGCCGAGACCCGGGTTCCCGGGCGTATCGGCGTGCGGATACGCCCGGGAACCCGGGTCTCGGCGGGACGTCACGTGGGGGTCAGCCGCGGCGGGCGCGCGAGGCGGCGCGGGCGCGCTCGGAGGCGTCCAGCACCACCTTGCGGATGCGCACGAACTCCGGGGTCACCTCGACGCACTCGTCCTCCTGCGCGAACTCGAGGGACTCCTCGAGCGTGAGCTTGCGCGGCGGGACGAGGTTCTCGAACGTGTCGGCCGTCGAGGACCGCATGTTCGTGAGCTTCTTCTCCTTGGTGATGTTGACGTCCATGTCCTCGTTGCGGGAGTTCTCGCCGACGATCATGCCCTCGTAGACCTCCTGGGTGGGGTCGACGAAGAACGAGCCGCGCTCCTGCAGGTTGATCATGGCGTACGGCGTCACCACGCCGGCGCGGTCCGCGACCAGCGAGCCGGTGTTGCGGGACTCGATCGGGCCGGCCCACGGCTCGTAGCCCTCGGAGATCGACGACGCGATGCCGGTGCCGCGGGTCTCGGTGAGGAACCGGGTGCGGAAGCCGATGAGGCCACGCGCCGGGACCATGAACTCCATGCGCACCCAGCCGGTGCCGTGGTTGCTCATGGTCTCCATGCGGCCCTTGCGCTGGGCGAGCAGCTGCGTGACGGCGCCGAGGTACTCCTCCGGCACGTCGATGGTCATGCGCTCCATCGGCTCCATGACCTTGCCGTCGACCGTCTTGGTGACGACCTGCGGCTTGCCGACGGTGAGCTCGAAGCCCTCGCGGCGCATCTGCTCGACGAGGATCGCCAGGGCGAGCTCGCCGCGGCCCTGGACCTCCCACGCGTCGGGGCGCTCGGTCGGGAGCACCTTGAGCGACACGTTGCCGATGAGCTCGGCGTCGAGGCGGTCCTTGACCTGGCGGGCGGTGACCTTGTGGCCCTTGCCGCCCTTGCCGGCCAGCGGCGAGGTGTTGATGCCGATGGTCATCGAGATGGCCGGGTCGTCGACCGTGATGAGCGGCAGCGGGCGCGGGTCGTTCACGTCGGTGAGCGTCTCGCCGATCATGATGTCGGCGATGCCGGCGACGGCCACGATGTCGCCCGGGCCGGCGGACTCGGCGGGCACGCGGTCCAGCGCCTTGGTCTCGAGCAGCTCGGTGATCTTCACCGTCGTCAGCGTGCCGTCGTGGCGGGCCCAGGCGACCTGCTGGCCCTTGTGCAGGGTGCCGTTGAAGATGCGCAGCAGCGCGAGGCGGCCGAGGAACGGCGAGGCGTCGAGGTTGGTGACGTGCGCCTGCAGCGGCATCGACTTGTCGTACGTCGGCGCGGGGATCTTCTCGAGGATCGTCGCGAACAGCGGCTCGAGGTTGTCGTTGTCCGGCAGGCCGCCGTCGGCGGGCTGGTTGGTCGAGGCGGCGCCCACCTTGGCGGCGGCGTACACGACCGGCACGTCGAGGATCGCGTCGAGGTCGAGGTCCGGGACCTCGTCGGCGAGGTCGGAGGCCAGGCCGAGCAGCAGGTCGGTCGTCTCGCCGACGACCTCGGTGATGCGCGAGTCGGGGCGGTCGACCTTGTTCACGACGACGATGACCGGCAGCTTCGCGGCCAGCGCCTTGCGCAGCACGAAGCGGGTCTGCGGCAGCGGGCCCTCGGAGGCGTCGACGAGCAGCACCACGCCGTCGACCATCGACAGGCCGCGCTCGACCTCGCCACCGAAGTCGGCGTGGCCGGGGGTGTCGATGACGTTGATCGTGATGCCGGCGGGCTCGCCGTGCGCCGCCGCCGACGGGCCGGTGTACCGGACCGCCGTGTTCTTGGCGAGGATGGTGATGCCCTTCTCGCGCTCGAGGTCGCCGGAGTCCATGACCCGGTCCTCGACGTGCTGGTGGGCACCGAACGCGCCGGCCTGCTTGAGCATCGCGTCGACGAGCGTCGTCTTGCCGTGGTCGACGTGCGCCACGATCGCCACGTTGCGCAGGTCGGAGCGGACGGCGCGGGCCGTGGCGGTGTCGGTGGACACGGTCATGGAGGGACTTCTCGATTCGAGTCGGAGGCGGGGAGCCGTCGCGAGCGGTGCCGATCTGGTCGGGTCGCTTCGTCGCAGCACTCCCATCCTACCGGGTCCCGCCCGGGCGGGACCCGGTAAGCCGCGTCACAGCCGACGACGGCGGCCGCCCCCCCGCAGGGAGCGGCCGCCGTCGTCGTGCGTCGGGCGTGCGCCGGGCGTGCGCCGGGACCGGCGTCAGGCCGCCGGCGGCGCGACCCCCAGGTCGAGGTCGCGACCCGGGATCGCGGCGAGCAGGTCCTGCGTGTACTGCTCCTTCGGGTGCTCGAACACCTCGTCGGTCGAGGCGTGCTCGACGACGCGGCCGTCCTGCATCACGACGACGGTGTCGGCGATCTGCCGCACCACCGCCAGGTCGTGGGTGATGAACAGGTAGGACAGGCCCAGGTCGCGCTGCAGCTCGCCGAGCAGCTCGAGGATCTGCGCCTGGACCAGCACGTCGAGCGCGGAGACCGCCTCGTCGAGCACGATCACCTCGGGGTTGAGCGCCAGGGCGCGCGCGATCGCGATGCGCTGGCGCTGGCCGCCCGAGAGCTCGTTCGGGAAGCGCCGCATGGCCGACGCCGGCAGCGCCACCATGTCGAGGAGCTCACGCACCCGCGCCTCGCGCTCGGCCTTCGAGCCGACCTTGTGCAGGCGCAGCGGCTCCTCGATCGAGCGGAAGATCGACATCATCGGGTCCAGGGACCCGTACGGGTTCTGGAACACCGGCTGCACGCGGCGCCGGAAGGCGAACTGCTCCTTCGGCGACAGCTTCGCCACGTCCACACCGTCGAACTCCACCGTGCCCGACGTGGGCTCGAGCAGGCCGAGCACCATGTTGGCCGCGGTGGACTTGCCGGAGCCCGACTCCCCCACCAGCGCCAGCGTGCGCCCGCGCCCGAGCGTGAAGCTCACGTCGTCGACGGCCTTGAAGTCGGTCGACGCGCCGGGGCGCGACCCGCGGATCTTGAAGACCTTGGTGAGGTTCTTCGCGACCACGACGGCGTCCTCGCCCGGCACCTTCTCGGTGTCGGCGTGCTGGGCGAGCAGCTCGACCGCCTCCACGCCCGCCTCGCGCGCCTCCTCGATGCGCCGCGCGCTCAGCGACGGCGCCGAGGCCACCAGCCGCTGGGTATACGGGTGCTGCGGGGAGGTGAGGATCTGGCGCGCCGGACCGGACTCGACGACCCGGCCCTTGTACATCACCACGAGGTGCTCGGCGCGCTCGGCGGCCAGGCCCAGGTCGTGCGTGATGAACAGGACGGCGGTCCCGAGCTCGGCGGTCAGCGTCTCGAGGTGGTCGAGGATCTGCCGCTGCACGGTGACGTCGAGGGCCGACGTCGGCTCGTCCGCGATGAGCAGCTTCGGCCGGGCCGCCAGGCCGATCGCGATGAGCGAGCGCTGGCGCATGCCGCCCGAGAACTCGTGCGGGTACTGCCGCGCCCGGCGCTCGGTGTCCTTGAGGCCCGCCTCGGCGAGGAGGCCGGCGACGCGCTCGCGGCGCTCCGCCTTGGTGCCCTCGAAGCCGTTGGCCTTGAGGGCCTCCTCGACCTGCGTGCCGATCCGCCACACCGGGTTGAGGTTGGACATCGGGTCCTGCGGCACCATGCCGATCTCGCGGCCGCGCAGGTCCTCCATCGCCTTGCGGTCGACGCCGACGAGCTCGCGCCCGTCGAAGACGATCGAGCCACCGGTGATCTTGCCGGTGCCCGGCAGCAGGTCGATGATCGCGTGCGCGGTGGTGGACTTGCCCGAGCCGGACTCGCCCACGATGGCGACGGACTGGCCGGGGTACACCGTGAGGTTCGCGCCGCGGACGGCCTTCACCTCGCCGGCACCCGTGGTGAACGCGACCTCGAGGTCGCGGATCTCCAGCAGCGGCTGGTCGGTGGCGCGGGAGGCCGCGCCCTGCGTCTCCGGCTCCTGGCCGGTCAGGGGGATCTGCGTCGTCATCGCTTGCGAGCCTTCGGGTCGAGGGCGT
Source organism: Isoptericola variabilis (assembly GCF_001750215.1). Classification (GTDB taxonomy): domain Bacteria; phylum Actinomycetota; class Actinomycetes; order Actinomycetales; family Cellulomonadaceae; genus Puerhibacterium; species Puerhibacterium variabilis_A. Next base: position 19,944 of record NZ_LWGM01000023.1, on the reverse strand, counting down.
CGCGCACCACGTCGCCCATCATGATGAAGCCGAGGACGGTGATCGCCAGGGCCCCGGCCGGGTAGAACAGGACGTCGGCGTTGGTGCGGATCGAGCCCTGACCCTTGGAGATGTCACCGCCCCACGACACGACCGACGGGGGCAGGCCGATGCCGAGGAAGCTCAGCGTGGCCTCGGCGACGATGAACGTGCCGAGCGCCACCGTGGCGTAGACGATGATCGGCGCGGCCGAGTTGAGCAGCACGTGGCGGAACAGGATCCCCGCCTTGCTCATGCCGAGCGCCCGCGCGGCCGTGACGAACTCGTTGTTCTTCACGCTCATGACCGCGCCGCGCGTGATGCGGGCGATCTGCGTCCAGCCGAACGCCGCGAGCACGATGGCGACGGTCAGCGCCGTGCGGTTCGTGGTGACGCTCATGATCACGATGGCGGCGAGCACCAGCGGGATGGCGAAGAAGATGTCCGTGATGCGCGACAGGATCGAGTCGAGCAGGCCGCCGTAGTAGCCGGCGAGCGCGCCCAGCAGACCGCCGACCACGACGACGATGACCGTGGTCAGGACGCCGACCAGGACCGAGGCGCGGGCGCCGTACATGACGCGCGAGTAGATGTCGCAGCCCTGGCGGTCGTACCCGAACCAGTGCCCGGGCTGCGGGCCGTCGAACGAGTTCGCCAGCACGCAGTACTTGGGGTCCACGCTGGTGAACAGGCCCGGGAACGCTGCCACGGCCAGCACGAGCAGGATGACGGCGGCGGAGATCCAGAACAGCGGACGGCGGCGCATGTCGCGCCAGGCGTCGCGCCAGAGGCTCGAGGGGCGCTCGTCGGTGTCCACGGCGTCGACGGCGGCGACGGTGACGACGTCGGGCGCGGCGACGAAGTGCTCCTGGCCGCGGCGCGGGGTGTAGGGGCGGTTCTCAGGCATAGCGGATCCTCGGGTCCAGGGCTGCGTACAGCAGGTCGACCAGCAGGTTGGCGACGATGTACACGAGCACCAGCACGGTGGTCATGGACACCACGGTGACGTTCTCACCGCGGAGGATGGCGTCGTAGAGCGTGCCGCCGACACCGTGGATGTTGAAGATGCCCTCCGTGACGATGGCGCCGCCCATGAGCGCGCCGAGGTCGCCGCCGAGGAAGGTCACCACCGGGATCAGGGAGTTGCGCAGCACGTGGCGGCCGGTGACCTGGCCGCGGCTCAGTCCGCGGGCGCGGGCGGTCCGCACGTAGTCGGCGCTGAGGTTCTCCGCCACCGACGTGCGCGTCAGGCGCAGCACGTACGCGAACGAGGTCGCGCCGAGCACGATCGCCGGCAGCAGCAGCGAGACGAAGTCTGGATCTCGTCCCGCGGTGACGGGCAGCCACCCGAGCTTGATGCCCACGACGAACTGCAGCACGAAGCCGAGCACGAAGATCGGCACCGCGATGACGACGAGGCTGACCACGAGGGCGGTGGCGTCGAACCACTTGCCCTTGCGCAGGCCGGCGATCAGGCCGACGCCGACGCCCAGCACGGCCTCGAAGACCAGTGCCATGACGGCCAGCTGGAAGGTGACGGGGATCGCCTCGGCGATGACGTCGGTCACCTCGCGGCCCGTGAAGGTCACGCCGAGGTTCAGGGTGAAGATGCCCTTGAGGAACAGCAGGTACTGGACGAGGAACGGCTCGTCCAGGTTGTAGCGGGCCCGGATCGCCTCCTGGACCGACTCCGCGAGGCCCCGTTCGCCGCCGAGCGCGGCCACGGGGTCACCGGGGCGCAGGAACACGAGGGCGTACAGGAGCAGGGTGGCCCCCAGGAACACAGGGATCACCTGCAGGAACCTGCGGCCGATGTACCACAGCATTGATTCGTTCTCCTCGCTCGGTCCGGTCGGCGACCGGACGCGGGGAGGCGGGGTGTGCGCACGGCACACCCCGCCTCACCTTGCGGCAGATCCTAGGCCTGCGTCGGGGGGCGGGCGAACCGCCCCCCGACGGCGGGCGTCACTCGGCCTTGGTGACCTGGTACAGGATCGGGTCCGAGTCCCAGCCGAACTCGACGTTGTCGACGTTCTCGCTCCAGCCGCCGGTGGCGTTGGAGTACCACAGCGGGATGCCGGGCAGGGTCTGGAAGAGGATCTCCTCGGCCTGCTTGTACAGCTCCGTGGCCTCCTCCGGGGTGGCGGCGCCGTTCGCCTCGGAGAGCTTGGCGTCGAAGTCGGCGTTCGACCACTGGCCGTCGTTCGAGCCGGCACCCGTGCCGTAGATCGGGCCGAGGAAGTTGCTCATGGCCGGGTAGTCGGCCTGCCAGCCGGCGCGGAACATGCCGGGCACCTCGCCGTTGTCACGAGCGTCGAGGAACTCGTCGAACGTCGGGTACGGGTAGAACTCGCAGTCGATGCCGAGCACGTTCTTGATGCTGTTGCACGTCGCGTCGACCCAGGTCTGGTGGTCCGAGTCGGCGTTCGACGCGATCTGCAGCGTGTAGTCCGCGGGGACCGGCGAGATCTCCTCGGCCTGCGCCCACAGCTCCTTGGCCTTGGCCTCGTCGAACTCGAGAACCTCGTTGCCCGGGATCTCCTCGGTCCAGCCGTCGATCACCGGCGAGGTGAAGTCGGTGGCCGGGGTGCGCGAGCCGGCGAACACCGTCTCGGTGATCTCCTCGCGGTTGATGGCGTGGGAGATCGCCTGGCGGCGCAGCAGGCCGGCCTCGCCCTTGAACTCCTCGAGCCACTCCGGCACGGTCATCGTCTGGATGACGGCGGACGGCTGGTTGACGGCGCGGCCCTCGAGGTCGTCCTCGAAGGTCTGGAACGCCGACGAGGGGACGTTCTTGATGATGTCGAGGTTGCCGTCGAGGAGGTCGTTGTAGGCCGTGTCCTCCTGCGTGTAGGCGATCAGCTCGAGGCCGCCGTTCTGCGGCTTGCGCTCACCGGCGTAGTCCTCGTTGGGGACCAGCGTGATGGCCTCGTTGTGAGCCCACTCCTCGAGCTTGTACGGGCCGTTGCCGACCGGGTTCTCGCCGAAGGCCTCGGTGTCCTCGTAGAAGGACTCGGGCAGCGGGAAGAACGCCGCGTAGCCCAGGCGGGTCGGGAAGTCCGACTCCGGCTGCGTGAGCTTGACGACCAGGGTCTTCTCGTCCTGGGCGGTCAGACCGCCGGCCTCGATGAGCGAGGAGTCCTCGTCGTACGAGAAGCCCTGGATCGGCTCGAAGAAGTACGAGAGGTTCTGGGCGTTCGACAGGGTCGCACCCCAGTCCCAGGCCTTCGCGAAGCTCTCGGCGGTGACCGGCGTGCCGTCGGTGAACGTCCAGCCGTCCTTGAGCGTGATCGTCCACGTCTGGTTGTCGTCCGACTCGATCGACTCGGCGACCTCGTTGTGGACCGAGCCGTCGGCGCCGTAGTACACCAGGCCGGCGAAGAGGTTCTGGATGGCCGTCGAGCCGTTGGTCTCGTTGGTCATCGTCGGGATGAGCGGGTTCTGCGGCTCACCGTTGGAGACGGTGATCACGCCCGTGCTCGCGCCACCGGCGCTGGACTCGTCCGAGCCCTCGCCGGAGCCCGACGAGCAGGCCGTGAGTGCGAGCGCGCCGGCGACGATGAACGTCGTCACGCCGGCATAACGCCTGATCTTCATGTGTGTCCTCCGAGAAGGGGCAGCGGCACGCTGCTGCCGTCGTCCGGGCGTCCCGCACCGTGGACGGTACGGGGGCGCTCTTGGTCCGCCATGCGGACTGCCCGAGCGTATGCCCAGCCGAGAGACAAGTGTCCGATTCCTGCCGATTTCCGTACCGACCGTTATCGACTCGGTATGCGGAAGTAACAGGCTCTTCACGACGCCGTGCGGCGCCGCAAGGCCAGAAGCGTAGCCGTCGCGGCCAGAAACGCTAAATGCCCCGGTCAGTGGCCTGCCGCACACCCCGGGCTACGCCTTCCCGCGGCACCGACCTCTCCCCCGGACGCGGCGAGGGGCGGCGGGATCGCTCCCGCCGCCCCTCATGACGTCCGTACCGGTCGGGCCGTCAGGCCTTGGTGTCGACCCCGTCGGCCGCCGTAGCACCGCCGGGGCTCGCGCCGTCCGGCGTCGTGCCGTCCGGCGTCGTGCTGTTCGGCGTCGTGCCGTTCGGCGTCGCGCCACCCGGAACCCCGTCCCCGTCGGGCCCGTCCCCGGGCTCGCTCACCGGCTCGGGGTCGGGCGCCGGCACGGTGCGCAGCTCGAACGGCTCGCCGTCGTGCCGGTCGACGGCGCTCGCCACGCTCTCGACCAGCACCTGCCGCGCGAGCTGGCCCTGGATCACCATCGGGTCGCGCGCCAGGTCGCGCCAGAGGGCGACGCACAGCACAAGCATCACGACGACGAACGGCAGCGCCGACACGATCGTGATGTTCTTCAGGCCGTTGAGCGCCGCGGCGGGATCGTCGCCGCCGGCCAGCAGCATGACGGCCGCGACCGCACCCGTCGCCGTGCCCCAGAAGACGACGGCCTTCTTGGACGGCTCGGCCGCACCGTGCTCCGAGAGGCCTCCCATGACGATCGAGGCGGAGTCGGCGCCCGTGACGAAGAAGATCGCGATGAGCACGACCGCCAGCACCATGAGCACCACGGTGACCCAGGACGGGACGGACAGCGCACCCAGGGTGGTGAACAGGATCGTGTCGAAGTTGATGTCCGGCGCGCCCTCGACGACCTGCGCCAGCGCCGCCCCGCGGTCCCCCTGCTCCTGCGCCCGCTCCTGGATGCCGATGGCGCCGCCGCCGAAGATCGCGAACCAGATCGTGGAGACGACGGACGGGACGAGCAGCACGCCCGTGACGAACTGCCGGATCGTGCGGCCGCGCGAGATACGGGCGATGAACAGGCCGACGAACGGCGTCCACGAGATCCACCACGCCCAGTAGAAGATCGTCCAGCTGGACATCCACGCGGCGAGGGACTCGTCGCCCGCGGCGGCCGTGCGCGAGGCCATCTGCGGCAGGTCGCCGATGAAGGCACCGATCGCGTCGGGCAGCACGTTGAGGATGAACAGCGTCGGCCCGCCGACGAACACGATGAGCGCGAGCAGCAGGGCCAGCACCATGTTGATGTTCGACAGCCACTGGATGCCGCGCTCGATGCCGGACGCCGCCGAGATGACGAACAGCGCGGTGAGCACGGCGATGATGACCACCAGCACGGAGGTGCCGACCGTCTCCATGACGCCCGTCTCCTGCAGGCCACCGCCGATCTGCAGCGCACCGAGGCCCAGCGAGCACGCCGAGCCGAACAGCGTGGCCAGGATCGCGAGCACGTTGATGACACGCCCGCCCCAGCCGTTGACGACCCGCTCGCCGAACAGCGACGTGAACATCGAGGAGAACAGCTGCGTGCGGCCGAGCCGGTACGTGCCGTAGGCCATGCCCAGACCGACGATGGCGTACATCGCCCACGGGTACAGCGTCCAGTGGAACAGCGTCGTGCCCATCGCGGTGGCGATCGCCTCGGGCGTCTGCCCGTCCACGGTCCCCGGCGGCGGCGACATGTAGAAGTACAGCGGCTCGCCGACCCCGTAGAAGATCAGGCCGATGCCCATGCCCGTCGCGAACATCATCGCGATCCACGACGACGTGCGGAACTGCGGCGACTCGTCGTCCTTGCCGAGCGGGATGCGCCCGAACCGGCTGGCGGCCACCACGATCACGAAGATCGTGAACACCGTGGCGGCGATGACGAACAGCCAGCCGAAGTTGGTGATGGTGCCGTCGAGGGCCGACGTCGCGACCGCGCCGAGGCCGTCGGGGCTCACGAAGCCCCACACGACGAAGGCGACGGCGGCCGCGGCCGCCACCCCGAACACGATCCAGTCGGTGCCGTGCGAGCGCGGCGTGCGCGGCCTGCGGGCGGTCGACTTCTTGAGGGTCTCGATCAGCGACCTGGTCGTTTCTGGATTGCTCATGATCCTCGGCAGCCACGGGTGATTCTCTGGTGGTGCGGCCGCCTGTTGCGTCCTTTCCCTGAAGATCACGTGAATTACCGGTGCGGAACCTTAGCACGGGGTAAAGAACGACGGCGGAATGTGGCAAGGATCGCGCTGGGGCGCGGGATCGATGCGGTCGTCGGGACCTGGGCCGGCTCGTCTGCGGCCGAGCTCCACGCTCCCACGCATCCGCCACGCTCGCGCCCGGTATGGACCCAGGACCGGGCCCGACTCCCGTCGCGAGTCGTCACGCGCCCAGCGGCACGAAAATCTCCTGCCGGGACCGGTGTGACGTGGCGGGCGCCGGAGTACTGTCGGAAGTGTCCGGCGACGGGTCGCACCAGGACCTCGCGATCCCGCCCAGCACACGCGACCTCGCGAGCCTCTCGGCTCGCCCTGCCGGGGCCGCACGGCACGACACTCCGCCCCGCCGGCGCGACGCAAAGCGGCCGCCGCGCCCTCCGGCGGTCGACCGCGGGGGCGCACTCCCACGGCGTGCCGCGTCCTTTTCCTCCGCTGACCTGCAGCGACGCCTTTCGCAGCGCCGGGTGGCGAGCGGTCTGCCTGGATGCGAGCGTGACGCGTCCTGAGGATCCGCCGCACACGAACGGAGCACTCCATGGCTACTTCTGGCACACCGGGCACGCCCGGCCGCAACGTCGAGCACGACACCCGCCGGGCGAAGACGACCGGGCTGGCGGTCGCCGCCGTCGGCATCGTCATCTTCAACGTCGCCCCGTTCTTCAACTGGGTGAACCCCGAGGAGGGTGCCGACCCCCGCACCGGGTACGAGACGGACTCCCTGGTCCCCTTCATCGCCTACCTGGGCATCGGCCTGCTGATCGCCCTGGTCTACGCGGCCCGGCGTGCGCGCCGCGGGCAGCACCGCGGCCTGACGCTCGTGACGATGGCGGTGGGCATCGCCGCGACGCTGCAGTGCCTGGCCTTCGGGATCAACCCGATGGGCGGCCTCGAGCGCGGTGACAACCTCGGCGTCGACATCGGCGTGTGGATCGGCCTCATCGGCGCCCTGCTGTGGGCCGTCGGCGCCTTCCTGCTCGCCAAGGAGATCGAGGGCGACGACGAGCGCGTCGACACCCGCGGGTACGACCGCTCCGACCGCGGCACCGCCGGCCTCTGACCGGGCCGGGACGTGAGGAGAGGGGGCGGCCACCGGCCGCCCCCTCTTCGCGTGCCCCGAGGCCTGGCCGCCCTCGGGGCGAGGACGGCGGGCCCACCTGACTCAGACGTTGAAGCGGAACTCCACGACGTCGCCGTCCTGCATGACGTAGTCCTTGCCTTCGACGCGGGCCTTGCCGGCGGAGCGGGCCGCGGCGACGGAGCCGGCCTCGACGAGGTCGTCGAACGAGATGACCTCGGCCTTGATGAAGCCGCGCTCGAAGTCGGTGTGGATGACGCCGGCGGCCTGCGGGGCCGTCCAGCCCTTGTGGATCGTCCAGGCGCGCGACTCCTTGGGTCCCGCGGTGAGGAAGGTCTGCAGGCCCAGGGTGTCGAAGCCGACGCGGGCGAGCTGGTCGAGCCCGGACTCCTCCTGCCCGGTGGACTCGAGCATCTCCCGCGCCTCGTCCGGCTCGAGCTCGACGAGCTCGGCCTCGAACTTGGCGTCCAGGAAGATCGCCTGGGCGGGGGCGACGAGCTCGCGCAGGGCGGCCTGCCGGTCGGCGTCGGCCAGCCCGGCATCGTCGGTGTTGAAGACGTAGATGAACGGCTTGGCGGTCATGAGCTGCAGCGACGCGACGTCCGCCAGGTCCAGCCCCTCGGCCGCCGCGCCCTGGAACAGGGTGGTGCCGGCCTCCAGGATGCGCTGCGCCGTGCGCGCCGCCTCGAGGAACGCGGCGTCGCCCTTCTTGATCTTGACCTCCTTCTCGAGGCGCGGCAGCGCCTTCTCGAGGGTCTGGAGGTCGGCGAGGATCAGCTCGGTCGAGATCGTCTCGATGTCACCCGGGGCGTCCACGGAGCCCTCGACGCGCACCACGTCGGGGTCGTCGAAGACGCGCGTCACCTGGCAGATCGCGTCCGCCTCGCGGATGTTCGCGAGGAACTTGTTGCCGAGGCCCTCGCCCTCGCTCGCGCCCTTGACGATGCCCGCGATGTCCACGAACGAGACCGTGGCCGGCAGCGTCCGCTCGCTGGCGAACAGCTCCGCCAGCCTGTCGAGCCGCGGGTCCGGCAGCGGCACCACCCCCACGTTGGGCTCGATGGTGGCGAACGGGTAGTTCGCCGCGAGCACCTGGTTGCGCGTCAGGGCGTTGAAGAGGGTGGACTTGCCGACGTTGGGCAGGCCGACGATGCCGATGGTGAGAGCCACGTCGGGACAGTCTACGGGTCGGACGACCGGCGCCGTCAGGCGTACGACAGCACGCGCTGCAGCAGCTCCGGCGCGCGCCGGTCGTAGGCGCGGGCGCCCCAGCGCACGCCGAGCACGAGCACGACGACGCCCACGGCCGGGCCGACGGCCAGCGTGACCCACCCGAGCGCGGGGCTGGGCAGCAGGATCGCGACGAGCGCCAGGGCCAGGGCCGGCAGCGACAGCACGAACGTGGCCAGGCCGGCGACGCCCTGCGCGACCATCGTCGCGCCGACGGCGCCCTGGGGCTGCTTGAACGGGCTCTCCCCCGGCTTGGGCACCGGGTACAGCCAGTGGGCGGACACCGCGCTCGACACCCCGGTCGACAGCGCGAGCGTGCCCAGGCTGAGCCCCAGCAGCGCGGGCAGGTCGGTCCAGCGCCCGGACAGCCCGGCCGACAGGACCGCGAACACCACCACGAGCGGCGTGCCGGCCACCAGCACCGGCAGCGCACGGCCCCAGCGGTCGGTGCGTCCGGTGGTGCCCGTGGCCACGTGCAGCGCGAAGGCGGTGTGGTCGTAGGCGATGTCGTTGGAGACGCTGAAGCCGAGCACCCAGGCGGTCAGGGGCGCGAGGATCAGCATCACCGCCATGCCCGGCCCCTCCCCGGAGGTCTGGCCGGCGAAGGCCAGCACCACCGGCAGCAGCGGGATGATCGCGATCGACGCGGAGTAGCGCGGGTCGCGCAGCCAGTAGGTCGCGGCGCGGGCGGCGACGGCGCCCGTCGGGGTGGCCGGGACGCGGTCGAACCAGCCCAGGCCCTTGCCCCGCGCGCCCTTCGCGCCGCCCTCGGCCGGCGTCTCCAGCGTGCGGGCCAGCGCGCGGTCCCACACCCACCAGGCCAGCGCCAGGGTCGCCAGGAGCACGGCGAGGCGGCCGGCGGCGACGCCCCCGTCGCCGTCGTGGACCGCGGCCGGGACGCCCCAGGGGGCGCCGAGCGGCGTCCAGCCGACGACGTCGGCCAGGTCGGTGAGCAGCGCGCGCACCGCGTCCGCGTCGGTGGCGCCGTCGCCGAGACGGCGGCTGAACCACCCGATCGCGGGCCCGGCGAGCATGATGGGGACGAAGGCCGCGATGGTGAGCACCTCGCGCGAGCGCCGCGACTCCAGCAGCGGCGCGAGCAGCGTGGTCAGCGCCCGCGAGCCGACGACGCACAGCGCCAGGGCGCCCACGGCGCCGACGACCGCGGCGACCAGGGCCAGCGGCGAGCGCCACCAGGCCAGCGCGACGCCGAGCACCGCGAGCGCCGTGGCGATCCCCGGCACGGAGACCACGCCGCCGGCGGCGAGGCCCGCCAGCAGGCGCCGGCGCGGGATCGGGTAGGTGACGAAGCGGTGCGGGTCGAGCGTCGCGTCCACGCCGTAGGCGAAGACGGGCACCACGAGCCAGCCCAGCACCAGCACGGCGCCGCCGAGGACCAGCACCGGGGCCGCCAGCCGCGGCTCGGTCGTGCCGAGCACCACCGCCCCCACCACGACGAGCGCGACGAGCGACAGCGCGTACAGCGAGCCCAGGACGACGCCGACCGTCTGCCAGACGCTGCGCCGGTACCCGTTGACCAGGAGGGTCAGCTTGAGGCGGACGAGCTGCGCAACCACGCCAGACCCTCCCCCTCGATGCGACCGCCGACGAGCGCGACGAACCGGTCCTCCAGGCTCTGCCCGCCGCGCACCTCGTCGACCGTGCCGGAGGCGAGGACGTGCCCGCCGGCGATGACGGCCACGTGCGAGCACATCCGCTGGACGAGGTCCATGACGTGGCTGGAGACGACCACGGTGCCGCCGTCGCCGACGTAGGCGTGCAGGATGTCGCGGATGTTGGCGGCGCTGACCGGGTCGACGGCCTCGAACGGCTCGTCGAGCACGAGCACCCGCGGCGCGTGGATGAGGGCCGCGGCGAGGGCGACCTTCTTGGTCATGCCGGCGGAGTAGTCGACGACGAACGTGTCGCGGTCGCCGAGCAGGTCCATCGCGCGCAGCAGGTCCTCGGTGCGCTCGGCCACCGTGGCACGGTCCATCCCCCGCAGCAGGCCGGCGTAGGTGATGAGCTGGGCGCCGGTGAGCCGGTCGAAGAGGCGCACGCCGTCGGGCAGCACCCCGAGCCGGGCCTTGGCCGCCACCGTGTCCGCCCACATGTCCGTGCCGAGCACCGTCGCGACGCCGAAGTCCGGCCGCAGCAGGCCGGTCGCCATGGACAGGGTGGTGGTCTTGCCGGCGCCGTTGGGGCCGACGAGGCCGTAGAAGGAGCCGGCCGGGACGTCGAGGTCGACGCCGGCGACGGCGATCTTCTGCCCGAAGCGCTTCCACAGGCCCCGCAGCGACAGGGCGGCGGCGGGGTCGGGCGGCGTGGGCTGCGGCGTCGCGGGCTGCGGCGTGGACTGCGGTGGTCCGGGCGGCGGCGTGGGGGCGGTCAGGGGGATCACCTTCTCGTCGTAGGGCCGCTTCGACCCTATCGAGGCGGCTCGACGCGCTGGTGGCGGGCGCGCCGGAGGATGGAGGGCCGGGTGCGCGACCGAGTGGCCGGGCCGAGTGGCCGGGCCGAGTGGCCGGGCGGGTGGCCGGTCGGGCGGCCGGTCGGGGCGGCGGCCACGCGCTGTCGGTGGGCCGTGCCACCCTGACCGCATGACGACGACCTGGATCTTGCTGCTGCTGGGCGCCCTCGCGGTGGGCGTCCTGGTCGGCTGGCTCGTGGCCGCCAACCGCGCCTCGGCCGAGCGCCGCTCGGCCGACATCGAGCTGGCGCGCGGGCACGCCGACCTGGAGGCCGCCCGTCGGGAGACGGCAGGCCTGCGCGAGCAGCTCGACCTGGCGCGCGACGACGCCCAGCGCCGGCTGGCCGAGGCGCAGGCCCAGGCGGAGCGCCGGGTCGCCGAGGTGCGCGAGGAGGCGGAGCGCCAGGTGCGCGAGGCCAAGGAGGACGCCGAGGCCACCGCGCGCCGGTTCAAGGCCGTGGCGGGCGACGTGCTGCAGGCCAGCCAGCAGCAGTTCCTCGAGCTGGCCGACCAGCGGCTGCGCGCCAGCACCGTCAAGAACGAGGAGGTGCTCGCCCAGCGCGAGCAGGCGTTCCGCGCGCTCGTGGACCCGCTGAGCAAGGCCGTCGAGAAGGTGCGCGCCGAGGTGGCCGAGGCCGAGAAGGCTCGCGTCGAGGGGCAGTCGACCCTCGGCGAGCACCTGCGCCAGCTCGCCACCGCCAACGAGCAGCTGCGCACCGGCACCAGCGAGCTGGTCACCGCGCTGCGCTCCTCCCAGACCCGTGGCGCGTGGGGCGAGCTGCAGCTGCGCCGCGTCGTCGAGGCCGCCGGCATGCTGAGCCGCGTCGACTTCACCGAGCAGGCGCAGGTGTCGACCGACGACGGCCTGCTGCGCCCGGACATGGTGGTGCACCTGGCCGGCGGCAAGCACGTGGTGGTCGACTCCAAGGTCGCGTTCCTCGGCTACCTGGAGGCGCAGCAGACCGGCGACGCCGACTACCGCGAGCAGCGCCTGGACGCGCACGTGCGGCACATGAAGAAGCACGTCGACGACCTGGCGAGCAAGAAGTACTGGGACCAGTTCTCCCCCGCGCCGGAGTTCGTGGTCATGTTCGTGCCGGCCGAGGCGTTCCTGTCGGCCGCCGTGGAGCGCGAGCCGGACCTGCTCGAGTACGCCGTGAGCAAGAACGTGGTCGTGGCCACCCCGATGACGATGGTCGCGCTGCTGCGCACGGTCGCCTACGCGTGGCGGCAGGAGGCGCTGGCCGAGAACGCCCAGAAGGTGCTCACCGTGGGCAAGGAGCTCTACTCGCGCCTGGTCACGATGACCGGCCACATCACCAAGACGGGCCGGGCGCTGGAGACGGCGACCAAGAGCTACAACTCGATGATCGGCTCGCTCGAGCGCAACGTGCTCACCTCGGCCCGCCGGATGGTCGAGCTCGACGTCGTCGACGAGAAGGACCTGGTCGAGGAGGTCCGCGGCATCGAGGAGGTGCCGCGGCCCATCACCAAGCCCGAGCTCCTGGCGGCCGAGGACGAGCGCGTCGTCGCCATCGACACGGTGGCCGTGAGCGAGCGCCGCGTCACGGTCGCCGGCGGCGCGTCCGCCGAGGTCGAGGCCCTCGCCGCCGCCGACCAGCGGGCGCTGGAGGCGCAGGGCGAGCGGTCCGACGGCGCGGCCGCCGCGGGCTGACACCCACCCGACGACGCGAGACGCCGAAGGCCCGGCCCCCGAGCAGAGGGGCCGGGCCTTCGGCGTCAGCGACGGTGCGAGGCCGTCGGCGACGTCGCCGCCGGCCCGCCCGCGCCGGCGGCTCGCCGGCTCAGACCGGCGTGACCGGCAGCGCAGTGCGCTGCTCGCGGCGCGGCCGCTTCTCGTCCTGGCCGGCGGCCTTGAGGCCGGCGCGCAGCTCGCGGGGCAGCGAGAACATGAGGTCCTCGGTCGCGGTGCGCACCTCCTCCACGTCGCCGAAGCCGCGCGCGGCGAGGTGCTCGATCACGTCCCGCACCAGGATCTCCGGCACGGAGGCGCCCGAGGTCACGCCCACCGTGGCCGCGCCGTCGAGCCACTCCTCGCGGATCTCCGCCGCGCGGTCCACGCGGTAGGACGTGCGGGCGCCGGACTGCAGGGCGACCTCCACCAGGCGCACGGAGTTCGACGAGTTCGCCGAGCCGACCACGATGACGACGTCGCACTCGGGCGCGAGCTTCTTCACCGCGACCTGGCGGTTCTGCGTGGCGTAGCAGATGTCGTCGCTCGGCGGGTCCTGCAGCGACGGGAACTTCTCGCGCAGGCGGCGGACCGTCTCCATCGTCTCGTCGACGGACAGGGTGGTCTGGGAGATCCACACGACCTTCGCCGGGTCGCGCACGACGACCTGGTCGACCTCCTCCGGGGAGTTGACGACCTGCACGTGGTCGGGGGCCTCGCCGGCCGTCCCCTCGACCTCCTCGTGGCCCGTGTGGCCGATGAGCAGGATGTCGTAGTCGTCCTTGGCGAACCGCACGGCCTCCTTGTGCACCTTGGTGACCAGGGGGCACGTGGCGTCGATCGTGGCAAGGCTGCGCGCCGCGGCGGCCTCGCGGACCGCGGGCGAGACGCCGTGCGCGGAGAACACCAGGCGGGCGCCCTCGGGCACCTCGTCGGTGTCGTTGACGAAGATCGCGCCCCGCTCGCGCAGGGTCTCCACGACGTGCTTGTTGTGCACGATCTCCTTGCGCACGTAGACCGGGGCGCCGTAGGTCTCGAGGGCCTTCTCGACGGCGACGACGGCACGGTCGACGCCGGCGCAGTAGCCGCGCGGGGCGGCGAGCAGCACCCGCTTGGTGCGGGTCGGCGTTCCGGTCGCGGTGGCGGTGCTCGTGGCTGTCACCCGGCCAGTCTAGGTGGGCGGGTGTGGACACCCTGTGTGGGCGGGGTGCGGCATGCTGGGGCGCGTGACCGACGAGCCCGCCGAGACCCCGCCCGCGCCCCAGCCGCTGCCGGAGAAGGCGGCCGACACGAGCGCCCAGCGGCCCTGGCCGGTGCGGCTGCTGGCGGACAAGATCCGCTGGTACGTGGACCGGATGTCGCCGGTGTGGGTCGAGGGGCAGATCGTCGAGCACACCTTCCGCCCCACCTCGGGTATGCAGTTCCTCACTCTGCGCGACACCGACGCCGAGGCGTCCCTCCCGGTGCACATGCTCACCCGGGTGATGCACGGCCTGGACCGGCGGCCCGAGAAGGGCGACCAGGTCGTCGTGCACGCCAAGCCGGAGTTCTGGGTCAAGACGGGCCGGCTGTCGCTGCGCGCGGCCGACGTGCGGATGGTCGGCATCGGCGAGCTGCTGGCGCGCATCGATCAGCTCAAGCGCGTGCTCGCCGCCGAGGGGCTGTTCGACGCCGACCGCAAGCGGCCGCTGCCGTTCCTGCCCGCCGTGGTGGGCCTGGTGTGCGGGCGCGAGTCGAAGGCCGAGCACGACGTCGTGGTCAACGCCCGCGCCCGCTGGCCGCAGGTGCGCTTCGAGATCCGCGAGGTCGCCGTGCAGGGCGTCAACGCCGTGCGCGAGGTCGGCGAAGCGATCGCCGAGCTGGACGCGATGCCCGAGGTCGAGGTCATCGTCGTCGCCCGCGGCGGCGGCGCGGTGGAGGACCTTCTGCCGTTCAGCAACGAGGCGCTCGTGCGGGCCGCCGCGGCCGCCCGCACCCCGCTGGTGTCCGCCATCGGGCACGAGACCGACACGCCGCTGCTGGACCTCGTCGCCGACTACCGCGCCTCGACGCCCACCGACGCCGCCAAGCGCGTCGTGCCCGACGTCGCCGAGGAGCGGCTGCGCCTCGACCGCGCCCGGCGCGCCATGCGGGCGGCGGTCACCGCCCTGGTCGACCGCGAGCAGCACGGGCTCGACGGCATCCGCTCCCGCCCGGTGCTCGCCCGGCCGGAGACGATGGTCGAGGCGCGCGAGCGCGACGTCGAGCAGGCGCTGCGACACGCCCGGCACCTGCTCGACGCCCTGCTGCTGCGCGCCTCCGGCGAGGTTGGCCGGCTCGAGGCGCAGGTGCGGGCGCTGTCCCCCGCCTCGACGCTCGAGCGTGGCTACGCCGTCGTGCAGCGGCCGGACGGGCACGTGGTGCGCGAGCCCGACGACGCCCCGGCCGGCTCCGGCGTGCGGCTGCGGCTCGCGCGGGGCGAGCTCGGGGCGACCGTCACGCCCGACCTGGTCTCCCCCGAGCGGCCGACCGCGGCCGGGGCGGCCTGAGACGGAGCTGACGCCCCGCAGGAGGCGCGCGACGCGGGCTCAGCGCGCCCGCTCGACCCGCCGCTCGTCCCACACCGGCTCGGCGGTCTCGCGCACCACGCCGTCCGAGCCGAACACGAGGAACCGGTCGAACCCGCGCGCGAACCACCGGTCGTGCGTCACGGCCAGCACGGTGCCCTCGAACGCCTCCAGCCCCTCCTGGAGCGCCTCGGCCGACTCGAGGTCGAGGTTGTCGGTGGGCTCGTCGAGCAGCAGGGCCGTGCAGCCGCTCAGCTCCAGCTGCAGGATCTGGAACCGCGCCTGCTGGCCGCCGGAGAGCCGGTCGAACGGCCGCTCGGCCGCCGCCGTCAGCTCGTAGCGGCGCAGCGCGGCCATCGCCGGGCCGAGCTGCAGCGCGTGGTCGGTCCACAGGACGTCCACGAGCGTGCGGCCGACCAGCTCCGGGTGCGCGTGCGTCTGCGCGAAGTGCCCCGGCACCACGCGCGCCCCGAGCTTCCAGGTGCCGCCGTGCGTGACGTCCTCGCCCGCCAGCAGGCGCAGGAAGTGCGACTTGCCCGAGCCGTTCGAGCCGAGCACGGCGACGCGCTCGCCGTAGAAGACCTCGAGGTCGAACGGCTTCATCAGCCCGGTCAGCTCGAGCCGCTCGCAGGTGACCGCGCGCAGCCCGGTGCGCCCGCCGCGCAGGCGCATGGTGATGTCCTGCTCGCGCGGCGGCTCGGGCGGCGGCCCGGCCTCCTCGAACTTCGCCAGGCGCGTCTGGGCGGCGCGGTAGCGGGAGGCCATCTCGTGGCTGACGGCGGCGGCCTGGCGGAGCGTGAGCACGAGCTTCTTCAGCTGGGCGTGCTTCTCGTCCCAGCGGCGGCGCAGCTCCTCGAAGCGGGCGAACCGCTCGCGGCGGGCGTCGTGGAAGGTGGCGAAGCCGCCGCCGTGCACCCAGGCGTCCGCGCCGGAGGGGCCGGGCTCGAGCGCCACGATCCGGTCGGCGGCCCGGGCCAGCAGCTCGCGGTCGTGGCTGACGAACAGCACCGTCTTGCGCGTGGCGCGCAGCTGCTCCTCGAGCCAGCGCTTGCCCGGCACGTCGAGGTAGTTGTCCGGCTCGTCGAGCAGCAGCACCTCGTCGGGGCCGCGCAGCAGCGCCTCGAGCACCAGCCGCTTCTGCTCGCCGCCGGACAGCGTGCGCACCTGCCGGAACTGCGCGCGGTCGTACGGGACGCCGAGGGCCGCCATGGTGCACTCGTCCCACAGCGTCTCGGCCTCGTACCCGCGCACGTCGGCCCAGTCGGCGAGCGCCTGGGCGTAGGCCATCTGCGCCGCCTCGTCGTCCACCTCGATCATGGCCGTCTCGGCGGCGTCGACGGCACGGGCGGCGTCGCGCAGCTGCTGCGGCGCGACGGCGACGAGCAGGTCGCGCACCGTCGACTCGTCACGCACGGACCCCACGAACTGCGGCATGACGCCGAGCCCGCCGCCGACCACGACGGAGCCGGCCTCGGGCACGAGCTCGCCGGTGATCAGCCGCAGCAGCGTCGTCTTGCCCGCGCCGTTGGGCCCGACCAGCGCGGTGGCGCTGCCCTCGGGGACGCGGAAGGAGACGTCGTCGAGGAGCGTGCGGCCGTCGGGCAGCACGTGCTCGACGTGCGCCACCTCCAGGTGTCCCATGCCGCGCATCGTCCCGGTGCCGGGCGGCCGCGGGCAAGCCGATATCTGCCACCCAGAGCTGGCGGCGGGGCCACGCCGCGGCGGGCGCCGCAGCTCCGCCGGAGCCGGCGCCGCGGCGGCCGGGACCGCTACGGCCGCGTCGTGGACCGCCGTCGGAGGATGTCGGCCGGGTGTTGTTGACTGTCTTCCGTGACCGACCCCACCGACCTCAGCACCCTCCCGGACCCCTCCGCCCTCGGCTACGAGCAGGCGCGCGACGAGCTGGTGCGCGTCGTGCAGCGCCTCGAGGCCGGCGGCGAGCCCCTCGAGGTCTCGCTCGCGCTGTGGGAGCGCGGCGAGGCGCTGGCCGCACGCTGCCAGGAGTGGCTCGACGGCGCCCGCGAGCGGCTCGCGGCCGCGCAGGCCGGTGACGGCGCGCCGGCCGGCGTGCGTGTCACGGTCGAGGAGGTCGAGCAGACCACCGTCGTCGTCGAGGAGGAGCAGTGAGCACGGACATGACCAGCACGGCGGAAGGCACGCCGGCCCGGCCGACCCCCGCGGAGGCCTGGGCGGCCCTGCGCGCGGGCAACGAGCGCTTCGTGCGCGACGCGCCGGAGCACCCGTCGCAGGGCGCGGCCCGGCGCCGCGAGCTGCGCGCCGCGCAGCACCCGCACACGGTGATCTTCGGCTGCTCCGACTCGCGGGTGGCCGCCGAGATCATCTTCGACCAGGGCCTGGGCGACGTCTTCGTCGTCCGCACCGCCGGGCACGTCGTGGACACCACCGTGCTCGGGTCGATCGAGTACGGCACCGAGGTGCTGGGCGCGTCCTTGGTCGTGGTGCTGGGCCACGACTCGTGCGGGGCCGTCGCGGCCACCGCCCACACCCTCGCCACGGGCGAGCAGCCGCCGGGGTTCGTGCGCGCCGTGGTCGACCGGGTGATGCCCTCGGTCGCCGCCATCACCGCCCGGGCCGGCGACGGGGCGCGGGACGCGCTGTTCGACCCGGACACCCTGCGCACCGAGCACGTGCGGCACACCGTCGCCATGCTGCGCGGCTACTCCGCGGCGCTCGAGCGCGCCGTGACCGAGGGACGCGTGGCGATCGTCGGCGTGGAGTACGACCTCGAGGACGGCAGCGCGCGCCTCGTGGAGGTCGCGGGCGACGTCGGCGAGCCCGCTCAGGTCGCCACGGCCTGACGCCCGCCGCCGCACGCCCCCGGGCGGCCGGCCGTGACCCGCGTCACGAACCGGCCACCCGGGGGCGTGCGGCACGATAGGGACATGACTTCTGACGCCGCCGTCAACGGTGCCCCGGGCGCCGAGATCGAGTACCGCATCGAGCACGACACGATGGGCGAGGTCCGCGTCCCGGCGCAGGCCCTGTACCGCGCGCAGACGCAGCGCGCCGTGGAGAACTTCCCGATCTCCGGCACGCCGCTCGAGCGGGGCCACATCGAGGCCCTGGCGAGGATCAAGAAGGCCGCCGCCCGCGCCAACGCCGAGCTGGGCGTGCTGGACCAGGCCGTCGCGGACGCCATCGTCGCCGCCGCCGACGAGGTCGCCTCCGGCGCGCACGACGCGCACTTCCCGGTCGACGTCTTCCAGACCGGCTCGGGCACGTCGTCGAACATGAACACCAACGAGGTGCTCGCCACGCTCGCCACCCGCGCCCTCGGCGCGGACGTGCACCCGAACGACCACGTCAACGCCTCGCAGTCCTCCAACGACGTCTTCCCGACGTCGGTGCACGTGGCCGCCACCGCCGGCGTCATCAACGACCTGGTGCCGGCGCTGACGCACCTGGCCGGCGCGCTGCAGGCCAAGGCCGACGAGTTCGCCACCGTGGTGAAGTCCGGCCGCACGCACCTCATGGACGCCACGCCCGTGACGCTGGGCCAGGAGTTCGGCGGGTACGCCGCCGCAGTCCGGTACGGGATCGAGCGGCTCGAGGCGGCCCTGCCCCGCGTCGCCGAGGTGCCGCTCGGCGGCACCGCCGTCGGCACCGGCATCAACACGCCCGCCGGGTTCCCGCAGCGGGTCATCGCCCTGCTGCGCGAGGACACCGGCCTGCCGCTGACCGAGGCGCGCGACCACTTCGAGGCGCAGTCCGCCCGCGACGGCCTGGTGGAGCTGTCCGGCGCGCTGAAGACCATCGCCGTGTCGCTCACCAAGGTCTGCAACGACCTGCGCTGGATGGGCTCCGGCCCCAACACCGGCCTGGGCGAGATCTTCATCCCCGACCTGCAGCCGGGCTCGTCGATCATGCCGGGCAAGGTCAACCCCGTGGTGCCGGAGGCCGTGCTCATGGTCGCCGCCCGCGTGGTCGGCAACGACGCCACCGTGGCGTGGGCCGGCGCGTCGGGCTCGTTCGAGCTCAACGTGCAGATCCCAGTCATCGCGCAGGGCGTGCTGGAGTCGGTCCGCCTGCTCGCGAACGCCTCGCGCGTGCTCGCCGACCGCACCGTCGCGGGCATCACCGCGAACGTCGAGAAGGCCCGCGCCTACGCGGAGTCCTCCCCGTCGATCGTCACGCCGCTCAACCGCGTCATCGGCTACGAGTCCGCCGCGAAGGTGGCCAAGCACGCCGTCGCCGAGGGCGTCACGGTGCGCGAGGCCGTGATCGCGCTCGGGTTCGTCGAGCGGGGCGCGATCACCGAGGAGCAGCTCGACGCCGCCCTCGACGTGCTGAAGATGACGACGCCGCCGCAGGCCTGACGACTCCTCCGACGGCCCACCGCCGTCTCCCCCGCGGCCCGTCGCCGGCACCACCGGCGGCGGGCCGCGGCGCGTCCGGGGATGCTGGAGGCCCGGGACGGCCGCCGCGGGCGGGCCGCCTCCGCGCCCGGTGCCGCGCCTGACCGGGAGCCACCGAGGAATCGGTAGACTGAGGCAAGCATGTCGACTCATCCCCTCGCCCCCGTCACGTCCACCGCCCGCGAGCTCCTCGACCCCTCCGTGCTCCGGGAGTCCCTCCAGGTGGGCCGGGCGGACGCCGCGGTCGCGCCCGCCGTCCGCGTGGGCGTCGCGGGAGCGCTGGCCCTCGTCGGCTTCGGCCTCGCGGGCCATCAGGAGCTCGCCGGCTTCGCGGCGCTCGGCGCGCTGACCTCGCTGTACGGCCGCTTCGACACCTACCGGCGCCGCGGCGCGCTCCTCGCCCTCGTCGGCGCGCTCATGGCCGGCGCCATCGGCCTCTTCACGCTCGTCACCGCGCTCGACGCGCCGACGCCCGTGACGTGGGCCCTCCGCGCCGTCCACGAACGCCGACGACGTCACCAGCCGCACGCCGTTCACC